>JABGVH010000021.1 GCA_018646195.1 Halobacteriovoraceae bacterium
CGGTCAATCCCAAAGATCCCAAATATGCCAAGATAAAGGACTTGTCGAGCTTGAAGAAAAAGGCCAAGTGGCGTTACCTCAAGGCCTTCATCGAAAATGGCAAAGGTCGTACACTGTCGGCCAAAGGCGAAGAGCCGGCTTACCGAATGGTTGGGGAAGTTGGGGCACGAGAGGCACTAGTTTTTGCATTATCTAAAGGGCATTATTTTACCTTTAAGGAGCTCCAAGATTTAAGGAAAAGCTGCCACCGGCTTTACGATTATATTTGGGACTCTTCTCTTTTAGTTCGAAGAGAGATAGCCCGTAAAATGAGTGCTTATAAATTAAAAAATAAAAAGAAAAAAGGTGTTCGCAGTAAAGTAGTTAATCTCTCTACCAAATATCGCTTCATGGATCAAAAGCAAAAATATATGGAAGACCTTCTGGATGAGAAGAAAACGAAGCTCGCAAAGAAGGCAAACTACAGAGGCAATTTTGCCTCGCTCTTTAGGGAAGTTTACTTCTCTTATGGAGAACGTTTTAGAACCTGCCAAAAATATGTCCGTCCTGCCAATATTCAGATAGACCGGGATCGCTTTTGGTATTTTGCCTATCTTTCAGCTTATTATAAATTGGAGTCTCTGGGATATATTTATAATTGTGGCAAACGGGGATGGATTGAAAATCCGGTTACCGCAAATGGTGTACTCTACTTTAGCAATAAGAATGAATTGAGGGCCTGTACAACAGAAGAACTGGATAACTCATTTGAGGAGGCTGTTAGGGTCTTAGCTGGTCTTTCTAGGGCCGGTAAGGAACACCACCGTTTTGTTGAATATGATTACGGTGTGGGTGGTTCCCATCGCAAAGTTTACTCTTGGGTTTATAGCAACGGTAAGAATTTAAAATGCAGTGATGATCAGGTCCAGAGATATAGGGAAAAGCAAAATAAGACTAGAATTTTTCCGCTAGATATTTCGTGGCGTAATTTCCGATTTCAAAAACGTGGAAAATACGATCTTATTTTTTAAATTAAAGGATAGAAATGGATATTAACCCTAAGTTGGTTACTCCTTTGGGACCAACTAGTGAAGAAGATTTTGCCCTTGAAAGACTTGTTCTAACTACTCAGAAAGATAGTTTTCTCGACTGGGTACGGAAGTGGGCCCAGAAAAACTCGCTATGCCCACTGCCATTTGGCACGGCTTGTTGTGCTATGGAGTATATGGCGGCTCAAGGTCCTCGTTATGATTTAGGGCGATTTGGCTCTGAGGTGGTTCGATTTAATCCAGGCCAATCAGACCTAATGATCATTGCTGGAACCGTTACCGAAAAAATGGCGCCTGTATTACGAAAAATATATCAACAAATGGCAGGTCCGAAATGGGTTATTGCAATGGGGGCTTGTGCAGCATCAGGAGGGTTTTATCGCTCCTACCATGTCGTTCAAGGGGTTAGTAGAGAAATTCCGGTAGACGTTTACATTCCTGGTTGTCCACCAACTCCAGAAGCTGTAATCGAAGGCATTATGAAAATCGGAGAACGAATAGAAAAAGGTGTCTGTGCCTCTGAAGGACATATTGCTGCTGCGGAGTTAACTTAAGATCATGATTCACGAAACACTTAATAAAAAAAATGCTAACTTCCTTGGAACTCAATTGAGAGATCAGTTCGGCGAAGCGAACTATAGTTATCAACATCAAAACCATATTCTCCATAGCACTCCAGATAAGCTAATTCCTACCATTGAATATCTTAAGGACCAATGTAACTTTGTTGTACTGCTAGATATCTGTGGAGTTGATAACTTAAAACGACCAGAAGAAGACTGGAGTCATGGTAAGCGTTACGAAGTCGTATACCATCTTCTTAATATGGAAGTTCATCAAAGAATTAGAGTTCGTGTCTCCACTGATGGTCGCCAGGAACTTGAGAGCATAACTTCGCTTTGGAAAGGCGCAGAGTGGTTTGAAAGAGAGACTTGGGACATGATGGGGCTAGCTTTTAAAAACCTAGCGAGGAAAAGGCTACTGACCCATAATGAATTTAGTGGGCACCCTCTGCGTAAAGATTTTGATGGCAGCAAGGCGCAACCGCTAAGTGAAAGCGAGGCTATTTCTTTTGAAGAGGATGGTCAGCTGACTCCGCTGCAAAGAGAGAAAAAAGAATGGGTGAACCTGGGTCCTTGCCACCCGGCTACACAAGGTACACTGAGGGTTATGTTGGAAATAGAAGGAGAGGTAATTTCAAGAACTAAACTTGAAATCGGCTATCTCCATCGCTGTTTCGAAAAACTCTGTGAAAGCAAAATGTACAATCAGGTGATTCCCTATACTGATAGGTTAAATTACTGTTCAGCGCCGATGAATAATATTGGATGGTGTAAAGCAGTTGAAGATATGATGGGGATAGAGATACCCGATCGCGCCAAGGCGCTTAGAATGATTTTTGCTGAACTTTCTCGGGTCATCGATCATCTCTTATGTATTGGCGCCGCCGCAGTAGACCTGGGAGCTGCTTCAAATTTTCATTTTTGTTTCGAGCAAAGAGAAAGAGTTTACGAATTATTCGAAAAACTTTGCGGCTCTAGACTTACCGTATCTTTGACGAGAGTAGGGGGAATGGCCTTTGACTTACCAATCGGCTGGGTCAATGACTGCCTAAAAGTAACGAAAATTATTTCAAAAAATATTGAAGAGATTTCCACAGGACTAACGCGTTCAAAAATTTGGATGGACCGTACAAGGGTGTGCCCGGTATCGGCTAAGGACGCACTCGATTGGGGTTACACCGGACCTTGCCTAAGGGCCTGCGGTGTAAATTACGATATTAGAGAAACTTCTCCCTATTATTTTTACGGGGATGTTGATTTTGAAATACCACTTGGAATCAATGGAGATTGCTACGACCGATATCTTGTTCGTGTTGAAGAGATGAGGCAGTCCTTAAAAATCGTTGCCCAGGTTCTAGACAATCTTCCCTCCGGAGATGTACGTGTCAGTGATCCAAATATTTCTCTACCAAATAAAAAGAACCTTCATTCAAATTTCGAGAGTATGAGTCAACATCTCAATATAATTACAAATGGCGTAGTACCTGCTCGAGGGGAAATCTACTCATCAACAGAAGTTGCAAATGGTGAACTTGGATTTTATGTAATTAGTGATGGCAGCAAGAATCCGTATCGAGTAAAAGTTCGTCCTCCTTGTTTCAGTATATTTCAGAGTTTCCCTGACGTTGTAAAAAACAGTATGGTTTCCGATGCGATGGCCACGCTAGGCTCCATGAATGTTATAGCAGGGGAGCTTGACCGATGATTCTTAATAAAACGCTCTATCATCATAAAGGTTATATTCGAGGTTTTTTCTTCGCGATTAAATCGTCTATTTTTTCTTTGTTCAAAAATGTACTGGGACTTGAAAAACGAATTACTATTCCTTACCCAGAAGAAAAGCACCATTACTCCGATAGATTTAAAGGGAAACCCTACCTAACGGTCAAAGAAGATGGAGATATGCGTTGCGTATCATGCCGGCTCTGTGTTGAATACTGTCCTGCTGACTGTATTCATATTGAGGCCGAGAATGAGGACAATCACACTAAGGAAGTTACTCCCGTTTCTTTTCGTATCGAACTTCTGCGTTGTGTTTTCTGTGGCTTTTGCGAGGAAGCTTGTCCGGTCGATGCTATTAGATTAGGAGAGGAATATGTTATGGCAGACCATCAAGAGGCCAATTGGGTTCTTGATCAACATGCATTGGCCAATCGGCCAACTTTAAATGGTGGAAAGGGTATCGTATCTACTGTCGATGATTCGGATCGCTCCTCTCAACGTCTATAACTTAATTATTTTGATATATATAAAACTTATTTCCGAGGAATTCTGGTTCCGCCACCATTTCGAAAGAACCTAATTTTAACTGGTCATCGGGCGCTTTTTCAAAATTATGATGATAGACAATTGTGATGGGACGAGGAGTGAGCTTGCTAGAATTGATTATATTTTCTAAAACTTTCCTTAATACTTCACCAGTAAAGGGATCATAGAAGTAGAAAAAAACATCTTCATTTTTAATCGAATAGTCTGTGGCGTTACAATTGTTAATTTCAATATTGCTAAAATCCTTTAAGTTATTCTTGGACTGCTGGCATAATTCCGAATCTAATTCTATTCCAACTAAATTGGCGAACGAATAATCTTCGGCCAAAAGTAAGACTCGTCCTTTTCCGCATCCAAAATCAACAAAGTTCCCGGACTTATTAAAATCAAAAGAACGCATAAGTTTTTCAAAGGGGATCGCACGAGTAGGGCGATAGTTACGAGAATCTTTGTGATCAATTGAGACAGTTCCGCTTGAAGCAATTCCCTTTTGAAAATCGGTAAATGAATCGAGTAGCGCTGAGTAAATAATAAGCGAGGTATCGAAAAAACCTCGCTCTTTAAAACATTTAAATGTGTCTTTTAGTAATGACATATTATGTACTAAATATCTCTTGTCTTTCTCGACTTCCACGATTTTCAACCCGCTTGATAAAATCGGATCGCGGGATTTCAGTACCGCCGAGAGAAGCGACAACAGGGGTTACCATTTGAGTATCTAGAAAATCGACACCTTTTTGGTGTAAGTGTTGCATCAAAGTAACAAGTCCAATTTTAGATGCATTAGTCTCTTTAAAAAACATAGATTCACCAGAGAGGTAGTTTCCCAAGCAAACTCCGTAAAGGCCCCCAATCACCTCCTCATCTTTATTAATTACTTCAACTGAGTAGGCATGGCCTTGTTCAAATAACTGGGTGAAGCAATCAATAATCTCCTGATTTATCCAAGTCCCTGGTTGGTCCTTTCGTTTGGCTTCGGCACAAGCTTGTATGACGAGGTCGAATTGTTGATTAAAAGTTACGGTGTATTTATTTTTATTGAGGGCAGAATTTAACTTTCTAGGAATATGAAGATTTTTGTACTCGAGAACTCCCCTTGGGTCGGGAGAAAACCAGGCCAAGGGATATTCATCAGAGATGGGCCAGGGAA
>JABGVH010000020.1 GCA_018646195.1 Halobacteriovoraceae bacterium
CCGCTGTTGTATAGCGGTCTGAAAACTTATTTTTGCTCATTTAAGTTCCAGTCATAATCCAGGTAATCCAATCTGACTTTTTCATTGCCTATTAAACGACGATTTTCAGCGCTAGTTTTAATATAGGGAGCGACATACTTCAAAACACTGCCATGAACTTTTTCGAAATCGCCACCGTACCACTTGAAAATTTTTGACAGAAAAAGTTTTTTCTGTGAACCATCATATTGGTTTTTTTCGGTATTTCCTAAGAAGGCCTTGGCGGCGGTGTCTAGCTGAAAGTCTAATTTTTTTGCAGCGAAGGCAAAGGGCATCAGTGAAGGGCAGCTCATTGAAGCACAATTGACAGCAAAGTGAATTCTAGGTTCTTTGAAGTGTTTTCTAATCATTTCATGCTCAATAAAATCAAGGTAAGACTTCTTGCCCAAAAAATTGAAAAATTTCTTTTTCCAAGCAGAGGTAAATACTGAACCGATATCTCGAATACTTTCGACAGGATAATGGTCGATTATTAATTTTATGGTAAAAGCATTATAGGCGTTAATTAAAAAGGCCAGTTTTTGGTCATTGGTAAAAGTTCCATATTTACTCAGGGTAACTTTTGAAAGTGAGGCCAGGTATTCATTAAAAGACTTGGAACCTTGCTCCTTTAGTTCTTTGTATTTAAAAAGAGTTTGCGACGAAGACGTTTCGACTAGGTATTTTTGTAATATTAGATCAAAGCTGACATGCGAGTGGTCGAAGCTATGGGCCAATGGTGAAATTGTAATAATTATGGCCAAGAGTATTTTTTTCATTAGCAACAACCTCCATTATTGCCACTTTTCTTTGCAGTGGCGTTTTTCATAGGAGAACTTTCACCGCAGCCTTCAAAAATACCTCTATGGGTATCCATCGTGCCTCGGAATTCAAAAGTATCTCGAAAGCGGCTTTCGTTGAGCATTCTGTAAGTATTTCCACAGACAGGAGTTTCCTTGCCTGTTTTGAAAGTGTGACCAGAGTCTAGTACAAAGCTTTCTGTTGCTTCAGGCAGGTTCCCAAGATAGGTAACGCTCTGACCATAGTCCTCGCAAGCGGGTTCGAGATCCTTTAGCTTAAATAACCTATAAGTAATTGAATAAAATTTTATGTCGCCGACCTTTTCTTGAACCTCAGCGTTTTCGATAGTGATGGGTTCCCATTCAACCGCTCGCGGGTCAGCAAAACCTGCTGCCTTGGCGATATTAATAAAGTCGTTCCAATAGAGAGCACCACTAAGGCATTCACCGTAGAGAACAGGATCTTTAACTAATTCGGCCGGAACTCTTCTATCGCTATAGACGTCGGAAAAGTATAGTTCTCCTCCGGCCTTTAAAACTCGAAAGGCCTCTTCAAGAACTGCGTCTTTATCAGTCGCAAGGTTGATGACGCAATTACTTACGATAACATCAAAAAAGTCATCCTTAAGGTCGACTTCTTTTAGATTTTCAATATCACCTTTTACAAAAGAGGTATTTCCTTTCTTATGCTTGAATTTTTGCTGGTGGTATTCAAGATGGCGATTGGCCACCTCTAGCTGCTCATCGGTCATATCAATGCCAATCACTTGACCTTCTTCTCCAACTAAGTGGGAGAGAATATAGCAATCCCTACCAGCACCTGAACCTAGGTCTAAGGTTTTACAATTTTTTAATGCGTGAGGAATAGTTAGGCCACAGCCGTAGTAGCGAGCATGGACCTCATCGTGAATTAGCTTTAATGCCTCTTTGACATAGTCTGGATAGGTAACTCCAGTACAGCAGGCATTTGTCTTCAAGTCAGATGACTCTTGAAGTACTTTTCCGTAATAGTCCTTAACTTCTTCTTTAGTTTTGGTCGTACTCATATTGGTCTGTCCTTAATTGTAAATGTCATTAGTTAGTGTCTGTGGGGACTTCGATGTTACAACAAAGACTGTTATTTTGGAAATTCGCTTATTTCAGGTGAGCGTACTTAAAAACGCCATTTTCATAATGCAGGCAATTTCCGTCACTATGCAGCTCTATCAGCCCAGAAACCACTTGTCCTTCATTGGCGTCAGGGCCAGAAATGCTAGCACCAGCAGTGGCCACGGCGCCGGCGCTAACTGCCGCATTACCTGCCATAAGTGGAAAGTAGCCGGCATAATTATCTCTAATAGAATTGGTATCGTAGGCCTCTAAGACTCTATTTGATTCTATGATGCTCATAAAGGGCTGCATAACTGAGGGGATACTGAAGTTGCCCTGGTGTGGCATCCCTAAAAAGTGCCCCAACTCATGCAGCACTACTGAAGGCAGGTCATAGGCGGCACCCGAGCCAGGATCCAGGTTGAAATTGAAGTCCCGGTAATTAACCATAATATCTGCGTGGGTCATCTCAAGGTATTCACTGGCCGAGCCGACATTGCGACGAATCCCAAAGTACTGGGTAATCGCCAGTGCATTTGCGCTGACTGAGGCAAACCAATTGCGGCTCTTGTATATTCCAAGTAGGCCATCGTTAAAGGAGCCTAGTGAGCCATTGTCTTTATTGGTGGCATTGGTCGCCGGCAGTGCAAAGAAATTCAATTCTGGTACCGCTTGGTCCCAATTCTCCTGCATTTGTTCAAAGGGATCGTGGCCATGGGCATCGTCGTCGGCGGGATTAAAATCCTCATTGACGAAATCTTCAGAGATAAAAAGATTCAGCGGGAAGGCGGCACTTGGCCAAAGCAGTGGAATTCCTGAGCCCGGGTTAAAGGGAGTGCCTGGAGATAGCTTGACGTTTTTCTTTTCCTGAACACAGGAAAAGAGAGCAAGTAGCAATAGAATTAAGCAACACTTATTCACCGATAACTCCAATAGGGTAAAAGCTTGATCCTATTAGTTTTATCGGGTACTCAGGTCATTTCTTGAGGGAAAAGAACGTGTATTTTCTCTTTGTTTTCAAAGGCTTAGAAGTGGTGAAAAAGCTAAAGTCTGAGTTTAAGCGTTGGCCTTTTGGTGGTCAGCTAAAAAAGCCGCCAGACCCTTATCTGTTAAAGGGTGCTTGAAAAGCGATTTCATTACATTGATTGGCATTGTAGCGACATCGCAGCCGACAAGTGCAGCGTCACGGACGTGAGTGGCGTGGCGAATTGAGGCCCCAAGCACTTCAGTGGTGTAACCGTAATTGAGATAAATTTCTTTTATTTCTTGGATCAGCGCCATGCCATCGTGACCAATATCATCCAGCCTTCCAATGAAGGGGGAGATGTAAGTGGCACCATTCTTAGCCGCCAATAGGGCCTGGTTAGGGCTGAAGCAAAGGGTAACATTGGTTTTGATTTTATTGTCACTGAACCATTTTGTGGCGGCAATTCCGTCTTCGGTTAAAGGCAGCTTGATGACTACATTGTCGTGAATTTTCGCTAGCTCACGCCCTTCTGCGATCATTCCATCGTAGTCTGTTGCAATGACTTCAGCTGAAATCGGGCCATCGATTATTTCGCAAATTTCTCGAATAACATCTTCTTGCTTGCGTCCTGATTTGGCGATCAGGGAAGGATTGGTAGTGACGCCATCAATAAAGCCCCACTTGGCCGCTTGGCGAATTTCGTCAACTATTCCGGTATCTAAGAAAAACTGCATAGGGGCCTCACCTTCTAA
>JABGVH010000116.1 GCA_018646195.1 Halobacteriovoraceae bacterium
CAAAGTTAAATTCAGCGTAGGGACCGCGCCCTTCCTGTGTAAACAGACGTGTAAGTTTCATCCATGCTCCTTCAAATGTGTCTCGTGTGGTAACCTTACTTTCAAAGTTTCCTTAACCCAATGATTTGGCCGGGACGAATTTTCGTCAAGCCGAAACCCAAGATATTGTGGGGAAACCCCGTCATAAAGTTGACGTCACACAATATATGGGGGGGACGCCCAATTTGGCCAGGGCCAGATTAAAATCATGCTTTCCATCTTGGAGTAGTATCTTCTAAAATCAAAAGCTTAAAAGGTGATTCGATTGAAGCTTATTCTGAGTATCTTATTTTTATCTATTTGCAGTACTGCAGCATTTGCAGACTCGCCACCTCCTATAAAGAAGGTGCCCTTTCTTGCGCATATGCTCGATCATAAAAATATTGGCTGCCCTGAAAATTCCAGCTGTAATAAAGAAACTGGGGCCTTGCGCCAAAAGTGGCTGGACCGCTTGCGGCTTCATGCAAAAGACCAAAAAGTCTCCCTAGAGGCGCATCGAAAAAAATATGGAATTCCCATTAATGTTTGGACTCGCCAAGATGCAAAGTTAACAGGCCCATTTATTCATTGGGATTCTCACTGTAAGCAGCATCGAAAATCCCTCAATCCTATTTTACTCTCCCAAGTTATTACTAAAAACTTAGGCACATTAGCTAAAAAATACCAAGACAAAAGCGGGCTAATCATTTCCAAAGCTTTCCTTCAGGGAACGGGCAACATAAAAAATTATCAAATACCTAGAGGAGAAAGACCACTCTATATAAGAAGTGGTAAATTAGGTTTTACAATTGAAGAAGAAGGGCATTATTTTGGTATTGAATTCAATAGTAATGGCAGCTTCAAAATTACAAAAACCCTGCAGCCCAAAAATTTTCCTCAAGATGTTGCTTGTCCAAGTTCACTAATTGAGTATTCCAAAACTCAGAACTTCCCTAAGAACCTCTATCAGGAACTCTATTGCATTGCCGTTTGGGATGTTTTAAAGAAGAAGTTTCAAACAATCATGGTGGGCTGGTCCTGCAGCTAGTCTTTAACTGTGACCCATAATTCTTTTCGATCTGGACTAAAATTAAAAAAATCAAAAGTGCCATTGGCGGCCAGGAACTCTGGCCAGCTATACTCGCCTCTGGCAAAAAATGAGAGAGGTGATTGCATAGTTATATTCCTTCCCTCAAATTCACCACGGTAATAGATCTTACTCGAAAGCTGCGGGAACCTGGCCTGGATATAGGGATCTAAATAGACATCATCAAATGATCTTATCAACTGTGCTGGCCGACTTCTTTCCAATCGCTCCGCCTGGTAGCGAAATAGCCCTAGTTGGGTATAGAAATTTTTAAGCCTATCGGGTGGAATATTATAGGGGTTCATATTGGCAAAAATGCCATTAAATAACTGAACCCCTAACAGAATTAAAATGGCCTTCTTGCCCAAGCTATTTAGCTTAGAATAACTTTGAATTATAAGTAGAGTGGATGCCAAGAAAAAGAAGTCCCATCGCTGAGGAATCATTGGTTCATAAAAGACAGCTCCGCCAAGGCCTGCCAGAACTAAAGTAAAATAGATCTTCGCCCCTGCTATGCTCCGAGAATAGAAATTATACAATAGCGCTGCTACTGAAAAGGCCACTGCTGACCAGAATAACCATTGAAGCGGTTCGATCCCATGTGAGAAAAAACCTTTGTTTAAACCAACTGATACCAAGTTTAATACATCTGAAAAATCGGTGTTCAATATTCCCGAACTATTATTCCAATCATAATTTCCGGTTAGTGTTAAGGCCCTTGAAAAAATCAACCAAATCGGCGCGCTTTTGATCGCAGCAAAGGAAAAGCTTTTTTCGATAAACTGTCCGACGATCAGGTAGAGCAGCGCTGAATAACTAATCAAGGCGGTACTTACAAATAATAGAATTCGTTTAAAAGCCGCCCATTTTCTTAAATATAAAAAATAGATTCCCCAAAATGCCACCGGAAAAAAGAACAGAACAAAGAATAGGTTTATGCTTAAAAAGAGCCCCGCTAATACTCCCCAAATTAAATCAGTTTTAATGTCAGTGGGTTTCCAGTCTTCCGTAGAGAACCATTTCTCTGCCAAAAGAAGCATCCAAGGTAACGTAAAATAGAACGACATATTATCGTCAACTTGAATCGCCACAAGAGATAATAATGGCGCGCAGATTAAGATACATAGAGGAAGCGCTATCGAATATAGCAGCGGAAATTTCTTTATCTTTAAAAAATAACAGTAGCTATACCAAAAGAGCCCCATGTAAAAGGCGCCCTGAAAGTATGTGGCAAGAAGCGAGCTCTTTTCACTGAAGAAATCAAAAAACTGGTTGAGCCAATAGAGAAAAAAGAGGTCCGTAAAATGGTAAGGAAGTGAGGTAGAGACAAAAAATTCAGGCCAATTACCACCGGCCTGTAAATGATTGAAAAGGTGGACCCTATAATAAGTATGGTCTTCTAAAAAAAAGTCCCCCTCTAGATAGAATCCCATCCAGGCCAAAACTGCCAAAATTATACAAAAGATTGCCTTCACACCCTCTATTGTAGACCTTTTAGGAGGTGTAAGAAAAGGTTGGAAATACCCGACCTTTATTCCTGAATACTTATTTAATTCCAGGGAATTAGACCCTGTAAAGAAGCCCCAGCCAATTGACAGTTTCGGCCCCCTCGCGACACAATGGCGCCTCTTAAATAAGGATAAACATGGCATTGAAAGCGCTCACCACAATCGGCCTATTTCTACTGATCAATTCAAGTTGGGGCCAATCCGTTGAGACCGGCTTTTTGGTAGAAGATCCAAAACAGCTGCACCTAAAAAAAATCCTCTCACAGCAAGACTTGGTAGTAGACCATGTCGACAAGCACGGCTTTGAGGTTTTCGGCCCAGTTGGACTCTCAAAGTGGCTAAAAGAATTAAATATTCCCTTTAGCCCCCTACCCGAAGAATTAAATAAAAGCGATAAAAGCGAATACCCCACTCTTCTAGCGATAGAAAATAGGCTCAAAAAACTGGCCAGCGAAAACCCAAATATTCTCTCTTTAAGTTCCCTGGGAAAGTCAGTTGAAAAAAATCCAATCTGGATGGTTAAAATTTCCGATAACGCCTCTATAGATGAAGTTGAACCTGAGGTAAAATATATTGCCAATATGCATGGCAATGAGATTGTTGGTAGAGAGTTAATGTTGCTCTTAATCGAAGAGCTAATAGAGAAATATAAAAGCGGTGATGCAACAATTCGGGAATTAGTTAACAATACAGAAATATTTATCGTGCCCACCATGAACCCGGATGGTAGCGCTAAGCAAAGACGAGGTAATTCACGGTGGAAAGATCTTAATCGAAATTTTCCTGACTTTACCACTCAAGACAATCAAAACACTCCCAATGGCCGAGAACCAGAAACAATGGCCATTATGGCCTGGCAGACTAGCCGGCACTTCTCCTTATCCGCCAATTTCCATGGTGGAACTGAATGTGTAAATTATCCTTGGGATACTAGTCCTGAACCTGCTCCGCTAACCGAGCTTATAAAGAAACTATCATTGGAATACGCCTCAGAGGTTCCAGGAATGGCCAATTCTAGCCGTTTTCCGGGAGGCATTACCAATGGCAACCAATGGTATGAAGTTAACGGCGGCATGCAGGACTGGAGCTTCTTCTGGCACGGAGACCTGCAAGTAACGATTGAGCTATCGCAAAACAAGTGGCCCTCCTATTCTGATATTCCTACTTTTTACGAAAATAACCGCAGTTCATTACTAAAATACCTTAGGCGTGGACATCAAGGAGCAGGCTTTATTCTTCCCCATAAAGAGTTGAGTGGGCTGGTCGAAATTATCTCTACTGAGACAAATAAATCCCTTGGAGTTTTTCCCTTCGCCAGAGGAGAGTTTTATAAAATCCTTCCTGTAGGTAAGTTTTTGTTCAAGTTAAAATTTGAAACTGGAGAGGCTTCAAGCTTCACAATGAGTGTCGACTCCAGTACTATTTCCAAGAACGGCAATTATCAACTGGTTAGTTTTTGAAAAATATCCTATCGCTTGCATTTTTAATGACATTTTCACTCAATACTCTTGGGGCCACTTGGAATCTTCAGATTACTGACGCCAATTTTGACTTAACTCAAACCGAATTACCTGAAACAGAATTCAAACCTTTTATCAGTAAAACCAGCTGGCGCTGTTGGTTTGGCGCCACTGAAAGTCGCGGGGAAGTCCTGCGAAAAAAAATTCGCTGTAACTATAGTATTCAGAAAACAGGAGAATTTATCACCTGGGTCTCTTGCAGTAAGGGGCGTCCTCTTGGCGAAGCATCATTTGAATTAAACGACGAACGCAAAAATCTTCAGTTAAAGATCCTGGCGACCTGCCAGTTTTAAACCTCTTACGAGTACCCGACTAAACCAATCCCTGTATTCAAGGCAAAATTATCCTTAAGCAAAGGGTGGTTAAGTTTCGCTATATGACCTTCCGATAGAGAGTAGAGCGCAGGCAAAACTGATAAGGAGTTAGCATGGGTCGGTCAAATTTGATTATATACAGCCTACTATTAGGAGCTTTTACGGTTTCTAGTTGTGGCACAAATTACAAAAAACCTGAATCATTTAAAGATAAGATGAATCGCTATAGCTCTCGAGGAATTACCTCAAATAATGTTCCTGAAATTAATGTCCTGCCCTCTATAGGTAAAGATACTTTCTTAAGGTCTCGTGGGCCTGCTTCAACAAAAAAGAAGAAGTTAGGAAATTACTTCCTCAATCAAAGTAATAAGCGACTCTACTTTTTGAGCCTCTATCAGCAATATACAGAATTAAAAAAATACCATCAAAGCGAAGTCGCCCCAGAGATTAATATCTGTCCTAGTTTCCACTCTTCATTGGTGGGGCATCGAGAGAAATATGGTACTCCGAAGGCCTCCAAAAACCCTTTAGTCGTAGGCTTCCCAGAGGGACCACAGAGCATTAATACAGAAGTACTAGCGCTGTACCCAGAGCTTTCACTGCCTCTTTCGGTAGAAACTCAGCACCCTACTGTCGCCGATATTATTAAAGGCAAAATTACAAATAAAGACGGCCGCACAAGTGCCCAAATTTTGGAAAAAGGACTAGAGGTCCACTTAGGTAAAACTTACCAAGAGTTGAACGAACTATGTGAACATGGAACTAGTGACAATTACTATATTTATGAAAATTTGATCGTCTATATTAAGAGACATAAAGATTTTGTCGCCTCTGGGAAAAGCATGAAGACCTTGCTAAAAACAACCCTCTTTTCAAATATGGCGCTCATTAATAGTTTAGGAAGTTCAAAGGGTCGAGGACCGGCCTCTAATGGCAACTCAAAGTTTCGCTATGATGAGGCGATTCAAAAACGCTTAGGCGTTCCTTGGGCGAGCTCTTACTTTCACGAAATAAAGAAAAAGCGAAAACAATAAATATTTTTATCGAAAAACGTAGAGCCTATTTCGCGAGGAAAGGACCGCCATCTTATCGTCCATCACTTTCATTTGGCCAAAGACTGCAGAATTAGCGTGTCCAAGGTGAATCTTTTCCATCACTTTCAAATTACCAGGATTAACATAAAATAGATTTCCATCTATTGAAGAGACCGCCAGTTTTTTCTTCCACCATACAATAGAAGAAATCCCTTTATCAGCAATTTTCTTTTTTAATACCGTCTTCAGGTTCTCGTCCAAAATGACAAGCTCCCCTTTAATCGTTCCAATTAAAAGCCTATTCTTAAGTTTTAGCGGGGCACGAGAAACAATATACTTACTCTTTTTGAGAATTCTTCCGGTATTCGGTTCAATAACCGTCAGCGGGCCACCAATTGATCCTACGTAGAGTTTACCTTTAAAAATAATAGGAGTTGTATCTACATCAATGAACTTATTTCCATCGGCTAATTTTCTTTCCCAAAGTAGGACACCCTCTTCAATATTGAAGGCCCCAATATAGCCATCAGCGAATCCTACAAATAGCTTTTGGTCATAGATCATAGGCCTTGAAACTCTTTGGACTGTCGTTAGAAATGGCACTGATCTCTTATAGGCCCATAAGATTTTTCCAGTCTCTGCATCTAAGGCAAATATTTTATGATTCCGAGTGTGTACAAAAAGTCTTCCTCTAAAGGCCACGGGTTCAGACTCTATGGCGGCTCCCAAGTCTACCGAATACTTAGGCTTTCCTGAAACATAGTGGCGAGAGTAGAGTCTCCCCTCTGTTGTTCCGTAGATTAACTGATCTTTATAAATAATTGGAGTTGAGTGGTAAAAGCCTTTATCGTCGGCTGACCAAATTTTCCTTCCATTACCCAGTTCAAAGGCCTTCATTTGGCCTTTATTATGCCCTACAAAAAGAATCCCCTCATAGAGAAGTGGAGAATTTAAAGCGATTGGTAGATTTCCGGTTTGATAGTCAGGATCATGGTTTTTTATCCAAATAGGATTAAACTGACCCTTTTTTTCAAGTTCAGGCTTGATCATTTCGAGGGTTGAGCAACTAACTAAGTACAAAGATATTACTAATAGGTTTAAGTACTTCACCTTTTATAGATCCTTTAAATAAAGCTTAGCAAGTTTTACAAATTCATTTTCTGCAATATTATCGATTACATATTCAAAATTTGCTTTCGCCGTCTCTTTATCACCGGATTTTAAATAGAGTCTTCCAAGGTCAATATAAGTCTTACCCTCTAGAAGTTTTGTTCCTCTGTCATTTATTGACCGTAATTCTTCAATAGCAAGTTTTACCTTGCCTTGGTCTTCATAGATTGTAGCTAGGCGAATACCAATGAAATAATGCAGAAACATATTTTGTTCAAATTCGGCCTTTCCATTATTTAATAGCTCAAGCGCTTGGTTATATTTTGTCTTAGCGATTAGAGCATCTGCTGAAACGATTAGGGTCGTTGCCAAGCCGTTGTAGCCTTTAAGTTCTACGGAAAGTTTGCTGTATTCTTGTAATAGTCCATTGGCCTCTAATTTATCTGCCGCAAAATTAGCAAGAGGTCCAATCTTATACTCCGCGATCCTAGCGTTACTTTTAATATCGCTTTCCGCTTTAAAATGGGTATAAGCGCCCCAACCGAGAACGGCCAGCAGTGCCCCTACAACTAAAAAAATAAATAGGTATTTATTCTTTGCAATGACGGAACCAATCTCCGTATCATTTAAAACATCGTCTATGTTGCTATTGGGAACATTACTAGGACTTGGCATGGTTTCAGATTTGGCCACTGGATTCTCCGACAGTTGGGATTAGGAAATAATTCTAGAGAGCTTAACCTAAGTTGTCAAAAATACGGTCCTTAGGTAAAATAATGACGAACCATTTTTTTTTCTTAACGCACAACAACGGAAAGCTCATGAATGTGAAATGTTTAAAGGTCTTATCCCTATTTCTTTTGATACTTTCAAGCGTTTCCAACCTCTCTCATGCTACCGATCGCCGCGGCAGGCTAGGAGTAGGACTTAATAATCAGTTAAAAAATGACCTCCCCTCGATCTCATTTAAGCTGCAAAAATCAAAATCTTTCGCTTTTGGTGGCCTACTGGGGCTGAGCACTGATGATTCTAATGGCGGCTTTGGTGCTGGGCTAAAAGTTTATCGAAACCTGTTTGACGAGCCTCAGTTAAATTTCTACACCGCACTTATGGGGGCCCTTCTCAAAGAAAAATCGGCCGGTGTCGAGCAGTCAGGCTTTCAAGTCGACTTAACCCTCGGTTCTGAGTTTCATTTCGCCGGGCTCACAAGTCTCGGATTTAGTTTCGAGTTTGGAGTATCATTCAATAAGCTTGATGACTTTGTGGCAGAAACTACAGGCAGTCACTTTGTCGTAGCAGGCATCCACTTTTACTTATAAAAGGATAAATGACGGTCTATGGACCTTTTTAAAAAGCTTTCTATTCTTCTTTGCCTTTTCTTCTTTTCTGCTCAGACAGTCCACTCACAAGTCAGCCCTGTCGATGCATTTGTAGAAGAGGATGACCTCAATATTGGCGGGGATATTTTCAATGATTTTAATGAAGATGTGGAAGCGGCTCAAGTTTTAGAGGATGAGCGCTTTTATCGCTACGGTCGGTTTTTTTCCTTTCAGGTAGGACTTGGACTCACCTCCTTTGACGGAAATCGTGGGAATGCCTATGAAAATGACCCTCCTACTTTCAACTTAGGCCTCAATTATTTTTTAGATTTTGCAAGTAGCTTTGGTATGGGCTTTGATTTTTCCAAGCACCATATCTTTATTGATTTTCCTACCTTGGCATTTGCTGACCCGGTTGGACTAATAGATGTTTCAATGTTCCGAGTTTATTTTGCTTACCGTTACTATATAGACACTTCGAACTTAGGAACCGCCATCACTTACGCCAACCCTTATTTCGTAGGGCGTATGGAATACTGGTATGTCACCAATAAATTTCGTGACCAGACCAATCTAGGTGACGATAATGGAGGTGGCCTAGGTTTTGGGTTTGGTTTTGGCGGTGAGTTTCCAATTAAACTCAAGGAGAGCTACATCGGAGTTGAATTTGTTTTCCACACTGTCAATTTTCACGATAAGTTCACCCAAAATTATAAGGCCCCACTCTCAAATCCTGACGGACCAGGATTTGATGACCTTAGTGGGAATGCCTACTCAACTGTCATTTCTTACGTAATTAATTGGTAGGAACGGTACCTTTAGAATTTCCTAGCTTGCTTGCCCTCTTTTCTAAATCACTACCAGTTCTAAAAATAAGATGAACAGGAGTGTTATCGAAATTAAAAGAGCCCCTTAAACCATTTCTTAAATAACGCCGAAAGTTTTCAGGAATGCCCTTTGAACGATTGGTAAACAAAAGAAAAGTAGGTGGTCCGCTTTTAACCATTGAAGCGTACTTAACCTTTAATCGACGGGAACCATTGCCTTTTATGACAACAGGATTTCTTTCGACTAGATCAAATACCGCTCTATTTAATTCACCGGTTGGTATTTTTTGGCGGCGAACTAAAATCGTTTTGGTAATAGCTTTATTTAGTTTTTTAATCCCCGTCCCATTTTTAGCAGATATAGGGATAAGATCACAATACTCTAGCCAAGGTAGGGTATCTTTTAGGTCCAGCAACCATTCTTTACGGTCTGTTTCGGTTACTAGCTTTTCTTTTAAAAGATCCACTTTATTTAATGCGATAATTACAGATTTACCTTTTTCAATTGCGATATCTATAAGTCGCCGGTCTTGGTGACCGACGCCTAGTTGGCCATCAACCATAAGCACAACAATATCACTCTCGCTAATACAACGAAGCGAACGATAGACGGACTGGCCCTCAATGAAGCCATCTATAGAGCGTTGCTTTCGAATACCAGCAGTATCGACAATATGAACCGATCTCCAAGGAGAACTATTATCAGCTGTCTCATCTACTTTGACTTCAGCTTCAACTGGTACTTCAAGTTCTTCGCTCTCTTCAGAAATATCATCTATTGGAGTTTCGAAAACTTTCTTGTAGAGAGGGTCGTGTTTTTCACGAACCTGTCCAGGCTCCATACTCTGGTAAGCAGCAACCATTTCCTTATGAACATCGGCATTATTCTGGCGAAAATCACAGTATTGATTCAATAGATAGTTATCATTGAAAACAGACTCTTCATGAAGCATAAACGACTTCTGACCAAAATTTAAATCAAAATAACCTTCAATGGGATCAACGGTGGTTCCGGCGATAGGGCTAACCAGCGCCCTTTCGGTTCCTATCAATCGATTTAAAAGTGTCGACTTGCCGGCATTAGGCGCTCCAATCAAGGCCAGGCGTGAAACAACAGTTAATCTCGGAGTCACACCTTTTTGTAATTGAGGAATTTCCCCATAAGGTCCGATCTCTTCTTGACCCTCTTCAAAATTGATAATTTTTTCTTGTAACCGCTCCTCTAGTGTAACTAGGCCACGGTTATGGGCCGCCGAAACGGTAAACATATTATCGGGATCAAGCCCGAGAGAGTAAAATTCAGCATCTTCGCCGACCTGTTTGTCGGTGTCATACTTATTAATAACAAGCCAGATTTCTTTCTTCTGGGTTCGGATATAGTCGGCAATTTTCTGATCAAAAGGAAGCACTCCCTCTCTAACATCAACTACGAATAATACTAAATCACTTTCGGCGATAGCAAGATAGGCATGATCTTTCATAATATTAAAAAAGGTATTGGCCTTATATTCTTCCTCTAATCCCTTTTTGTCTGCTTCTACTTTTTCTGGATAAAAACCGCCGGTATCGACTAAAATAGCATCGGCAGATTTATCGACATCAATTGCATCAAAAGTCGCCATTCCATAATGGCGGTCACGGGTAACTCCAGGCTGATCGTGGGTGAGGGCCTTAGAAGAGCGCTTCATAAATCTATTAAAAAGTGAGCTCTTTCCAACATTAGGCCGGCCAATGATAGAGATCACCATATTTCGGGTGTTCATTTGGCCCTCCAAACTCTGTTGGAAGTTTGTGCTCTAGGCAATCCTAATTCTTCAAGTACGAAGTTATTTTTAAACCATTTTGGTGAAACTTTCACGTGCAAGTTTAAATGAACCTGTCCTCCAACCATCGCCTCTATTTTTTTCCGAGACCTAGTTCCAATTTCTTTAATCATAGATCCTTTTGAGCCAATAACAATAGCTCTTTGGCTTGGACGATTAACTAATATAGATGCCGAAATATGAGAGGCAAGCTTAGTTTTGGTTTCTTTTTCTCGAAAGTCTTTGTACTCATCAATAACAACGGCCGTCTCATAAGGGATTTCATCCTTGAGTAGCTCAAAAGTTTGCTCACGGATATACTCAGTAGCGAAGAACCTTTCGTTCTTATTGCTGACTTCTCCACCATAGAGGTGAGGACCGTCTTTGGCCTCATCACAAATAGCGCCAGTTAAAAGATGAACATTGTCGCCCGTCTTGGGAGATAGGCTAAAGTACCTTTCTAAGCTTGGAAAAATTCCTTTTGCTAGTTCAAAAACTTCTGCAAGTGGCAATTCTTCTGCATTATCTATTAAGTCCGTTTTTGTGAAAACCAACCAAGACTTCCCAATGTCATCTTCGAAATGTCTCTTACACTCCTCTAATTGGGCAAGTACGTTTCTTTTTAGATCTACTAGGAAAAGGTTAACATCAGCGCCAACAATGCCTTCTGTCGCTTGTTGATTAAGTCGCTTATTAAACTCTTGATTTGTAGTATGAAGCCCGGGAGTGTCCACTAAAACAATCTCAGTACGATCAACAGTCAGAATACAATGAAACTTATTTCTGGTTGTTTGTGGCTTTGTTGTTACTACCGTTAGATTCATTCCCATAAGATAATTGATAAGAGAACTCTTACCAACGTTAGGAACTCCAAGAACGGAAACCATTATTGATTTATTAAGTGGATGCTGGTCTTCAACTAACATATTTTTGCTCCTGGTATGTTCATATAAAGTTTTTTATTTAATACAGTGTTGGCAATATTGCTTTCTGCTTTCTTCTTAGAAGTGCCGTTAGCACGGCCTAACGAGTGTTCTAAAATAGTGACTTCAACCTCAAAGCTTCCATCTTCCAGTGAAGTAAAATTATAAGCTGGTCTTACTTTAAATAAGGCCATGCTTTTTTCTTGAAGCCGGCTTTTGGAATCAAAATCTGTAAGTTGCTCCTCACTGATAAATTCCTTTCCAGTAACTTGATGAAAAAGCTGCATAAAGCGTTTGAAAACCATTTCGGCAGCTGCCAGTCCGCCATCTTGGAAGACTGCTCCTAATATAGATTCCACTGAATCGGCCAGTAGAGAGTCTTTCTTATGTCCACCACCTTTAAACTCTCCCCTTCCTAAAATAAGAAGTGCTCCAAGTTCGAGACTGCAGGCCAAGTCGGATAGGGATTTTTCGTTTACTAGGCTTCCTCTGAAGCGAGAAAGCTGGCCCTCATTAAATTCCGGGTACTTAATAAGTAGCAATTGACTGACTAAGAGGTCGAGTACCGCATCCCCTAAAAATTCTAGGTTCTGGTAGCTTTTGGCGCCGCTAAATTCATGGGTGAAACTTGTATGTGTCAGTGCCTCGATCAACAAATCGGGGTCTTTGAAGTGGTAATTAATTTTTTGGGTGAAATCCGTGAGCAATGGACTCGACGCAGCAGAACCAAGCAAACCCTCAATAGAATTTTCTTTTAGGCAGGAGAGAGTCAAAATCTCCTCGCTAAGGGATTGAAAGGTCGTCTGTTGCATTAAAATGCTCACTTATATTCGAATGTTTTGGAAATAATTCCAAGCCACTTTTAACACCACAGGTCGATTAAGCCAAGTTTTTGTTGGAAAAGGGTCCTAGGCCTTGTACACTGGGCCCTTCGAACCTATAAGATTTACATAAGTATGATAAAAAACTCAGGACATGACCTGGTACAACTCCAGGGGCAATTTTTTGGCCTTTTAAGGGATAAAGGGCGAAGTCCTAATACCTTAAAAAATTACAAGACAGATCTCGACTGCTTCAATCAATACCTGTTTTCAAAGCAAAAAAATCTCAACATGGA
>JABGVH010000019.1 GCA_018646195.1 Halobacteriovoraceae bacterium
ATAATGGAGGGTGTCTCCCCCTAAGTGGGACAATTCATGCAACATGGTCTCGTTCTGGTCATACTCAGGACTGGTAAAAAAGAGCGGGCAGAAGTGAATTCTATTGAGGGTCCTGCCCAATATGTCCAAGACATAGGCCAGGGTTCCGCCGCCGCCGCTGCAATAGCGATTAGACGCGGATACGCAGTGGTAGGCATAACCTTGATTGACCTTGTTTTTCATTCCGCGGATAACTTCTGAAGCGCGGGCGTGAAAGCGGGTGTAAGTCCGTGCATGGGTTTTAAAGCGCGGTGAAGGCACCAGACCCTGGGGATCTAGGTAATCGCGTTTGACTCTAGAGTAGCTGTACTTGCTGATTCCAGTAGTAGGGTGTGCCGCCTTGGCGACATTTAGGCGTAGTGTTTGATGTAATTTGCTAATTCTGGCCTTTTGAGGCGAATTGCAGCCTCGAAATGATAAGGCCTGTGCGCTTGTGGCAAAAAGCCCCACTAATAAGGATAGCGTGGCCACTTTTTTGACATTCATAAATTCCTCCCGATTCGTCATAATAGCTGCCCATTTTAGGAGTGTTTAGGACGCATGTCCTGAAAAAATTACGGTTCAGGGCTTTTTTCTTGGGAAATGGCCAGTTCTCTGGTATTTTCACGCACCGAGTTAAAAAATACGAAGAGACGAATGACTACAACCACTAGAGAACCACATTTAGGCGGCCCAATGCCCACCATCTTGGACTTAAGATCTCAGGTGGCGATTGACCTGCAAATAAAGCTGGAAACCTTTCAAGATCCCAAGAAGGGACTGAAGTTAGTGGCGCGTTCGACTAAAATCCACGAAAAGACTTTAAAGCGCCTTTTGAAAAAGGAAAACACTCCAACCTACCTGACTCTTTATAAGCTCTACTGCTACCTATTAGGAACAACTAGTGACAGCCAGATTCTAGAGTTAGTACCTGAAGTGGTGAAGACCATTTTATTGGAAGAGAATCCAAAACCTCAGGGGACAAGGCTTTCTTTTGACACCGATATTGAGCAAGAAATTGCCAGTGATCGTGTCTTTGCTGAACTTTACTACTTGGCCTCAACAGGAATTTTAACTAAAGAATTCATTAATTTTAAGTTCGGTGAGTACGGACTAGAGCTGCTAGCAAAAATGTTAGAGCATGATCTTTTGGCGGTAGAGGGCCAAGGGATTTATAAGCAAGGTAAAACACGCGTAAATGTAACTCCTGAAACTATTAAGAGAGTAGGACTTCAGTTAGTAGAAAAATACACTAAACCACAGAACTGTGATGAGAAAGGTGAGAATTTCATCGGCATCCTTTCTGAGGGCCTTAGTGAAGAAAGTTATAATGAATGGCTTAGAATTGATTGGGAAGCCTATTATAAAAAAGTTGAGCTTTGTAAGAGAGAGGGAGCGAAGGGACCGATTAGGGCCTTTACCTTTGTAACTACGGATACCTTTTCTAAGGGGAAGATTTACTCATGAAAAAGATATTGGTAGTTTTATTCTTAGCTCTCTCCTCTCCGGTTTTTTGCCAGAATGGAGATACCGGGGGCGGCCCAAAAACGGTAAAGTTTCATAAAACTAGCCGTAATTTTGAAATAGGTGATTTCAAACTAGTTGGTGGTGAAGAGGGCAAGGCCAAACTTGTTATCGAATACCAAAAGCGAGTGAACTTCAATATTCAAAACATCTTTCATCGCTATGGAACTCGTTCAAATCAAGGGCAGCTTGGAGTAGATTTTAGTGAGCAACCGGTTCGTTATACTTTTAACGAGGCTGAAATTCATATTGAAACTAAGGAGCTATCTCCAAGAGTTATTGAAGAGCTAGGCAAGCGAAAGTACCGATGGCTTGTCGGAAAGAGCAAAGCAAAGAAATTAGCAGCTGAGATATACAAGTTACAAATTAGACAGACTGTTCAAGACGAATTGCAGACATTAAAGGTCATAGAAAAGTAGAATCTAATTTTTTCTACTCTCTAAAGAAGGCTCCGGTTAACCCCGGGGCCTTTTTTTTTGGACATGTGTTAATCGATGTCTCTCATTTAAGTACTCATGTCCTACTTTATTGGGCGAAATGTCAAAATTTCTTGAGTATTTCCCCCGTTGGTTTATATTGCGGTCACACAGAGGGACATTTTTTTTTCATATTGGGGAAGAAAAAAACAGGGGGAAGTTATGAGGGGAATTAAGTTAATTATTTTATTGGGTCTACTACTGAATGGAGTGACCAATGCCGCAACAGTTTATCCAGGCGTTTTTAATGATACTTTTGAAGTTGTGGGGACGACAAAAGAATTTAGCATTAGAGACATTAAAATAAAGAATGCCGTTTATGAACGTACATACTCAGACGGCTTTTGCTACGAGCATGAGGATCGTGACCGACTCTTGAAAGGTGGGGACCAGAAGTGGTTGCGTCGCTATCCTTGTGCCGTATTAAATGAGAAGAAAATGAAAGTAGCACAGGTTAAAATCCGCTACTATAAAGAAATGTTGGTACGAGAGTATCGCGGGCGTGACAGAGACGTAGAGTATGAATACATGGCCTTTGTTCCGCATACTATTAAGGCCAATATCAACCTTGAGAAGCTTGATAATGAAGCCCTTACGATGTTGATAAAAAGACGTCGCTTTTTTCCAGGGAAAAAGAAGTACCGGAAACTAGCGAACAAATTACTTAAGTTGGAATTGAAAGACGGCCCGAAAGGGAAGACCCTGTCTCTCATTTTTCGATAGACGACTCTCTTCCTTGGGGCTTCGAAGCTTTCTCTCCTCCCGGAATTGATCTGATTCGAAGCCTCATTTAAGTAGAAAAGTTAATTTAGATTAGATTTTAAAGGGATACTCGGCTTTGCTGACTATCCCTTTTTTTTTGATAGCAAACCTTGACATCAATTAATATGATTCCATCTTGTATTTATAAGAGATTTCTAGCTGCGCAACTAGTTTCTAATTTTAATAACTTGCAAGGAGGATCTTATGACAAGTTTAGTAACAGCAGATCGCTATTTTTGGAATTCACTACTCAATGACGTCATTAGTGGGCGTGGAACTGAGCAAACATACAATGATTCTTATTTTAAACAAGATGAGAAACATTATTTCTATGCTTTTGAAGTTCCAGGTCTCTCAAGTGATGACCTAAGCGTTGAAATTAAAGACAATTTAATTACTCTCTCTGGGCAAAGTACCCATTGGAATAATCGAAATTTTCAAAAAAGTTTTTACCTACCTCAAGACGCTGATCTATCTCAGATCGAAGCTAGCGTAGAGAGTGGTATACTGGCATTGGTAGTTGGAAAAATTGAAGAGTCTAAACCACAGAAAATAAATATTCAAAGTGGCAAGACTGGTCTATTAGACAAATTTTTAAATTTGGGTAAGAAAAGCGAAAATTAACTAGTAATAAGGGGACCTCCTTAGTGGAGGTCTTTTTTTTAATACAGAGGTGTAAATGAAGAGTCTATTGAGGAAATTCCTTCCTTATCTTTTAGTGGTTTTTATAACTGCAAGTGTCTCTGTATTCACCACTAAGTATAGCTCACGCTCGCAAGTTTCACTTGATGAGCTAGGTCAAAGAACTAAAATTCAGAGAGGCTTTGAGTTAGAGGCCAAGAGATTAAATTAAAGCTTCTTAAAAATTACAGGAACCGCCACCATTTTTAAGAAAATATTTTTGATGGTATTCTTCTGCACGCCAATAAGTCTTGGCCGGTAAGATTTCTGTGACTATAGGATTCGGCCACTTTTTACTTTCGTCTACTGCTCTTTTAGATTTTTCCGCCTTCTCAATTTGCTCTGTAGAGTAGGTGAAAATGGCAGAGCGATACTGTGAGCCTACATCCGGTCCCTGTTTATTGAGTGTGGTTGGATTGTGGGAATTCCAAAAGATTTCTAAAATTTCCTCAAGGCCAATTTTTTCGGGGTCAAAGGTTACTTCAACAACTTCGGCATGGCCGGTTTCTCCACCGCAGACACTTCGATAGTCTGGAGAGTCTAATTTTCCTCCACTGTAGCCGACGGATGTCTCGACGACACCACTTGTAGTTCTATAAGTTTCTTCGACTCCCCAAAAACAACCTGCACCTA
>JABGVH010000232.1 GCA_018646195.1 Halobacteriovoraceae bacterium
AGCACCCATTCTAAGCATACCAACCAGATTTTTATCATCATCGGTAATATCCTTCTCGTTGCCGTAGAAATAGCAATTGCCAAAGGGAGTTCGGTGGACTCTCTTCATAATCTTATCGCATTCCAGAGCGCCGTTGGGACTGACCCCCGTATCGAATAAATTTTCTTCGAGAAGTTGTTGTCGTCTACCAGAGAGTTCAAATGAAAACTTGCGGTTCTTCTTTGACGCCAGGGTTTTAATAAACTTAATTTTGTTTTTCTTTCCGGTATAGCCGTCGTATTTAAATTTCGACCACCCAGCTCCGCGATTTTTCCAATAACCCGCATCGGCTTCATCTTGCGTCCGATCCTTTTTAACGTCATCAGAAAGATCATTAGGATCCGAAGCAATACTCCGATTCCCTTTTTTATAATTTGTACAAGCGGTGAGCATCAGAATTAAACACAGGGATACACATTTCAACCAACCCACTACTTCTCTCCAGTTATAGGTTTCGTATTCAAAAAGATAATATCATGCAGAGAAAAAATTCGTAAGATAGGCAGTACCTGGCAAAATCTGTTCCCATAGGTGACTGGTTCCCCCGGAGAAAAGTCTGCCCATTCCACTTTTGACCTCTTCCACGGCACCCTTTGGAGCAGACGAAGAAAGTAAAAATGCTGATTGTTTTTTTTTGGGATTGTCGATTGATTAATGGAGGATTCTTCCGAAACCCCATTAATCCAATCGATTGGAGCTTTTTAAGCCAAAAAAAGCCAAGGCCTTTTGAATTTTGATCGGAAGAAAAAAGTACAGTCATTTCAGTTTCACCACGTTTTCGCCAAAGTCGATGTCGTCAGGAATGAATTCCAAGCACTCGGTGCTACCTTTAGTATCAACTCCTGCAAGGCGTAAATAGATGTCCATGGTGGAAGTATTCTTCCAGCCACCTATCTTCATAACGGTTGGAGCGGGTACTCCGCTTGCCAGCATTTGAGTGGCGAAGCAGGCACGGAGAGTGTGGAATTTTACCGGACGTATTTTAATTGAGGCCAGAAAATTTCGAAGTGGGACCGCTTGGTCGCCATTTCTCCATTCCTTGATTCGCGGTAAAACGAAACCAGAATTAAAAATTTCGAGGTTAGCTTTAAGTTCAATGATCAGCCGTTTAAGGCCTGAGTTAATTGGAACAGTACGCCAATACCGGCCTTTTGTGGGGCCGATTGTCTTGGTGTTTGAGTCAAAGGAGCGATCCACAATGATGAGATCTTTTTCTAAATCAATCTGATCCCAAGTTAAACCTTGCAGCTCTCCTGAACGCAAGCCCGTCATGACGGCCATGGCCCAAATGGGATACCAGAGATGGTCAAATGCTTTTGCGGCGTTTAAAAAGCGCTTGATCTCTTCAAGGGAAAGAATGTCAGGAGGTTTCTGGCCTCCCATATCGATTATCATTCCCCTTAAAGGTGCGTTTTTGACTCCCCTAATGTGACCAAACTCGATTCCCCAGTCATAGACTTTGTTGATCATGTTTTTTATCTTCTTTTGGTAAGTCTTAGAGAGGTTTTCTTTTTCAAGGGTTCGAAGAAGGGTTCGGCCTTCAGGTCTGCCAATGTCAGCGGCAGGGAGATTGTCCCAGCCCTTTGTCCATTTGTAGATGATTGAAAGGTAGGTTCTAGCGGAGCCCTCTGAGAATTTCCCCATATGGCCTGACTTAACTTCTAAGGTCCATAAGTGAACTACTGCACTCCAATTAAGGCCCTTACAGTCGAGCCTCTCAATTTCAATTGAAAGCTCTCTAATGAGTCTTTTTTCTTCTCGTCGGGCCTCTGCAATTGTTTTGATCTTAAAAGTGTACTTTTGAAGTCGTCTTTTTTTGTCAGTTTTTGATCGGATGTTTACGTAGACTTTATAATAGTCTCGTTCACCGTCTGAGTACTTTGTAATTGCCATCGATTTCTCCTAGTTTCTTAGGGAGGAATCAATCAGGTAGTCAAGCTCTTCTCTTTTAAAGTAAAGGCGGTTGGCAAATTTTCTAGATTTGATTTTTCCTTTACTAACGAGATGATGAACGGCGCAAACGGATTTACGAAGGTAAATTGCTGCCTCTTTTGTCGTCAGCCATATTAAGTTGTGAAATAGCAAATTGTCTTGGGTGTTTGTACCCTGATTATCGCTAAGTTTTACTGGGTTTGTCATTTTCCCTTCCTAGATTATATAAGTCCTTTGTAGACTTAATTAGACTCCTCTAGGAATAGCGGAGAATCTAAAAAACTCAAAATTTAATTTTGAATTTTTCCAGGAGTGGAATTTTTCGGAAGTGGAAAAGGGATTCCAACTCCAAGAGCTATCAGTTTATCGCCCAAATATAGGGATTTAAGTTTCCTGTATTAATTTTATAAGAATCACTAAAAAGAACTTCGCCACTTTTAATATCTAGTATGGAAAATTCACCGCCATTTTTAAAGACAATTCGATTTTTATACAGAGAAATATGGTTATAACTAGAGCCTTTCATATTAAATCCATTCAACTTTTCAGGCAGCTTTAATTCTCTTTTTTTAAGGTCGTTATTTAGAAAATTTAGAAAACTAAAATTAATTTTACGACCCCCTGTGGGTAGAGCGTCTCCTCTAATGAGATAAAGGTTCCTCTCCGGATTAATCCTTGAAATGAGCCCTAGTCTAGGACTCAAGACAGTAACATCTCCATGAGGAACAACATCCTCTCCCAAATCATCTGTGGACAGCAAAAAAAGTCTTCTTTTAAATTTTCCATTACCTAAATCATGAAAGTCCAGAAAACTTCGTGATCCACCAAAACCAAAGGAACCTCCATTTACAACCCATTCGTTATTATCCATCCATTGCTCAATATAGTCACCTTGGGGTTCGACTCTAGTAACAGATAAAACTTCAAAGTCTGTTGGATCTGAGATATCAACAATCACAAATAACTTAAATCTCCCTACAAAAGTGTCTAAGAAATTGTCTATAAAATAAAGTTTATCATTGTGGATAGAGATTAGCTTTGCCCCGATTCTAAACCTGTGGCCAAATGGGTATTCGATTAAATTTACTAATTTTAAGTTGAAATCGAAAACAAATATTTTAGTAGTACTAAGGATTATAAGATGTTCTTTGTAGAGTAGAGTTTTTGTAAACATTCCCCTGTCTTTTAAAACATACCTTCCTCGAATTTTGCCTGAATTGTTAACTGAAACCAGAGTGGTTTTATAATTTAAAACAGCGCCATTTGGGACTGGAGTGATGATTGGGGTCGGGCACTTTTTTCGATTTTTTGATTTATTGTAAATAAAGCATATTTTTTCACTAAAGAGAGTCTTTCTGAATGTTTTCTTATTTTTAATATCGATAACGATTCTGACTAAATTTTTATTCCTGTCTATATTATAAAATTTGGCAAATTCGCTAGTAGCATAGACAGGGCGATTAATCGCGAAAAAAGAAATTATTAGGAGTAAAAAAACTGTAATCTTCATAGCTCTATTATATATCAACTATCTTTCTTGTGATATCCCTTTACCTAGAAATATCGTCTTCTTCCCGGCGTACGCAGCCATCTCCTTCGATTTTATAGCCAAATGAACAGACAATAAGCTTTTTCTCAATTGTACTAATTCCTTGTAGGCCGTGCTCATCGACAAGAACTCCTTTATATATCCACTCAAAAGATTCGTTATGCTTAAAACCTAATGTAAAGCTCGGAGTAGTAAAAGGAGGAATACTAAAAGGCCTCCCTGCCTCACCTCTTTGGCTCCCTCCAGCCGAATATCTTAGTCCTATAATAGTGAACAGTTTTCCCCTATTTGGGATATCTGTTGTATTGTCAACATTCCCAGTGACATTAAACGTTGCCTTATTTTTATCTAAATTAACTACCGATAGTTCCAAAGTACTAGGGCCACTTACCTTAACTCCATTAGGAGAAGATATCGAGCCTGATTTGAAATTAGTAAAACTAAAATCATCACTCCCCAGAGGAGAATTTGAAACATGAAAGACAAAGGATCGTCCAGTACTCAAGACACCACCGTTAATATTATAGTAGGTTAATTTTCCACTATCGAGAAGATTCCCAGTTCCCCCAATCCCTACTCCACATGTACTAGATGAAAAATTATTTTCACCTAGTGGGCAGAATCCAAAAGAAATATTGACTCCTTCTGGCTCATTTGGAGGGTCGAACATAATAACTAATGCATCCTTGTCTTCAAAGTCACGAACTGGAATTATAAAGCCTTTTGATGTGAAAGGCTTTAGACCATTAATTGGAGAAGGTTTAGGAGAAATAGTTTCTGCTCCAAAAAATCCGTCAAAGCCGGCAGTTGAGGCATATGATTCCCCCAATATAGAGCTTCTAGTTGGAAAGCGAGCCTCAGCAGAGAAAATATGATATTTCTCTTCAAGGGTAGAGTTTCTCGTATCAATGTAGAAATCATTCAATATATCGAGATTCTCATACTTATCTAACGATATATCACCGCTATCTAGACCTTCACGGACGTATGTCCAAAAAGCAAGATTGTCGACATAAGTGGACGCGAAGAAAGGAAATACTCGATAAAGCTCCATTAAACTAGAATTGGAATAATCTTTATCGTTTAAGGCCTTAGAGGTTAGAAGTTCTGCCAGACTTAATTGCGTAAATCTTTTTTGCACAAGGTCTGTCGCTGCTTTCGGATGTCTTGAATAAGCTTTTGCCTCCGCGATCCCCTCAGCGAGAAAGTCATGTTCATTATCATTACGAGTAAAAAAATCCACATTCTTACACCCAAGAAGTTTATAAGATTCGATATGAGCATATTCGTGAGCAACGACATGTCTATAAATTTTATCTGGCCTTATAAAACTACTTCCCTCAAGTTCACTATTTATATACATCATGTTCGGTGCTGATGGTGTCGCCTTCCCATAGGTTTCCTGAGTAAACCCTGAGGATAATACAGTTTTCATTGCTTCAGGTGTATCAAAAATTATTTTTAATTTTCCTGTCGATAATTGGCTTGCCTCGCTAAATACTGACGCTATATTCAATTCTCTTTGAACATCAATGAGGCCTTCCGGAGTTTCCGGTGCGCTAGACCAAATTTCGACATTGCCGGAAAACCCTCCTGCAATTTTTCGAAAGTTAAATTTCCCTGTAAGTTGGTTGACTTTGAATATCTTCCCTTCAGGATCGCATAATTTAGTGTCCTCACCATTAGAAAAGACGTCAAGTAACAATTTTCCTGCGTTAATTTTATCTTGTATGAAATTACCTACATCAAAAGAGGATAGTTGTATTGACTTGCCAGAGGCTTCTGCCGTTATCGCGATATTTTTATTGCCTTGGAATAGAGTACTGGGAAATTTAATGCTGATTTCTTTTTCCAGCTTAAATTCCGTTTGAAATACAAACTCAGGAGTCGATGTCCCACTACTTGGTATTATGCCAATTGAAATTTCTTGATCAAAGGCGAGAGCACCAGGGGGGAAAGTAACTTGGAGACCATCTAATGAAGTGTTCGAATTAGCCACCTCAAGGACTCCCCCGTTTATTGAGCTGACATTTTTTGTTGCTATTGTCACTGGAACTTTAACAAGGTAAGAAAAATTTTGAGATGAAAAATAGGTTCCATCTGTGACATTAATTTTTACATCATGAGAACCTTCTTGGGAACTGTTTGGCGTCCATGTGATCTCACCAGTTAAGTCGTCGATTACCATTCCTTCAGGTGAAACTTCGAGTTCATAAACGAGCGCCAATGGATCAATGGTTGTTCCGAAGACTAGGCTAGGTATGTAAGATGCCTTTGAATTTGAAATGGCTAGATTTGGTGGCCTCGATGAGAAGGTGATATCATTTGGCAACACAACAATCTCAATGCCAGAAGTGTTGCTCCTACCAGTATCATCTACCACAGCTAATTTTACATTGTAGGTTCCAGGGAACTCATAATTTTTTGTAACCTGTACTCCACTATCACTTGATCCGTCTCCAAAACTCCACGAGTAATTTGATACTACTCCATCATTATCAAAAGAGCCTGATCCGTTAAGGTTTACAACTAGTGGAGCTTTCCCTACGACAATATCTGCTAAAATCACAGCGGTAGGAGTATCAGAAACCAAAATATTTTTAGATATAGTTCCGGTTTCGTTGTTATCATCGGTTACGGTCAAAGAAACCGTAAAATTTCCTTTTTGTAAAAATATGTGCTCCGTTGTACTTCCGACTCCTACAGTTCCATCGCCAAAGTCCCAT
>JABGVH010000017.1 GCA_018646195.1 Halobacteriovoraceae bacterium
AGGAGTTATTAATGCAATAACAAATGTTGAGAGAAGAATTGCACCTCATTTAATAGGTTTAAATGTTAAACAGCAACAATTTATCGATGTTATGATGCAAAGACTTGATGGTACAGATAATAAAGAAAAACTAGGTGCTAACGCAATTCTTGCTGTAAGCATGGCAGTATGTAGGGCTGGAGCAAAAGCAAAAAATATGCCTTTACACAAATATATTGGTAGATTAGCGCAAACAAAAATAAAAATGCCTACACCATTTTTTAATGTTATTAATGGTGGAAAACATGCTGGAAATTCTTTAGATATTCAAGAATTTATGATTGCACCAGTAGGAGCAAAAACTTTTAAACAAGCAATTAGAATGGGCGCAGAAACATATCATGAATTAAAAAAAATTATTAAAAAAAAGTATGGGGTGGACTCAGTAAATGTTGGAGATGAAGGAGGTTTTGCTCCTCCATTAAAAGATAATGAAGCACCATTATTATTACTCGAAGAAGCAATTAAAAAAGCAGGATATAAAGGAAAAATAAAAATTGCAATGGACGCAGCAGCTTCTGAATTTTATGATGAAAAACTAGAAAAATATGTTTTTGGACATAAACTAGGTAAAAAAACAAAAATACTAGATGGGAAAGAATTAGCATCATACTATATTAAACTTTTAAGAAAATATCCAATAATCTCAATAGAAGATCCCTTTGGTGAAGATGATTGGGAGTCATGGAATTATTTAATGAAAAAAGTTGATACACAAATAGTTGGAGATGATTTACTAGTAACTAATGTTCAAAGAATAAAAACAGCATTAGATAAAGAAGCATGTAATGCATTACTGTTAAAGGTAAATCAAATTGGAACAATTAGTGAAGCAATTCAAGCAGCAAAATTATCTTTAGGAAACAACTGGCAAGTTATGGTTAGTCATCGATCAGGTGAAACTGAAGACACATTTATTGCAGATTTAGTTGTTGGACTAGGAACTGGACAGATTAAATCAGGGGCTCCGTGTAGAGGAGAAAGAACTTCTAAATATAATCAACTATTAAGGATTGAGGAAATGGTTTGAACAGTAAACTATAAAAACCACCTCTATTGTTGTATATCTATTAGTAAAAGAGGCTATAAAGTTTGACAAGAGTAACAAAATTAGTAATGCAAGGTTTCAAAAGTTTTGCAAAGAAAACAGAGATTGTTTTTGGAGATGATTTTAATCCCGAACATTTAATGGAGAGGGTAGAAAACACGGTCAAGCCGATGGAAGGAATTTTTCATGCCGGAAATTTTCGAAAGGCGATGGATTCATTAAAAGCTATTTTTGAAATTAGCTAGGAACTCCAGTTCAATACACTGATTACTGAACAAGCTGAGCGGGCAATAATTTTATCTTCAAATGATCCAGTTAGATTTCGAATAAATGAATGAGGACTTGAACCAAGGATAAGCAAGTCAAATTCTACTGATACTCCGACCAATGCATCGACTTTCCTTTTTGAGCCTTGAAGAGTCCTCACTTCAAACTTAACGGGACAATTACTGGCCATCTCCTCTAATCTCAGCCTCTCGGTATCTATTTGTTCTTTAGTGGCCTCAATTGGAAACCATTCAACTAGAATAATATCGCCCCGATTCACTTCAGCTAAATGAATTGCGGTATCTAGAATAAGCGGGTCATTTTGATCTCCCTGCATATGAACCGCTATTTTTCTTATATAACGAACTCCAGTATCCCTGAAAATTGCAAGGTTACATTTAAGGTGGTTTTTGAGCCAGCCGATTGGATTATTGAGGGTGAATGTACCTCGAGTTTTTCCACCCCATTCCATAAGCAGCCATTGGCAATGAAAGCGTTGGCTAATTTCAAATACGGTTTTTGTCATATCGTGAGTCACAACCGGATCGAATGTAATTGGTTCTTTCTTCTCAACCGCCATGGCGATAATACGGCGTCGTAAAGATTTTAAATAGGCTGGTTCCTCGAGGATGTCGTTGAGGTCGGTCTGTTCAGGGACTTCAGTTAAGTGGGCAACTTCGACATTGCCGTGCTCTGCTAGAGCAATACCCATCTCAATTAACATTTCAGGAGAGCGTTCTTTTCCAAAAAGAGAAACTACTACATTGGCATCGAGATTTAGGTCCTGAGAGGTACTAAAGCTGGTTGGGATTGTAGAGGCAGCAACTGAAGATTCTTGTTTGAGGTCAGCACGAGGCCCTTTAATTCCAATGACTCCTTTGCGAGTAGTCCTGGTTCTAGAATAAAATACGTAGAGTAAAACACCTGGTACAGAAACTGTTACAATTGCAACCCAAACAATTTGGCCCATTTCAAAAAGCAGCCAGATACTTGAGATAATACCGAAAATTTGAATCCCAGGATAAAGTGGAGATTTATAACTTGGCTTATACCACTGGACTCTGGTTTCTCTTAAGACTATCACGGCGATATTTTCCACCATATAAATCATAATCATAAATGCAGAGGCCAATTTTGCAATTTTAACAACATCTTGTGTGAGAATTACAGTGACTATAATTACTGCTGAGAGATTAATACTCCATATTGGAGTAAGAAGCTTTCGATGGAGCTTTCCCAGTCTTGTGGGTAGTAGGCGATCTCTGGCCATGGCGAATGGAAAGCGAGAACCGGCCAGAACTCCAGCATTGGATTCTGAAGTCATAGTTAATATCGCCATTATGGCGAAAAAACCACCGGAGATAGGACCACCTAGCTTTAAGGCAAGGTCGTAAACTGGTTTTAAGTTACCTTGCAAGTCCTGGAAAGGGCTATTAGTCACCAGTATAAAGCTGATAAAAACATAGAGCAGAGTTACGATAAAAAGCGAAATTAAAATACCTAACGGTAGGTTTTTTCCAGGATCCTTTATTTCCTCTGCAATGGCAGCTACTTTGGTGACGCCTGCAAAGGATATAAAAACTAATCCGGTGGCAGCGAAGAGACCATCAGGTCCTTGGGGGGTAAATGGCAATAGAAATTGTGTGTCGACAGTAGGCGCTGCCCAAATTCCCAATCCAACTAAAACGGTAATACTTATCCAAGTAAAGGTAGTGATTAAGTTTTTCATTTTACCAACACCAAAGAGATTCAAAATGGTGATCATTACTAATAGACCAATGGAGAGGTATTTAGGATTTATATCGGAAAATATTGAGAGGTAGGCGGCAATACCAACTAGTGAAAAGGAACTTTTTAATAGAATAGAGAGAAAAAGACCTAGTCCGGCGACGGTTCCAGCGAAAGGCCCAAAAGTTCTTTCGACGTAAACATAAGTTCCGCCTGATGTCGGCATAGCAGTCGCTAATTCTGACTTTGAAAGGGCGGCTGGCAAAATACATAGCGCAGAAAGAAGATAGGCCAACCAGATAGAGGGGCCAGTTGTAGCAATACCAATTCCTGGTAGAACAAAAATACCAGAACCCAGCATTGCGCTAATGCTGATTGCGATGACCGCAGGTAATTCGATTGAACGTTCTAACTTCTTCAATTGAGCCTCCCTAAAGGCGCAGAGCTTTAGATTTTCTTTATTAACAATAGTTTACATGACTTTTTTAGGAAACAAAAAAAGGGGCTAAAAAGCCCCCTTTTAGGAAAATTTAAGAATAATTGAGACTACTTCTTTCTGGCCGGAGCCTTTTTAGTAGACTTTTTTGTACCAGTTTTTCTGGTGGCAATGGAGGAGGGTCTTTTCTGAGCTTTCTTAGGAGCTACTTTTTTAGAAGTTGCCTTCTTTTTATTAGACCTTTTAGCTGTTGTTTTCTTGGTGGCTTTTTTCTTAGTAGTCTTTTTCTTGGTGGTTTTTTTCTTACTACGGGAGCTCGCGACTTTTTTAGTCGCCTTTTTAGCCACTTTAACTGCTTTCTTGTACTCACCTTCAACCTTCTTTTGAAGTTTGCTTAACTCCTTTTTTTGGTCTTTGACGAATTTGCGGGCCTTTTTAATCTCAGCTTGGATAGTTTTGTCGACCAGTTTCTCGAGGCTTTTTCGCTCCGATTTAAACTTTTTGACAAGTTTTGGGACATCTTTGTCGACGACCTTTTTGATGTCTTTTTCTGCCTGCTTAACGAACTTCTGCACTTCTTTTTGGACGTCTTTGAAGTTGTTAGTCCCTCTTTGAGCAAACTTTTCAATTTCTTTGCGTAAACCTGCCCATGATTTTACGACTGTTTGTACTGTTGGCATAGCGTCTTCTCCTTTCGTTAGGTTAATACCACGCTTTTGTTATTGGCACCCGATAACCAAAGCCAAAGCTCTTCGGCTTGACTTTTATGATCGGGCCAAATTGGTTCCTTTTATACTCCGATTTTCGGTAAAGGCCATAGACTTTCTCAACTTCTTTGCTGTCAAAACCTAACTCTGTTAATTTTTCACAGTCGAGTCTATAGCTTAATAACCCCTCTAACATTGGGTCTAATCGGTCGTAGCTAGGTAAAGATTGAGCATCTTCTTGACCTTCTCTCAATTCAGCTGAAGGAGGGCGGTCAATTATCCCTTGAGGGATGGGAGCGTCAAATGTTCTGTTAATATATTCTGCAATCTGAAAAATTTCTGATTTATAGAGATCGCCCAGAGGGGAAATTCCCCCAACACTATCTCCGTAGAGGGTCGAGTAACCTACTGCCAATTCTGATTTATTTGAAGTATTTAAAACTAGGGCGCCTGTTTGGTTTGAGCGGGCGTAAATTAAGTTCCCGCGCAGGCGGCTTTGGATGTTTTCGTCAGCTAGCCCATTCAAAGGCATTCCAAAATTTTCTTTGAAGTTATTCCGCATAACGGAGTGAAGAAATTTAATTGGGTAATAGGTCAATGGTATATCTAGCTTCTGGCAGAGCTCAAGAGAGAGGTCATAACTTAATGTAGAGGAAAACTCAGAAGGCATATAGACGGCCTCAATAAATTGGCCAGTTTTTTGCTGTAGCTTCAAGAGGGTTAATACTAGCGCTGAATCCATTCCTCCTGACAGCGCCACCAGATAGTTTTTAAAGCCACACTTTTGGGAGTACTCGCTAATTCCAAAGTTGAGGGCCTTAATAATCTCACCGCATTCCTCATCAGATAGCTTAGGCAGTTTCGGAGGGCAGCTGTCAGTCAAGCGGGGAGAGAAGAGAGTTTCCCAAGTATTGTCACTGGCATCAGTTTTTACTAAGTCCTCATTCCCTTTGTTAAATTTAGGTAACTCAAAAGAATACTTATCTTCAGCGAAAAAGCCTCCAGTTTTTATAATACTCTGGTTATTTAGAGCAAAGCTTTGGCCATCGAAAAGTATCTCATCTTCGCCGCCGACTCGATTGACGTAAGCAAAAGGAGCTTCCAATGCAGCGGAGATCTCTCTCGCTCTTTGTAGGCGTTTTTCTTGTTTTCCTATTTGATAGGGGCTAGCACTGAGATTTACTATAAGGTCTAATTGCTTTTCTTTTTTGAGGTCATTGCAAGGGTCGTGTGGATGAGAACTAGAGGGCCACATATCTTCGCAAATCAGCAGACCAATTCGTAGTTTCTCAAATTCAACAACGCCAGTTTG
>JABGVH010000123.1 GCA_018646195.1 Halobacteriovoraceae bacterium
ATATTTTTCAAAAAGAAGACGACCGGCCGCTACGTGTTGGTATTCTGCACGGGCTCTTAAAAAATTGGTTCATTCCAAAAATGATTAAGCTTATAAAGAAATCCCCCCGCTCTGTGTATATTAAGATAGGTACTGTTCAAGACCTTAGAAGAGGGATTGAAGAGGGGCGATTTGATATTATCTTTTCGACTGAAAATATTCAATCTGAGCTAATCTCTTCTTTAAAGCTTTTTGACGAGCAGCTTAAACTGATAAGCAAGGATGAAGTTAATCGTAAGAAACTCTCTGAGTACCGTTGGATCGTTTACTCTAGCGAAGATAATCTCTATAAGCTTTCCAAAAAGCACAGCCCTTCAATTATCGAAGTCGATGATATTACAATATTGATCGACCTTGTACGAAGTGGAATGGGTGTCGCTGTGGTTCCCGACCATATGTTAAAAAAGAGCGATAGCCTTAATGTCTATGACATCACATCGCTTCCCAAGTCAGAAATTTTTATGACTACTTTGAATTATAAGAATAGTCCTGGCGTCATCCGCGATGTCTCTGAACTAGTTCAAAACCCTTAAATTTCGCAATTTGAATTCCGGCCTTTTACTAGCTTGCCGTTTTCACAAAGTGTAAGCTCTGTATAGCTGCCCAATTTTTGCTTTGATAGGTCGTACTTAACCAGCGGGGGTTTACTTCTACCGGCCTTGTCTTTTTTAGCGAATGGCCATCGAACTGAAACAGAGGAGACTGGATTCTTCTTTTCGAACCCAAAATGAATTCCTTCTTCGTTCTGTGAAGGCAATGAACCTCCAGAATATTCAACCCAGCGCCGGGCAGTATACTCTTTGCTTTTTAGAATCACCATCGCACCTAATCCTTTGCGATTAGACTGCTTTCCCACTAAATAAAAGCGCAGGGCCTTGCGTGTTTTTGTCGGGGTGCGGTTTTCAAAGACGTAGAGTTTACGTGGAATGTTGGCATTTCTAGTATTTGTTTGACCTGAAATAAAATCTAACCGTCCATCTTGATTGAGGTCGATAACAATAGTTCCAGAGGGATTTAACAAATCCAGTCCTAATTCAGTTGAAACATTTTCGTAGCTATTTTTATATTCTCCTGAGGCCACTTGGTGAAATAGAATAAGTCGCGAATGAGGAGGAAATCCAGAATTATCAATTAACAAGTCGGTATAACCGTCATTATCATAATCAAACCACACCCCTCGCCTATCTCCTTGACTCCAGGACTCTTTTGAATAATCGCGGTCGTATTCGGTTCGAATAAACTTAGGCGGGAAATAAGGGCGACTACCAGTTAAGATACTGGAGCGGTCCTTCGATTCATTATCATAGGAATGGTAAAGTTCACCTACTGCCAGGTCCATAATGCCGTCATTATTGTAATCGGCACAAGTGCTAAAAAAAGTATTTCCCCCTGAAAGTGAATCAAAAATACCATCTGCATCTCCCGCATAGCCACTGTCTTTACCGTAATCTCTATAAATTCGGGTGCCAGTTTCTCTATGCAGCACATTCATCCAGAGCTTATTGGCATGACCACTTGAAGCGGCAGTTAATACATCGGGATAACCATTCTGGTCTAAATCACAGGTCGATACTCCAAAGGTAGGGCGAGCATTGGGAAAAATGCCAATTCGCTTATTAAGGCGCGCTTCTTTTTCCAGGATTCCTTTGACCGGACTAAAGCGCAGTCCACTACCGCGAAATATTTTATCCGGTATAGGCCTAGGCCGTTCTGTCTTAAAGTCAAACCAGTTCCCTTGATATAAATCCAAATTCCCATCTAAGTTATAATCTAGAAGTCCTATGCTGGCCGTCGGTCTTTGATTTTTTGTAAAGGCCCCGAGTACTTCATTGTAAATGGTCTGTCCGCTTTGAATTCGTCCTTTGAACAAACGAAGTGGGTGTTTGGCCAACTCAGTTTTCTGATTGAGAGTTCCCACCAATAAATCGAGGATTCCATCGCGGTCTAAATCCGCAAAGACTAAAAAGGAGGCCCGGATTTTGGCCTCCAATGGGGAGTTTTCAAGTTTTTTAAAGCGCTTTTCAGATTTATCGAATTGAAAAAATTCCGGAGCCGAGTAATGCCCGGAAAGGACTACTAAGTCGCTATATCCATCATTATTAAAGTCGACTGCATAGAGATGAGTAGCGGTGACGCCTTCAAGACCGTATTCCTTTGCCGACTCGACGAAGAACTTATTCTTGGGGTCCTTTACTGTAGGCCCAGCGTCCACTAGATTCCCGGCTGTCTTTTTTAGCCGGGTTTGAACCTTGGAGTTTTTATCAGACGAGCTGCAACCTATTGCGAGGCATAGAAATAAGCAAAGCCCAAACTTAAATGTTCTAGAAGTCGACAATATCCAACCCGTAACCATCTTTTTTGCAAACGTGTTCGCAAATTGCTTCAGTTGTACTATCCATATTTTTGGACATTCCTTTTAGATTGGCAACAAATCTTCTTCGCGCTTCTTTACAATTGTATCGCGCCAGCTTGAGACAGTAATCCTTATCATCTTCGGATATCTTCTCATCATTTAAAATGGCAGTTGTCCTTGAGATAACTGCCATCATAAGATAGAGGTCGATCGCCATATCTGCCAAGCGTCCTTGAACTAACTCATGATTGATAATATCTCTTCCATATTTAATTAAGGTATTTTCAACTTGAATAGCAAAGCCACTCATCATTGAAGAAAATTTGCCAGCATAGTCGGCCAGACTGTCATGGGACTGAGTCAAGGAGCGAGAAACCATCATTTTTTCTATTCTCTTGCGGGCAAAGTTTGTAAGTACTCCCAAGGACTTAATCGGGTCTTGAAGCGCCTGTGAAACATCACTGGCCTTGCCTAATTTCTTAAGGTCTTCTGAAGGACCTTTGATCCCAGAAAGTGCAATAAAACAACGCAAGATTTCATTGGTTCCTTCAAAAATTAAATTAATTCGGGAATCACGCATGATCCTTTCATAGGGATACTCTCGCATATAGCCGGTACCTGCGGCAATTTGCATCCCCATATCAACTGTTTCCCAAAGTCTCTCTGAGCCGAAAACTTTACAGACTGCAGATTCAAGAAAGTAATCATCCATTCCGCGCACCATATTGCCGGTGGTTAAATAAACCATACTCTCGACAGCATAAATATTGGCCGCCATGCGGGTTAGCTTTTCTTGAATTAATCCAAATTCTGTAATTGTTTTTCCAAATTGCTTACGGTTCTTGGCGTGCTCAGTTGCCAGTGACAAAATATTTTTCATGCCTCCGACACAGCCAGAACCAAGGGAGAGGCGTCCCGAATTGAGGACATTCATCGCCACTTTAAAGCCCTGTCCCTCGTCACAAATTAAGTTCTCGGCGGGGATTTTCACTTTATCAAAATAGACTGCACGGGTTTCGCTGGCCCGTATTCCCATCTTATCTTCTTTTTCTCCGAAGCTGACACCTTCCATGTCTTTGAGAACTGCAAAGCAAGAAATCTTTTCAACTGTTTTACCTTCTATCTGATGATCAGTTTTAGCAAAGACGGTATAGAATTGTGCCCTACCACCATTCGTGATCCAAAGTTTCTGACCGGTAAGTATATAAGAGCCATCGGCCTGTTTGACGGCCTTTGTTTTAATTGAATAGGCATCTGATCCAGAGCCCGGCTCGGTTAAACAAAAAGCTGCGATCCATTCGCCACTGGCCAATTTTGGCAACCATTTATCCCGCTGCTGTGAATTGCCATCGTTAATTAAGGCGCGATATCCGATCGATTGATGGGCGCCTAAGAAAGTTCCAACTGAGCCATCAAAAGAAGCCAGCTCACCAAAGACACGGGCATACAGACTATAATCTAACTCCATCCCGCCATGTTCTTCTTTAACCGCCAGACCATAAAGTCCCAGCTCAGCGAGTCCTTGAATAACTTCCTCGGGTATTTCCCCTTCGCGGTCCATTTTTGCAGAGTCTAGATTATCTGTGCAGTAGCGATTTACTGCATCTGTCATGCTCTTAGACATCTCTACCTGATCATCAGTAAAGTGTGGGAAGGGAAAGAGTGCCTCCTGATCGACCTCTCCGTAAAATAATCCACCGACGAGGGAGTTCACATTGCTTTCAACTTCAGTTTTTGGGTCTGCCATCTCTTCTTCCTTTGGCCCAAACTGGGCCCTATTTTTCCTGCTCGGATTTTAGCAATTTCTTAAGGATTTCGGCAAAAAAGAATTAGCTGATTTTTTTCGTCGGGTAATTGACCAAAAGCTTACTAAAAGATTGCTTGATGCGTAGGGTTTTAACCCGTAAAATATCAATATTAATAGCTTTTTAACGAAAATACGATGAAAAAACCGAAGATAAATTTTTTAACCGACCTGAAGAACACCGTCACCGGCCTGTTCAAAAAGAAGCGCGGCACCTCGTCTTCGAAAAAGAATGCAAAACGCAAGCATGCAGATGAAGAAGATCTAATCGAAACACTTTCAGGTAGCGAAGAAGATGAAGATTACCTGGTCGAGGAGGAAGAAGATTTCATTCCTCAAGAACTCTCTATAGACGAATTAAAAAAACGAAACGATGACGAACTTCCTGATTTACCCGGCCTTCCTGAGTCTGAATTGCCCGAGGAAGAAATGCCTGAACTTCCAGGAATACCAGGAGGCGGTAGCACCTCTCCTAGCCTCAATCCAATGGAATTGCCAAAAAGCAAAAATGCCTTTGTTCAAAAATTTCAAGAAACCACTGGAAAAATGGGTGCCTTCATTCAACAAAAACTGCCCGGCTTAAAAAAGAAGTTTCCCAAACTTTCGGGAGGCGCCACTTCTAATTCAGCACTTGGAAAATACCTTAATAATTTTGATTGGGATAAGGCCGTTGGATCGGTCTTCACCCCCACCAATAGAGCGATTATCCACAAAGGCTTTCTAGGAACACTTTTAGTTGCTGGAACCTACTCGGTTGGAAAGTTAACTGCCTTGGCCTTAAAACCAAAAGAAAAGAAGGCCCCACAATTGCGGACTTCTGCTCCCATAAAGAATAATCTCGGCAAGCAAAAGGCCTTGCTTGAAAAGATCGCTCAATCCGATCTCTTCAATGCTCAAGGGGAACAGCTCAAGCCGATTAAGACTGGCGGAATTAAACCTAAACCAGTCGATCAGAAAAAAGTCTGCTTCCGTGCCACCAAGACCAGTACACTGCCGGTCAAGTTACTTCAAACCGTAGTGCTACAAGATTCAGTCAAATCTATCGCCTCTGTCCAAATAAGAGGAAAAGAGCTGAAGGCCATACGCGAAGGCGATGAGGTGGCCGGCATGCTTAAGGTAGGCTTTGTCGACCGTTTGCGATTGGTTTTTAAAAATCTTCAATCTGGAAATTGTGAATATATTGAAAATGCTCAGAAAAACCCCCGCACCAAAGGCGCTCCAATTAGAGTCGTCAATCCCAATATTGGCAAAGGCTTAATGAATAATAAGAAGGGTGGAATCTCAAACCGCGGTAATAATTTTAAAATTTCTAAAGGTGAAAGAGAAAAAATGCTCGGCAATATCAATGAGATTTTAACTCAGGCTCGGGCAATCCAAATAAAGAATCCTGATGGTTCACTCTCCTTCAAGATGGTAGAGGTCGTTCCCGGCAGTCTCTATAGCAAACTGAATATCCAAGACGGGGATATCATTACTGGTATCAACGGCAAAAAAATTAAGAATCTAAACGAAATCATGGCCCTTTTTGGCAAGATCCGCTCCATAGATCATTTTGAACTCTCAGTTAAACGGAACGGTATTGAGTCATCAATGGATTATGATTTCGAATAGAAAACCGTTTCAAGGATTGAAATGACCATGAAAATCTCAAAGTCTATCTGTACAACTCTGCTTACTTTCTCCCTGCTTTTTGCATTGCCTGCAGCCGCGCAATTCAAAAAATACAAAGAGCGATCCAAATTTAAAGGAGGAGGAGCTAATAAATCAGCCTCGACGCTTTTAAAAAAGGCACAGGATAATTCTCAAGCCGATGTCTTTGGCAGAGGTACTGGGATTGGCTCTGTTACTGGCGCACCAAAAAGTAAGAAATACGTTAACCTCAACCCCGAAACTGCTTTTGGACCAGAGGTTGTGACAAGCTTCGACCATCCCAACACATCCTTAATCGACCTAACTAAAACCATGCAGAAGCTAACTGGTATTAATTTAATCCTCGATAAAGATTTAAAAGGGAAAGTGACCATTATGGCGCCTTCGCCGGTAACTGTCGGTGACGCCTGGAAGGCCTATCTAACTGCACTTAATTTAAATGGTTATACTTTGGTCAAGTCAGGCTCTTTTTATAAAATTGTGAATTCAAGAGACATTCGTTATACACCGACAAAAATTTATACTGGAAATTACACTCCCGACACTGAAAACTATGTGATGCGTATTCTTCCATTAAAGAATATTAATAGTACTGAAGTGACACGGAGTTTTCGCCCTTTCATGTCTCGTTATGGCCGGATTATCGATATCAAACAAACTAATACTATTATTGTCCAAGATACTGGTTCAAATATTAATCGCTTGGTACGCCTTATTAAGTTTATCGATGTACCCGGACATGAGGAAACTCTCCAAATTATTCAGGTGAAAAATTCATCTGCCCAAGAGATCGCCAAGCTCTTAGATAAAATTCTAAAAGGAAGCACCAGCACCAAAAGAAGAGCGGCTTCTAAAACCAAAGGCCAGAATATTTCAAAAATTATCGCTGAGCCGAGAACCAACGCTATTATTGCCATGGCCAATGCCGATGGCGCCCGTCAGCTACGGATTCTTATCAATAAGTTAGATGTAAAAGGTCTTTCCTCTAATGGTGGAAGAATCCATGTTTATTATCTCAACCATGGGGATGCCGAGGCACTTTCAAAAACTCTCTCGAGTTTAGTGACCTCTTCAAAGCCGACAAAAGGTGGCTCCTCTCGCTTTACCAAAAACTCCTCACTCAGTGAACCAGGCCTCTTTACTGCTGACGTAAAAATAACGGCAGATAAAGATAATAACGCCTTGGTGGTTACAGCCTCCCCTACCGATTATTTAACTATTAAAAGTGTTATCAAAAAACTCGATATTGCCAGAGACCAGGTTTACGTTGAAGGCCTGATGATGGAAACACAAGTTAGCAATAATAAAGCTTATGGGATTAATATCGTCGGGGCCTACGGTTCCGGTGGCGCCCGAAAGGCCGGTTTCGTTTCTAACGGTAGTGACCTGGTAAACGTTCTTACCAATAATATTACAAACCTCGGAGGGCTCTTTGTTGGTGCCGGTGTTGGTAATAGTGTCGACCTAGATGTAGGTGGAACTAGCGTTAAGGTTAATAGTATCAATGCCTTGATCACCGCCATCGCAACTAATTCGAATACAAATGTCTTGGCGACTCCCCAAATTCTAGCACTCGATAATACCGAGGCCATTTTTGAAGTTGGGGAAAATATCCCAACCCTCGAAAGAACTAACGCCACTAACGGCGCCTCGTCAGTTTCGGTTAAGCAACAGAAAGTCGCTCTTACATTGAAAATTACCCCTCAAATTAATAAGGTGACCCGCTTTGTAAAATTAAAAATTGATCAAAAAATTGAAGACTTTTCAAGTCGAGCGCTTCCAAGTGGTGTCGCCGACGAAGGACTGGCCACTACAGTTCGCTCAGCGGTGACAACAGTGGTTATTAGAGATCGCGATACAATCGCTATGGGCGGTTTAATGAGAGACCGTGAATCATCAAGAGTTTCAAAAGTTCCCTTTCTTGGTGATATTCCAATACTCGGTTGGCTCTTTAAAAGTACCACCAATACAATTGAAAAAGTTAATCTTCTCTTTTTCTTAACTCCTAAAATTCTGGCCAATTATCAAGTTTCTGCGGCAGGTACTGTCAAAGATGTTCTCAATCGTCGAGGTGCCCATCTTAAGAAACAATTTGGCGAGAGCGATCCTTTTGGTGTGACTGTTAAAGGGCTCTACAATAAGGCCAAGAAACAAGAAACAGGTCCTCTTTACGATGTCGAGGAAGCGGCACGGTTTAGGCGTTCGAATGATAATTCCGAGGGAATTAAGGGTCGAGAAAATGAAAACCAAGATGATGATTTAGATGACGAAGAAATTATCAATCTCGATCAAGCGGTGAAGAAAAAAAGCAAGAAAGCTGATTTTGAAACACCTAATTACAAACAAATATTACAAAGAGTAAAAGCCGCGCAATCGGCCGTTAAAAGATAAAAAAAGGACCGCATTTTGAAATTATCAGAGCATATGCTCGAGAAAGTGGAAGGCCAAAAAGATAAAATTGGCCAGCTGCTACTCGAACACACATCACTGACAGATACCCAGCTCAGCGAGGCCCTTACAATTCAAGAAGAATCCGGCTTGTTAATCGGTGAAATCCTTCTTCGAAAAAATTATATCCACCCCCACGATATTATTAAGGTGATTTGCCACCAAGTGAATATCCCCTATTTAATCGACGTCAAAGTTGATGAAATAGACCCCGATATCGTCAATGAAATACCGATCAATTATGCTAAACATCAAGAAGTTATCCCTATATTAGAGACAGAAGCGACAATAACTCTGGCGCTAACCGATCCTTTTAACTTTGACGCCATTAATGACCTGCAAGAATTATTTAGGAAAGAAGTAAAACTTATTGTTTGCCCTCCCCTCAAGATTCAAGATGCCATCAATCGTGTCTACGAAAAGGCCAATCGAAATTTAGTTGATAGTCTAGAAGATGAGTTTGATGAGTCCCTCGACCTCGATGGCCCTATTGATATTCTCGATGCCGGAGCTGATGAAGCTCCAGTTATCCGCTTTGTTAACTCAATAATCTTTAGAGCAGTTAAGGAAGGGGCATCTGATATCCATATTGAGCCTTACGATAAAGAAACCATCTATCGCTTTCGGATTAACGGCATAATGACTGAAATTTTAAGACAACCGCTTAAAACTCACTCTGCTGTTGCCTCTAGAATTAAAGTTATGGCGAAAACCATGGATATCGCTGAAAAACGACTGCCTCAAGACGGAAGAATTAAAATTAAAATGGCGGGTAAAGACGTCGATATACGCCTCTCAACCGTGCCTATCCAATATGGTGAACGTATTGTGATGAGAGTCCTAGAAAAATCAAATAAAGTACTCGACCTAGAGAACTTAGGCTTTCATGGTAGCCCACTACAGAACTTAGACGAACTTTGTAAAAGAAAGCACGGTGTGCTGTATGTCTCGGGTCCTACTGGTTCAGGGAAAACGACCACCTTATTTGGCTGTCTTGACCGCATAAAGTCTCCGGACAAAATGATTATTACGGTAGAAGATCCGGTGGAATATGAAATTGAAGGTGTCTCACAAATCCAAGTGAATCATAAAATTGACCTTTCTTTTGCCCGTGCCCTACGCTCTATTGTAAGGCAAGACCCGGATGTCATCATGGTAGGTGAAACACGGGATTTAGAAACCGCTCAGATGGCAATCGAAGCCTCGTTAACCGGTCACTTTGTTCTCTCCACTATTCACACCAATGATTCAGCCTCGTGCCCCAACCGGCTTATCGATATGGGCGTACAGCCTTTCTTGATCGCCTCTTCACTGATTGGCATCTTGGCCCAGAGACTTATACAAACCCTCTGTAAAGATTGTAAAGAGCCGCATATTTTAAGCGGTGCCGAACAAGACATCATTGGATTGAGAAATATTCCTGATGACGCCACAATATTCAAGGCAGTCGGATGCCCTAAGTGTAACTTCAGAGGTTATGCTAGTCGGACAACTGTCTGCGAGCTCTTGCTAATTACCGATGAAATACGACCATTGATACTCGACAAGGCCGATTCCTCGCGCCTTAAGAGAGCAGCGGTAGCTCAAGGTATGACTACCATGAGACAGGATGCCATGTTTAAGGTTTTTAAAGGCATTACTTCAATAGATGAAGTGGTTCGTGTGATTAATGAAGAAGATGAACATCAAGAGGGTCAACAGACCCACTTATAGGTTAATTAATGCCCATTTTTAGTTATAAAGGTCTGGATAAAACCGGAAAGGAAATCAAGGCCAACATTAATACAGAAAACCTGGCGCTAGCTAAGTCGAAGCTTAAGGGTGCCGGGATCATGCTCTTAGATATCAAAGAGCAAAAATCTGACGGACTTAAAGAAAAGAAAGTCATCTCCTTTGGCAAAGGGATAAGTACAGACGAACTTTCTTTGATGACTCGCCAGCTAGCGACCCTGACAAAAGCAAAGATTCAAATCGTAGAAGCACTTTCGGCCTTAGTTGAGCAGAGCGAGAATCCAAAACTGCGTATCGTCCTGGCCGAAACTCGTCAGAAGGTAAATGAAGGCAGTTCCTTGGCCGAAGCACTAGGTGACTATCCTTCTATTTTTAATAATGTCTATATCAATATGGTTGAGGCCGGTGAGGCCTCGGGAACCCTCGAAATTGTTTTATTAAGGCTAGCAGAATTTACTGAAGCTCAAGTACGACTTAGGAACCGAATTAAAGGTGCCATGACCTATCCTGTGATTATGGCAATTGTTGGCTTCATTATGATGAGTATTATTTTTATATTCGTCATTCCAAAGATTACAAAAATATTCGTCACAATGAAAAAGAAACTTCCCTTGCAGACTGAGATTTGTATCTGGATCTCAGAATTTCTTCAGGGTTATTGGTGGGCGGTGATACTGGCCATGTTTGGCTCCTATTACCTCTTTAAAAAATACATCCGGACAAAGTCTGGCGAATCAAAATGGCATAGGCTGCTGCTCCACCTACCGCTTATAGGCGAGCTCACCACAATGATCAACGTCAGCCGCTTCTGCTCGACCCTCGCCACTTTACTACAATCTGGTGTGCCAATATTAACTTGCATGACAATCGTCAGGAACCTTGTGGCAAATGTCCATATGCAGCAGACGATACTTGACGCCCGTACTCAGATTCAAGAGGGCGCCTCGATGACCGGCCCGCTTTTAAAAAGCCGTCTCTATCCCCCTATGGTCACCCATATGATTAAGCTTGGGGAAAAATCGGGAGAACTCGAACCGATGCTTCAAATTGTTGCCGAAAATTATCAAGATCAAGTTGACACAAAACTGAGTGGACTAACCTCAGTGCTGGAACCTATAATGATGGTGTTAATGGGCCTGGCCGTTGCCTTCGTGGTGTTCTCGGTTGTTGTCCCAATGATGGAACTCAATTCCATCGGTCGTTAAGACCATCCCTACTTAATTAATTTTTTAGGAGTCCTTTAAGGAGAATAAAAGCATGAAGAAACACCTTGTTAAAACAGTTCAAAAGTTCGCTAAGTCCCAAGTGGGATTCAGTTTAGTAGAAATTCTAGTCGCGCTCACCCTACTCGGTATTGCCGGTACATTTGTCGCCACAAAAATCTTTGACCAGCTTTTAAATGGCCAAATTGATTCGGCAAAAATCCAAATGCAAAGTATAGGAAAAGTTTTAAAAGAATACCGGCGAAAATGCCGCTACTATCCTTCCTCTGAGCAAGGCTTACAGGCGCTGGTTCAAAAACCTACTGGTGGAAAAGAATGTAAAGATTATCCGCCTAACGGGTTCTTAGAGGATGAAAATGTCCCTCTCGATCCATGGGATGGAGAATATGTTTACGAATCTGACGGAAAAACCTTTAATATTTTTTCCTATGGACCTGATAATGAAGAAGGCGGAGAAGGCACCGATGCTGACATCTACCTAAAAGAAAAGAAAGGAACCGGGAGCTAGTCAATTAGAAAAGTCCCACTAAAATCCCAAGGAGGGTTCACACTAATTGAAATCCTAGTGGCCCTCTTTCTGATCGTTATTATTCTTACTACTGTAACAAACTTCACCCATTCCTCTAGGCTAGACCTTGATAAAGCGCTTGATAACCTAGAGAGGGCGGTTCGCTTTTCCGGCGACGAGGCCACCCTTAGAAATGCAATCGTCCGCATTCATTTTATCTTAGACGAAGCACCCCAAGAATATGCCGTTGAATATGGTCCCAACGATTCTTTTGTGCTGCCAAAAGTTCAGCAAAAGGAAATTGTTGAGTCCCTTGAAGATCGAAAGCTTCTCAACAAAAAAATAGAAAAGCTCAATCAGAAATTTAATAAAGTTGCCGAATTCAAGTCAGAAAACCATAAGGTTGAAGAGGGTGTGAAAATAATTGGTGTCGGTAGCTCTCTCGATAGGCAATTAAATTTAGATGGAGATGCGGCGCTATATGTCTACCCTACTGGAGAAAAGGATGCTGGGATTATTATCCTTGCCTCTGACGAAGAGCTGGCCTACCTGGCATTAGACCCCTTTACCAGCCAATTTAAACGAGAGTATTATAAAATAGACTCTGAAGTTGATGAAGAGGATCTTATCGATTTACAAAATGATAAGGCCAAGGAAATTTTTACAGAATGGTTAAAATAGTTCAAAAATTTCAACAGTCGCAAAGAGGCATGACTCTAATCGAAGTGATGATCGCCTTGGCGCTCTTTGCGGTCTTTATAACCGCCTTCATGGGGGCTCAGGGCTACAATATCTCCAGCTCGACAAACCTGAAAGAAGAGATTTTCTTAAAAGAATTGACCATCGAAAAACTCAACGAAGTCATTCTCGACCCACCAGACTTAAAAGACTCTCTAACAGTTGCTCCAGTGAAAAAGAGCTTTGAAGGCTATCCTGATTACGAATACACCATCACCTATAAGAAGTTTTTAATTCCCGACCTGTCTAAAATTCAAGGAGAGAGTGCCGGTGAAAGTAATCCTTTCGAAAAACAAATTTTTTCCCAAATAAAAGAAAATATGGAGAAGCTGCTCTGGCAAGTCAATGTACTGGTTAAGAGTAAGGCGACAAATAGCTCCTACGGACTTACAACTTGGCTCTACAATGCTAAGGCCAAAGTTGTATTTAGTGGTTTATAAATGACTAGCTTAAAAAAGCAAAATGGTTTCACTTTAGTAGAAGTAATGGTTGCCATTACACTGCTGACTTTTTTAATGGTCGGAGTTTATACAATTATTGAAAATAGTACCGATACCAAAGATCAAATTCTAGCGGAAGACCGTGAAATGATGGCCGTTCAAGGTGCGCTTGGGCGATTTGCTCTAGACTTTAGCCAAATCTTCTCCCCTGCTTATTTCGCCTATGAACATAAGAAAGAAGACGACAGGAATAAAGTTCCCCAGGGTGATAGTCCAAAGCCTAGTTTTACTTTCACCCCTAGCGAACAATTTTCAGGGGTCAGCTATCGAGGAGACCCGATTCCCAGTATAAAAAGTGATCGCAACTCCTTTGAGTTTTTCACTGCAAGTAATCGACGAAAAGTTCAAGATGTCCGCCACTCTCGCTTTGCATGGGTCCGTTATTCGATTGTGACTTCTAGTGAGGAAGAAAAAAACAAAGAGGCCCCCTTAACCTTAGTGCGCCAATTCTTGGCCAATAATCCCTTTGATGGCGAACTCGATTGGGGAGTAGCAAAAGAATATACCTTATTGAGCAATATTAAAAAAATGCAATTCGAGTATTGGAATTCCGCCACTCAAAAATTTGAAAGCTCTGTAGAAACACTTGGTAATCGCAAATATTCACTGAAAGCAGTTAGATTGGTTCTGACCTGGGTTGATAAAAACAATAGTGAATTCGAAGTAAGCCGAACTTTCCGCTCGCTATGGCCGAATTTTGATACCAAAAAAGATTACGAAGACCGAAAAAAAGCCGAAAAAGAAGTCGCTAAGGATAAACCGGGAGAAGATGATGAAGATCTCTAATTCTCCCTTAAAGAACCTAAAAAATGAAAGCGGAGTTGCGCTTTTAATGGTCATCTCTTCAATAGCTATTCTCTCTTTTTTACTGGCGGATTTTTCTTTTGAGACCAGCCTCAATAAAATTCGGGTTTATAATATTCAAGATCGTTTACGTGCCAAGATCAATGCCGAGGCGGGAATACGTTTTGCCCTGGCCAAACTGCGGCTTTATCAAGAAGGCCGTAATTTAATCGCTAAAAATGAAAGCTTAAAGGGAACCGTCAATCCCAGTGATATTGAGGCGATCATTACCCAGCCTTTTATTTTCCCTATTCCCGAACCTAAAGGATTAGATGTATTGCAGAGAACCGCTATTGCAGACTTTAAAAAGGCGATGATTCTTGAGGGCGAAATAGCCGTCACAATAACTCCTGTCTCTGGTTTCCTCAATCCTAATACCCTGCGGGTTTTTAAAACGGAGGAAGATGAAGAGGAGGAGGAGCCAGACGACGACGATCCAGACTCTGCCGCCAAGAAAACTCCTCAGCAATATATTGAAGGAAAATTATTAGAAACCCTAAAATCGGCCTTCACAGATAAAATGGAAAGCAGTGAAGACTTTCAATCCCAGTACGGAAGTGTCGAACCGGAATTATTGATTCAAGAGCTTAAGTACTATGTATCGGATAAGTCGGCACTAAATAATGCCGACTTAAGTGAGGCAGAAAGCCAGTTTAACTTAAAAGAAATTGTCGCCAAGCACGCTCCTATGACTTCTCTAGATGAGCTCTACCTGCTCCCGAGCTGGGACGACGAATTGGTAGACCTAATCAAGAATCAGCTAACTGTTCATCAGACGGCCATCATTCAAGTTAACGAGATAACTAAAAACCAGCTCAAAATTCTGTTTCCAAAGATTACCGAAATTCAAATCGAGGAGTTTTTTCGCCATCGAGATGGAGATGAGGAGTTGGAGCAAAAGGCCAAGAAGTTTAAGAATACTAAAGAGTTTGAGGATTATATTGTCTCTTCCCTAGGTGTTGTCGACGCCGACACTTATAAGGAGAGAGTCAAGGAATTTGCAAAGGCAGGGCTGCGTATAGGGGCAGCTGGAAAGCTCTATAAAGTCGTTTCTTCGGGAACTTATGAGCGCGCTAGCTATAACCTGGTGGCCTATATCGACCTGCCAATTAAACCCTCCCCCAAGAAGAAAAAAGAGAAAAAGAAGGACCCAGACGACGACGACGACGATCTAGATGAAGAGGCCAAGAAAAAGAAAGAAGAAGAAGAAAAAAAGAAAAAAGAAAAAGAAGAGAAAGAAGAAATAATTCAACTAATGGAGCCGAGGGTAATTGAAATCCGAGTTGAATAGTCAACTATGTATCAGTACCTTTTACTCCAGTCTTTTGTTAAAATAAATCCATGGATATTCTCTCTATAGACATTGGTAGTTACTCTCTAAAATTTCTCGAAACACGTTTCGAGCGCAAGCAATTAAGCCTAATCAATTTTCATGAAATTGTTTTAGATAAAGTTCGTAAACAGTACAAAGATGGACTTACAAATGAAGAGCTGCAGTTAGAAATAATCCAAGAATACCTAGATGGCCCCTATGCTGGAAAAGTAATCGCCCAAATTCCAAATATCCACATCACTTCTCGCTATTTAGATTTACCAGTTACTAATCGCAAAAAAGCCGAAATGATGGTTCCCTTTCAATTAGATGAGAACCTGCCCTATTCGATTAATCAGGCCCACTTTACTACCGCCATGGTTAAGCATCCTGGCAAAACGGAAGCTATAATTAATATTACTCAACGAGAGCATTTCGAGCAGTATTTTAGAAAACTTCAAGAGAAAGATATCCTTCCGGCAGTGCTCACCAGTGAGCTTTCGCTTGTCAATTGCTTTGTTGATTATAAAAACATTCAAGGTCCAATTGCCATTGTTGATATAGGCCATGAGACAACCAAGGCCTATGTAATTTTAAATAAAAGAGTAATTTCAAATCATACTTCTTATCTCGGTGGAAAAAATATAGATGATGTCATCGCCAGCACTTATAAAATCCCAATGAATGAGGCGATCGTTTATAAGCATGAGAATTGCTTTTTATTGACTGATAATCAATATGAGACGGTAGAGAAAGACCAGCAAGAGTTTGCAAAGCTAATGAAGCAAACACTTTGGCCACTAGTTCTAGAACTTAAACGCTGGGAGCTTGGTTATAGAGTCAAACATGGACAGGCGCTGGAAACCATCTATTTAACAGGAGGAAGCAGTTCAATAAATAATATTACCAACTTCCTCACCCAAGCGGTTAATATCAAATTTGAGCATATTACGGAATTGGGAATTTTGCCTAGAAACTCAGAAGCTCTTGAAGACAAAGAGCTCTCTTTTTCGACTGCCCTCTTAATGGCCCAGGCCCAAAAATCTAAACTACCACCGGCGAACTTTTTAAAAGGAAGCTTTTCGTCGAGCTTTAGCCAGAATATTCCAATCCACTCGACAGCATTTATTTGGACCCGTTTAATGGTCATTACGCTTTTCTTATTGGCGACAATGTCATTAGAAAAAATGATCTTCCTCACACCAGAGCTAAAGTCACTTAACTCTACCCTTAAGAAAAGAATTAAGAATTCTTCCCTTGGCCTAACTTCAAAAGAGCAGCGACAATTTAGAAATAAGCCTGAAAGAATTCTCAAAATATTGAAGAAGAAAAATCGTGCTGTTGAGCAAGAAGTAAAAATGGTAATGGCCGCTACCAGCGTCAATGCCGTGGCGCCGCTTGTTCACCTCAGTCAAATACTCTCCTCCAATGAAAATATCAATTTAATAAAGTTTATAAGTGCGGATGGAGAAGTTCAGGCATCCTTCCGCGGCAACACTCCTGAGGAAGTTGGAACACTCGCAACTTATTTAAAAAGTGCAAGTTTGGCCGGTTTAAAGCTCGATTACCAAAAAGGTGAAAAATCCTTAAGCATGTCTTACCAAGAGAAATAAGATGGAAAAAATTAAAAATCTCCTTCGGGCCCTCGACGAGTTTATTTTCAAGCAAATTGATTCGTTTAGAAGTGGACCGATTCAACAACAGATTAACGACGCTCTCAGTCCTCTCAACCCTACTCAGCATAAAATAATCAATCAAGTACTAAGTATTGGCGCCATCTTAGCGCCGCTAAGCTTGGTATTGATTCTCTTTTTCAGTAATTGGGGACTTAGAGGTGAAATAGACAGTAAGAAAGAAATGCTTAATTTGATTAATTCTTATAATTCTCAAAAAGGTAATTTAGGTAATCTTGGTAAAAATGTAATTGCCACCACCACCTTTAGATCAAAAAGCGATCTTGAGGCGCGCCTAGGTCGAATTCTAGGCCCTCTAAAAATACCAACCAATGCAATTAAAGTTAAAAGTTTTGCTAGTAGTAAACCCAAAGGTGGCGTTTCTAAGACCAATATAAACATAACCTTTAGTAGGCTCTCGACTCGAAATTTAACCGATATGTTAGTTAATTTTTTAGACCAACAGAAATTTAGGGTCTCTAGTATTGAGATTAGCAAGCGCCGGGCCAAGGATCTTTTCGTTAAAGGTAGTATTAGCTTGATTCAATTCGGGAGACTTAAGAAATGAGCTCCAAAAATGCCCTCCCTAATCAATTAGACGACGAAATTTATGAGTCGGTGAAAGTAAAAGGCATAAGGGTAGCAATTGCTGGGGTATTTATACTAGGAGTCTCTTTCTTATTGCACTTCCCCTTTCAAGATACTCTCAAAACACTAGCTATTAATGCCTTAAATTCTCAGAGCTCTTGTCCAATACAGTACGAAAAAATTGAGACCTCCCTATTCTTTCCAAAAATCATTTTGACCAAGCCGGTTTTTTCAGGGATCTGCTTTAGAAATCCCCGCAGCTTTTTAAAATTTGAAAAGATGCAAGCTGGACTACATTCGCCTAGCCTGTCACCACTTGGCATAAGGCTTTATGCTGAAATTAATCAAGGCAAGACAAAAATAAAGGCCTACCCGGTAGTTTCTTTTAATAAAGTAGCGGTCAAAATTGAGGAAACAGATATTGATGGAGAGATTCTTGGAAGAATTAATCCCAACCTAAAAACCATCGCTGGTCTGTTTAATATTGAAGCGCTTTTAAAAAGCGAGGGCAAATTCCTAAATAGTGCTATTATCTTGCTAAAATCTACTACCTTTAGGGTGCTAGGCCAAAAGATTATGAATTTCGATATACCATCGATGACGATAGGAAAATTGTTTTTCAAGGCCAACCTATCCAAAAAAACTAATCTCCAAATTCAAAGCTTAGAAATTGGGGGAGATGCTGCCCCTTTATCTGCCAAGTTCAAAGGTAAAATTAAACTAAACCAAGTCACACCAGCGCGCTCAAAAGTTGATTTAACTGGAGAGGTAAAATTCTCTGACGAATTTATGGAAAAATTTCCCATTCTCAACATTTTCTTTGGTGGCAAAAAGAAAGATGAGCAAGGTTATTATCAAATGCAGCTCAGCGGAACACTAGGCCAAATGAATCCTCCTCGTATCCAATAGCTCAGCGTTGTCAGACAAAGGCCTTTCTGCTAAGTTTCCTGCATGTTTGAATTGGCCGACTACCGTAACATTATTGATCAAAAGCTGGCCTCTTGCCTTGGGCGCTCAACCCCCAATCACACGGTTAGGGAAATCTATAATTACTCGGTTCTTCCCTCGGGAAAACTTTTTCGACCGCTACTGGTTGGCGCTATTCACCACGACCTAGCTGCAAACTTAGGTCAGGAAAGTAAACTCGATAGCTTTGTAGAGGGACCGGTCAATTTGGCAGTGGCGCTAGAACTCCACCACGCCTATACCTTGGTCCACGATGACCTTCCCTGTATGGATGACGACGACATGCGTCGAGGAAGGCCTTCAACCCATAAGGCCTTCGGCCAGTGGCAGGCGGTGCTGGTTGGTGATGGACTCTTAAATCTTTCCTACCAAATGCTGGGCCAATCTGAATCCCCCCATCTCAAAGAACTATTAAAACTCTTTGCTTACGCCACCGGCCCTAAAGGACTTATCCAAGGGCAAGTGCTGGACCTCTCCGGTGAAATGTCTGAGAACTGGCAAAACTTAATCCAGACGCATCAATTTAAGACCGCTCGCTTGATTCAACTGGCGCTGGTTGGTGGGGCGCTGTGTATCGACCGCGATCAAATACCTAATCAGTTGCGAGTTCTCAAGAAACTGGCCAGACTTGGCTCTTCTCTGGGAGTTGTTTTTCAATTACTTGATGATTTGACGGAGTTCTGTGAAGAAGAAGTCAGTCAACACGAATGGCAGGTTAACCCTTGGCCTAGATGGCCCGAAAAAATCCTGCCTTGTCTTGAGAGTGAATTAAAGAAAATTCAAAATGTGATCGCTGAATTAGAACTTCTAAGTGTTAAAAAAGTAATCGATAGTTATTTTTTAAAAACTCGAGAGAGCGTGAGCGTGGGAATGCCAAACATCAAAAAGCATCTAAATGGTATTGGTGATTTAGGACCAGCTATGGATTTGCTTCAATTCTGAAGTCCGTCTTAAAATTTTGTGAAGACCTTCTTTTACAAGATCTAAGTTTTCGAGATCGGCCTTGTCGAGACCTCTAATCGAAACATAGGCCTCTTCTTCCTCACCTTCGTTTGCAATCGCAGATCCAGAAAGAATCAGCGGCAGCTCGGCCTTGGCGGCTTCAATAGTTTTCTTGTCTTCGAAAAGTAATTTCTTTATAACAGCGATCGCTTCTATATCGCTATGGACGAATAACTTTTGGCCCGAAGAAGAATTGATGGGAGCAATTTGATCAAATTCCGCTTCCCAAAAACGCAGGACGTAGGGCTTAACACCGGTTAGTCCACAAACTTCATTCGTCTTAAAATGTGATTTATTTGGTATTTCGATGGTACTCAAGAGAGCTCCCTATTATTCGTTGCCTTCTTCAGAATTGGCCATAAATGAACTTAAGGCCCTAACAGTTCCCTCTTTTGCTGGAACCGAAGTGTCTTCCTTCCCTTTATCGTCAATGCGATGGGCGTAGCGAACTGTGATGTCTTCTTTTAAGACCTGCGAAGGTTTAAAAGTCAGCACTCTTCTCGCGGAAATTTCCATTGCATCCCCTGTCTGAGGATTCCTTCCGATACGTGTTGCTTTGTCTCGAATAGAAAAATTTCCGAACCCAGAAATTTTAACTTTCTCTCCGCGAGCTAGCGTAGCTTTGATAACTTTGAATACTAAGTCTACTAAATCAGAGGCTTCCTTTTTAGAAAATCCCGCTTCTTTATAAACTCTTTCTACAATATCGGCCTTCGTAAGACTCATAAAACTTCCTCCATGAAGGTAAGTCTAACCTCAATAAGTTTTCCAATTATTAATAGGTTAGCATTAAGTCACATTTTATTCAAAATAATATTAACTATTTGGGCCATAGGGGCATCTTTTTTTAACGTACCCGACGGGGACGGTTGGGTAATTGGGTTTTAGAGGCATAAACCGATAAGTTGCCATGGCAGGAAAGGGAAATAAAGAAGAAGTCTACTTTAAGATTTGCAATACCGTTTTGCGACTAGAGGTCTCTAAAGGTCATCAAAAATGGACTTTAAGCGATATCGCCAAATACGCCGACGTCACGCGCTCGCTTATTTATTATTATTTCGGGAAAGAAAAGAAAACCATAGTTGAAGAGGCCTTCCGATATATGCTGGACCTCTTTTTCAATCTGAACTCCGACGAGCACCGAGGAGTTGCCGCGCGAATGAGTAATATCATTCCTAAAATAAAAGAAATGCCTTACTGCTTTGTGCTTTTCTTCCTAGAGCGCAGTAAAGAAACAGAAATAGGAGTGATTATAAGGCAGAAAGAAAAAGCACTACTAGAGCGCTTAAAAAGTGAGTATCCCGATATGGATGCCAATCAAATTTTACGAGTTTATTTAATGGAATTGGGGGCGATCGCCTTTTCTCTTGATAACGAGAAAGTCTTTGAGATCTTTCCCCCTATGCAATCAAAATAAGTCTATTGCCGAAGCCTTTTCTTAGTCTTCTTACCGCGCTTCTGGCCCTTTTTTTCGAGCTTTTTCTTTTCTTGCTCTTTGGCCTTCAACCATTCATTCATCTTAGTATCGACAAGCCCTAGCTCTTCTACCAATTTCTTTTTTACCAGTGCTTTTGAGCCCGCGATCTTGGTGTATTCTTTTAGCTTTTTCTGGTCTTCAGTGATTAAGAGTTGGCGCTTTTTCACTTCATCTTTAGTCATGCGATAAATCGGCATATCGGCCAGGTAATCGGAGTATTTATATCTTTTAGACCCAAGATAATCGACAAAAGTCCGGCGGTTGGCAGACTTTGTGGCGACAATATATTCTTTATTTTTAATAAATTTTACGATTTCACTATTTTGCTGAATCCGCGCCTTGCTCTCTTCCATTAAAAGTTCGTAACGCCGTTTAACAACTGCCAATCTCTGTTCTGTAAAAATGCTAATGATCTCATCCGGAGTTTTAAAGATCCGAACTCCCCGCTCACTAATTAAAGTGTAATTGGGGCTAATGGATGAGGTGGTCTTCATCTTATCTTGGACTTCCTTTAAAGTTGGCTGTTGGCCGCGTTTAAAAATAAGTTCAATATTAATATCGTTGCCGACACTAGAGTCGGTGAAGTCTTTGATATAATCCTTATCGATCCATTTGGTTAGGAAGCGATAAACTTTTGCGGCATCATAACCTCTAGGAATTTCGGTAATATGGATTTTTCCTGCAATTTCTTCAAAACGCATAGGAAAAAGAAAGCGCCCTTTGTCGGCTATGATTTGCTCGGTGTAATGGTGGAAGAAAGGCTTAATTTTCTTAGCCTTGCCTTTGACTACACATTGAATCATCGAAGCGATTATATCTTTATGATGAAAGGCCGGAATGACAGAAGAAAAACCTGTCCCAATCCCTTCGGCACCATTTAAAAGCATTAGCGGAAGTTTTGGTAAGAGCCCTTCTGGTTCCATAACTGTTTCATCGTAATTAGGAATCATTTTGACTTGGTTCATATCATCAAAGATCAAGAACTCGGCCAGCTTTCCGAGCTTGCACTCGATATATCTTCCGGCGGCAGGCGAGGTTTCCATTCGCTCACCAAAGTATCCTTTCTTATCAATCAGCGGATAATTATTTGAAAAAGTATAATCCTGTGCCAAGTTAACAATGGTTGACTCGATCGAGGCAGGCCCATGGGGGTGGAGTGTTAAGACAAGACCTGTCGCCGCCGAAACTTTTACCAGTCCCTTACTTTGATTTTTATAAAGAGTAAAAAGGATCCGTCGCTGTCCAGGTTTGAGGCCATCTTTTAGATAGGGAATGGCCCGATCCATAAGAGTATAAATCTGGTAGGTCCTATACTCACTGCGTACAATATCACTGAGAGGGACTGAATCTAGGGCGTGAAGGTATTCGTCTTCCATACTTTATTTCTTCTTTTTAGCTTTTTTCTTTTTAATATTTTTGACTACTTTCTTTTTACTTGTTTTCTTGGCCGGCGACTTTTTCTTAGTGGCACTTTTAGTTTTTTTCTTGCTGGCCTTTTTAGATCGAGATTTTGCCTTGGATTTGGCATAAGACGCCCCATCTTCCATCAAGAGGTCTTTTCTAGGGCCGGAGTCTTTTCCAAAACAAACTTCCAGCATTGCCTGAGCTTCACCCGAGTCTGGAACTTCTAAAATGGTGAAATTTTCCCGGTCTAAGACATGTTTCCAGGCCTCGGGAGACATTTCCCCTAGCCCTTTATTGCGATGAATGGCCTTAATCTTTGGATTTTTCTTTTTAAGTTTTTCCAATTGACCAGGAGTTTCCACATAGAGGGTCTCCTTGTCAGTCACCACTTCAAAAAGTGGAGCTTTTGCTAACTGAATGGCGCCCTCAGTAAAGAGTTCTGGCCAGTAGGTGTAAAAGAAATTGGCGAGAAGGGTGTTAATATGCCCTCCGTCCACATCAGAGTCAGCTAAAAAAACGATTTTAGAGAACCGCAGGTCATCCATTTCTGCCGGACGGCCGATGGTCAGGCCAACTGCTGCCATAATATTAGAAAATTCTTTATTTTCTAGAACATCTTTAATTGAAGCCTGCGCGACATTCATCGGCTTACCTCTGAGGGCGATGCCCCCTTGGTAGAGACGATTTCTTGCTGAACGAAGTCCACCAATCGCTGAATCTCCTTCACATATAAACAGTGAACAAAGAGAACGGTCTTTTCTTTCATTGGCGTCGAGTAATTTTTCAACTCTGACTTTCTTCTGCTTGCGTCCTCGTTTGTCGGCATCTTTAAGATTTTGCCACTTAACACGTGATCGGGCGCGGTCCATGATGGTTTCTAGGAATTCACTATTTTTGCGAATAAAGCTAGTTCCATACTTATGCATAAATTTTTCAATACTTTTTTCTAAGTTCTGGTCCCGCACTAATTTTCTCTTAGTTTGAGACTCAAAGCGAGGGTTTGGCATAGTAATGCCGACTACAAAAGTCATTCCCGCAAGAATATCATTGTCTACAATCGTGACCTTCTCTTTCTTGGCAAGCCTTTCAAGTTTGGTCTTAATCATATTGATAAAAATTCTGCGGACGCGGTCTTGGTGAAAACCGCCATCAAAGGTCGGTGAAGAATTTACAAAAGAAATAAATTTTTCGCGTTCTTCACTTTTCTTATCAATACAGACTGAGAGATGGATATCAACTAGTCCTTTAACTTTTTTACCTTTGGTATTTTTTGCGTCAAATTTATAGGCGTCATCCCCTACTAATTGAGCATTTTTTTCATCCAGCCGGCGGGCCAATTCATACATGCCCTTTTTATAAACGTACTTTTCTTTATTAAAAGTAAAAATCAGACCGGGATTATTATAGGCCAAGTCGATAATCCTCTTTCGCAAGAGATCGGCATCAATAATTGGATTTTTATAGACTTCTTTCGCCAGCTTTACCGTGATTTTAACCCCAGAATGACCTTTAAAAGGTTTGGGACGGGTTTTCTTAATTTTAAGAGCACCGTTGGTGAAAGTATAAGTCTGTTCTTTTTTAGAATTATAATGGCGAACCCTAGCGATAAACTCATCACTGGTTAGGCAAGTCGCCGCAGCACCGAGACCATTCTGTCCTAAAGTCCTGTGCAGGTATCCCTTTTCATCGACTTCTTCATCTTTAAATTTTGAGCCGGTTCTAAATTCTGCATAAACCTGCTGAACTTTTGAAAGTGGCATGCCGATACCGTTATCTTCTACCGTAACGGTCTTGCCATCGCTGCTTAAATCACAATGAACTTGGGTGACATGGCCGCGGTAGTACTCATCCACGCAATTATCTAGGATTTCTTCAATTGCCTTTGATTTTGCCTGATGGAATTGAACTGTTTTAAATTCGACTTTATGATTGCCATAAACATAGGTATCCAACTCTTCAACGTCGTTGGATCCAAAAACCAGTGTTATCCGATTACGGCAGTGCCAACGCTGATCCTTGGCCTCAATTATGGCGTCTTTTGTTTTTCCGCGTCGAGTTACTTTTGAAATGGCCATGGGCTAATCTTATCCGAGTTGTTATGCTTTTTTAAAAGTATGTCTTTTAAAATAATGGGCCATGGCACCAAGTGAAAAGGTACGATGCAAAAAAAAATCACTAAAAATCTAATATTGCTGGCAAGTTTAGCCACTTTTTTTACTTTCCTAGAAAGCTCTCCTGGCGCACAGGGGCTCCCAGCCCCACTTCCAATGGAAAAGTTGAAATTTACTAAAACAATTAAAAAAATAATTAAAAAAGGTCAGGTCTATGCCGAGAGCAAAGTCACCACACCCAAGCCCGGACGCCAAAAATTGGCCTTCCGCATGGCCGGGCTGCACCCTAAGTCTTGCCGTTTCGCATGGCGCAAACTGGCCCTCTATGAAAATTACAGCGAATACCTGGGCTTTGTTCAGCAAAGTAGCTATCAGGACGGGCGGGTCAACTTTCTACTGGTCTCTAGTATCCTGCCGATAAAAATGCGCCTGGCCTTTAAACTGCCTCGCATAAAAGGTGTCGGGCTCTACAACTTCAGCTTTGATCGCGGCTTCCTCAAGGGATTGCTGGGAGAAATTCATATTACCCAGGCCAATAAAGGCGCCCAATGCTTTTTCTATTTGCGCGCCGATTGGTTGGGAGCGGATAGCGGTCATTCCAATATACTTTTTGAATTCTTCTCAGAGGCGCTTGCCAAACTGGGAATGGAGAATCTGTTTCGAATTTCTAAGACCTATTAATTAGGTAGATTTTGCATTGCATATGACAAAGAGGGGTCAGCGTTCTATAACTGGCTGACACACACATCAAGGTAACCAATTGAAAGTATTACAGATCAATGCGAATGACACCATTCCAATTCGACACAGAATGCTTAGAAAAAATCAGACGACCAAAGAGTGTGTCTACCCAGGTGACGCCGAAGACCAGACCTTTCATTTGGGAGCATTCGAAGAGGGACGACTTGTCAGTGTCGCTTCTTTTTATTTTCAAAACAATCCAAAATTTGAAGAACCCTTGCAGTACCGTCTGCGAGGTATGGCGACCCTGCCAGAAAATCAGAAAAAGGGCTCCAGCTCGGCACTCTTAAAAATTGCTTTTCCTCTAGTTAAACAAAATCAAGGTAGCCTGGTTTGGTGTAATGCCCGAGAGGCAGCGGTTGGTTTTTATAAAAAAGTTGGCTTTGAAGTATCAGGCAAGAAATTCAATATTCCTGGTATTGGTGAGCACTTTTTAATGTTTAAGAAATTTCTTCGCCGCTAAAGCCTATAAGTACTTCGATTGACACAGAATTTACGATTCCCCAATTGGTGAACCTGCTTATAATGCTCCTGAAAACATTCTTTCTGAGACTTAAATTCTAATAGTGGGGCACAGGGAAGTAGAAAGCGCCGCTCATCGAGTGCCTCATCACGTCGACCCCTGCACTTATCAAAGCTTGCTGAGTTGACACAGACATAATGCCGTTGGCGGCAGTCATAGATCAGGTACTGGCCTTGAAAATACTCATTGGAAATTCTGGGTTCTGAGATATTGCGGTCAATTTCGTCATTTTGGAGTTTTTTAATTTGATTATCGATCAAGCTTCTCTCGGCCTGATTGATTAAAGAGGGATCAAATTGCGAGCCCTTGACGGTATCGACCTCCATTATTTTTTTAATCTTAAAGGCCTCTTCTTCTTCTTTTTTTTCCGCCTCAGACAAGGCCTGGACTTGGGCGTTTGCCACCACTCCAAAAAGTAGCCCCACCACAAAAAGAAGTCCTAAATAGTTGCCCCAGAAGATTGGCTTTTCATATTTCATTAGGGATAGTATACCATGCAGTGGAGTCGCCCATGAAACCCCTATACAACTCGGTATTATTGACCCTGTCTCAATTCATTTTAGAACGCCTGGAATTGTGCTTCCCCGGTCATGGCCAGTCCTTAGAAGAGATCTACCATTCTATTGGGGACGCCCCCAATCTTAAAATGGGGCATTTCGCCTATCCTTGCTTTCCCTTGGCCAAGAGCTGCCGGATGGCCCCACCAAAAATTTCTGGCCAGCTCGAAGCCTGCCAAAGTCAGTTACCGCCACAGCTAGCAAGTGCCGTCGCCGCCGGTCCCTATTTTAATTTTTTCTTTAAACCTGAAGGCCTGGCCGATTTGTTTCTAGAAGAGCTTTTAGACGGGCGCTTTTTTGAACAGAAAATTACAGAAAATTATCCCAAAACAATGGTGGAATACTCACAACCCAATACCCATAAAATCCTACATGTTGGGCATATGCGGAACCTTTGTTTGGGAAATGCCGTGGTTCGTCTGCACCGCTACCTCGGTCACGAAGTTGTCTCGACAACTTATCCTGGAGATGTCGGAACTCACGTTGCCAAAACTCTCTGGTATATGAAATATCACAATAATGAGCCAACCCCAGAGGAAAATCGTGGGGCCTGGCTAGGAAAAATGTATACTCTCGCCAATCATAAGTTAGAAGATGAATTGGGCTCAGAGAGTGAAGATCAAAATCGTCAGCAATTAACTGAAATACTAGTTCAGCTAGAGAAAAAAGAGGGTGAATTTTACCTTCTCTGGAAGGAAACCCGTCAGTGGTCACTGGCCTTGATGAAAGAGGCCTATGCCTGGGCGGGGGTTGAATTTGACCGCTGGTTCTTTGAGTCGGAAGTTGATAGCCCCTCGCTAGAGTTTGCAAAGGAACTGCACAAAAGTGGAAAGCTAGTAGAGTCGGAAGGCGCTATTGGCATGGACCTCTCTGAGGATAAGCTGGGCTTTTGCCTAATGATTAAACGCGACGGAACCGGGCTTTACGCTACCAAAGATGTTGAGCTGGCCAAGGTTAAATTTGAAGAATTTGGAATCGAACAGAGCATATATATAGTCGACAACCGACAGGCCCATCACTTTCGGCAAGTCTTCAAATTATTAGAAAAAATTGGCTTTGAACAGGCCCAGAAATGCCTGCACTTGCAGTACGACGTAGTGGAATTGCCTGACGGCGCCATGAGCTCCCGCCAGGGAAATATCGTTCCACTTATGGACCTAGTCCACAGCATGGAAAAAGCTATTACCAAAAATTACCTCGAGCGCTATCGGGGTGTTTGGACTGATGCTGAAATTAATGAAACCTCTAGCATGGTGGCCAATGGGGCGATTAAATACGGTATGATCCGAATGGATAATAATCGCAAGATCGTTTTTGATAGTGACGAGTGGCTAAAATTGGATGGCGAGACCGGCCCGTACTTGCAATACGTGCATGCCAGGATTCACTCGCTCTGTGAAAAACTCGAGTATAAGAAAGCTGAAGGTGTTCAGTGGCAACTCTTACAAAAATCACAGGAGTTAGCGCTTTTGGTAAAACTATCGAGTTTTAATTCAACTATTGAAACCGCCGCCTTGCAATTTAAAACAATGCAGCTAACGGGATATCTTTTTGAGCTAGGAAAGCTATTTAATTCCTTCTACGCAGAATGCCCGATAGGAAAAGCGGACAATGAACCCCTCAAGCAGGCGCGCCTGGCCTTGGCCAAAGCAGTCGGTCAAGTTATGCACTGTGGATTAGATCTTCTGGGAATTCCTGCCCCTAAGAAAATGTAAGGGGTCTACTGTTTGACGGCCTCTGTAATTTTTTCGGTAAGTTTGTCTTTATTCCTTTTAATTTTTTCGGCAACTGCTTCAATTTGGCGCTTGATCTCGTTGGCGTAGGGATTACCTTTGCCATCACTAGCGACCGACTTATTATACTTCTCAGTCAGAGGAGTCAGCTCTAGCAATTGAACTTTTAAAACATTCTGCGAGAAGTATTTAATAGCGCTCTTGCCTTTCGACTTATACTTAATCACATTCCAATCGAAGTCACTGGTGCTGACGACACCAAAGACTAGTCCCCAAGTGGTGCTTGAGAAAATATTTCCGGCCTCTCCTAGCTTTTCCATTAATCCATCAACAACCCCGTTGGTCATCATATAGTCGGCAAATCCACCGGGTGCATCGTCATTCACTAGAGCGCTCATGATACTGGTTTCATATTTTGTCTTCACGATACTGAGGTCAGGTTTCTTGTCCCCTGTTGCAAAGTCTTTGACATCAACTTTGAGGTCTTTAAAAATATGGTAATTGGGTCCACCCTTTCTAAAAATCCTATTAATTGTTTTTGGCCCTGCCGCCTTATAGAGGTAGTACAGTCCCCAGCCCTCATCTCTAAAAGTTTTTTCAGCGCCTTTAACAATGGTATCGGCTAAAAAGGCCTGGATAGCATAATCTGAAAGATCTGAATCGAGGAAAATTTGAGTGATATCATCTAAGTCGATAACGCCATTCCCCTGCTCGATTTTCTTCATCAATTTTGCTTTAAAGTCCGCCAGCATCGCCTGGGCACGGGTATTGTCATAGTCACCAAAATTCAAGTACTGAGCAATCATCCTAATATAGGGGATCACCTGATCATTTACTGAATTGATAGTTTGTAGGATTCCCGAGACCTCGCCGCTTCCGCCTAGGTCGGGATCGTACTCTTTCTTATTGCTAATATGGATTGGTTTGCCATTTGGCCGCTTAACTTTGAGTACATCTTTAATCAAGGTTAAGAATTGACCGACAAATACTTTTTCTCGTTTATTCAATGAGAGCTTGGGATTAGTCTCACTAAAGAGGGCATCCCGGTACTCGTCTACAATATTGGGGGCCAAATTAGAGAAGGCACAATTGGTGACCCTTTCAAGAAACCACTTGGCATCTAATTGAGGAAGTCCTCCCCAAGGGCCGATAAAAGAATTTTTACGGCTCTCTCTAAAGATATAAGAATAGAACTCCTGATCATTCAGCCGTAGCTTGGCCTCTGCAATTTCCTCAATAGCAGGATTGACGAAAGTAACGTGATCGATCGCCTGCTTTCTAATTCCGTTAACACAGCGGTTCCAGGCGCGTTCAGTATTTGGGCGCGGCTTAATAAATCCCTTTGTCTCTTGATGGAAGTAGTCGATAGCGCTGCGAGAAAAATCCGTCAGGGCCACAATAGTGCAGATTTCGGATTCGTATTTGAACTCCAAGGTATCGAGGTCCATTTTAATGTCTTTAGAACAGCTATCAAAGGCCGTTTTTACAGAATTTACAAGCGTGTCATTACCCCATTTATTGGAGCTCATGATGGCAAGAATATCAGAAATCTTTGTAGGTAGTAATTTCTTAGTGGTTAAGAGTCGAAGCGTATTTATACAAGTATTCATCCGCTTACCATCTTCAAATTGGGTGTACTTCTTCTCACTGGCATAGTGTTTTTGCATATCGCTCTTGGTACTCTCCAGACAGCTATCGTACTCACTCAAGACTTCGCTAGTAATCTTGCTCCGTAGAGTCTGGACTCTTTTAATTTTTTCTTCGCTAGAGTCGGGGCCTATTTCTAATACTTCATTGATATTCAAGGGCAGCAATTCGCTGCTTATAATTTTGGCCGCTCGCAATTTTAACTCAGTGATCACTTTCCTGGTTTCCTTCTTGCCCTCTTTAGGGCCTACCACTGCATTGGCCAAGCTTATGCGATCAGTAATACTGGTCTTCGTTTCGGCGTCACTCTCCAACATAATCCGGTCGATTTGCAGCTCAACCCATTTGTCTTTATTCAGCTCGAAGCTCCACTTCTTATTTCCCCCACTATAAAGCGAGACCCAGGTCTTACCAGTGCGCTCCCGGTACCATTTCGAAAATTCCTCTTCGGTGCGCGGCAGGACTGAAAGCAATGAGGCATCATTCAGATTTTTATCTAATTGGTCACGCATCATAAAAATGGTGGTGGAGTTCTTGGTCAGTATTAAACAGCGGTCGGTAAATGTTGTAGTGCTCTCACCGTTAATCCTGCCCTCAAGAAAACAGGAATTGAGTGTCGATAGGGCATTCGCCTGAAAGGTCTCAACATCTCCAGCAGTTTTTAATATGCCATCTCTTCGCAATTCTTCTGCGGTTAATTTTAAGAATCCTTCGGCAACCACTCTGGTGGCATCGATGACAAAATCGTCGAGGATATCATCGAGAGTTTCAGTTCTGGTATCCGGATGGCCCTTGCGCGGTTCAACTGCCGCTTTCTCAATTCTTTTTCTATAACCCCGGTCATCCATCAAGCTCTTAAAGGCCGCCTTGCTGGTACTAAGCACCAGCTTTTCGTCAACTGGCCTATCGTCATCAGTATCCAGGTTAAATCTAATTTTCTTCTCTAAAATATGCTCGATTACCGTCATGACACCCAAACCTGAAGAGGTACTGGCCTTTTCAAAGATGTCGTCGAGGGTCCGTTCATTGGCAATCGCCTCGCCAATTCCTTTCCTTATTTTGGGAATTAGCTCTGCAATATCTTCGGCATCAAGGTGCTCTTTGGCCGACTTCAAACGAAAGCTAATTACTTGATCAAAGAAAATTTTCTGGACGTGGGAATTTTTAATAAGTTTTACTGAGCAAACTTCTTGTATTAAATTTTGCACCGAAAGGAGATCACTAATGGTATTAAACCCTTGTAATTCTTCTTGCATGCAGGCACTGACATTCTTACCAATAAATTCTTTTTCTGTAGCGTTCAAACTGATGAAATTATAATCATCTCTCTTAGCAAGAATTCCCTCAATGATAGCGCCAGTTCCATAACGGGCGCCCCAGATCATGCCTTTTTTAAGGCAGTCGGAATTATTAAAGTCACTCAATTTTTCGAGTTCTTTTTCTTTCTCGGCAATGACTTCTTTAACTTCTTCCGTATTTAGTGGCCCGCCCTTGGCCATTTGAGCGGCTTGAATATCGGCCGCTAAGTAGCGCTTGGTATCTAGAAAAAGTGACTTATATTCTTGTTCTAAACGGCTTTTCTCCCGTTCGAAACAGCTGATAAAGGGCGCTGGGTGTAGCTCTTGCAATTCTTTGAATTGCTGACTGCCGATCGCCCCTTCAATTAAGACCTTAGTCGCGGCACTTAATGAGGCGGTTGTAATAAAGCGAATACAGCCTGAGGGATTTAAATTGGGGACTACGATCCCAACTTTTGTTATCGGTCGCTCTCGCGGGTGGTCCAAATTATAACGGCGCAAGCGCTCTTTCTCGCGGTAAAAGGCGCTTTTCCTCTGGGAAATTATTAACTTTTGATCCCCCATACACTTATCGTATCCATCTCGAAGCCCGGCATTGACCAAGCGTGGTCGCTGCTGTGAGGTTATCGAATCAACTCTTAAGCGTTGAGTGAGAAGTTTTCGGGTAATTTGGCGACCGGCCGACTCAGTCATCTTATCGACGCAACTTAGGCTAAGGATTTGAAAATCATCGGCCTCCATTCGCTTGAGTGTATCAAAGTAAAACTTGGGGCCATATTCCGTCTTGGTCATCAAGCCTGCCTCTTGCAGGCAATCACTGCCCTCTTTTATGATCAGCCTAGTGCTGTAATTTGAGAGCTTTAGATTGGGTAATTTTTGGCTATCGGCTATGTCTTTAACCTGCTTCAACAAGAGCGGTTTCGCCGCCACATTGATGGTCGCTAAGAAGCCTTGATAGAGACAGCCTTGAACTACCTTACGCGCCTCTTTTTTAAGACGCATGCCCTCGCGCTTAGAAGCGTTACTATTTTCTGTTCGCGGATAGCGCGCGATAACCGGATCGTGGCGCTCCTCAATACAGGCATTAAACTGACGAGTGGCAAAGTCTTTAAAGTCGGCCAGCCCATTAGATTCTAATTTGAGGGTCAGAATTCCCCTAGCGGTGTCCACCGGTCCCTCTTTATCAAATAATTTAAAACATTTTTCGGAGGCATCGGGATTGCGTTTTTCGGTGGCAAATTCCAAGCATTGCATAAAGCCATCCATCACCCCTTTGGCAATTCCATCAACTTTTTCCTGCTCTTCTTCGGTAACCAGGTCTTTTATAGTCTCTTGTAAAATGACCGTCACAAAACGCTTATAGGTTTCTTCAGCTGCAACTGCTTTTATGCGGTTGGTGCTATCTCTATAGCTATGGGTGCGGGTACCTACTGTGCGCGCCAATTCGATCGCCGCTCTTTCTATATCGATTATCTTCTTATAATGCTTAAACTCGTCATCGTTGAGCGCCTTATTTCCCTCTTCGACAATTGTAGAGCGGACTTTTTCCTGGCGACCAGAGCGGGTATAGAAAGTCTTGAATAAGAAATTGACGACCCCGCCACCACCAGCATTTTGAACTTTCGAAAGTTTATAGCGGTCACCTCGCTCTCCATTGAGGCGAATCCGACGACCAGTGAGAACAATTTCGTCTTCATTCTTATCGAGAACGAAAGGGTATTTGTTTTTTTCAAACTCATCGTATTTGAAACGTCCCTCTGATTTGACACCTTTTACATAGACTGCCAAATGACCGAAGAGCTTCTTAGATTTGCCAACCAGGTCTTCAGTTTTGACAATCGCCGCTGGTTCGAAATCTTGGTCTTTAGCAGGTCGCTCCATGATAGTGAAATAGTCTTCACCGTCGAGGTCTACACTTTTGACTATCTTAAACCCTTCTTTTTTAGAAAGCTTAGGATCTGTCCCAAGGTGGTCGACGAAAATAAGTTCTCGAATTTTTCCATTGGCGCCTAGGAAGGCCTTGACTTGTTGGCCCCTAAAATTGAGAATTAGCGCCCTTTCATCGGAGGGAATAACCGTCTGCCCCAGTGATTTATCGAGGTAATTTTCAAAGTAAAAATCAGTTACATCTTCAAATTTATCGAGTTTTTTTCCTAGGAATACCGGCAGTCCAAAGTCACATTGAACAATCGAAGCACCAGCAAAGGCGTCAAAGGCATCGGCGGTGTACAGCCCTTCACTATTCAATAGAGAGCCGGCTTCTTTAAAGCCATCGGAATCACCCAATGAGAAATACCTCTGCTCATAGATCGCCAACCTACCGTCTGGCATAATCTTTGATTTCTCATAAATCAGGGCATTTTCTTCAGCGCTATAATATACCTTCTTTATAAAGCCGTCAGAAAAGACCTGTTTAATCGGCTCGCCAAATTTTCTTAGGTCCTGCCATAATTGCTCACGGACTCCAGTAAAAAGTGACTGCTTAAAATGAGGCAGGCGGTAGAAATCGAGCTTGCCCTTAATTTTATGAAGCGCTTGATCCAGCTCCCGGGCGGTTTTAACTGGGAATACTAGATCTTGAGTGACCTCGTATTGCTCTTTTATAGCTTTGCTGTGAAGGTCTGAAGATATAGCGGCATTTTCGGCCAGCTGTGGCGGCCCGTTGCTGCGCCTTTTCTTTTTGAGGGCCTTGAATAAGAGCTCCCCTTTTTCTTTATTATAATAAACCGCCCCGTAATTGCTGCCCTTGCCGACAAAGTGAAGGCGCTTATAATTGCCCCCGGCTTGGCGGGTTTTCTGCAGCATATCCCAGTAGAATTTTTTGACTTTATCGGCGGGAATAATACGTTTTAATTGCTGATAAACTGCCCCTTGCTGTGAGGGACGGGATATTTCATAAACTCGGTTAGTGACTTTTATTCCGCTCTCACCTAGCAAATCGCTGACTGAAGAATCACTCATGCTGCTGACCCGCTGAGGAAAAACGAAACGCCCTTTGCCGGCCGACTTGCGATTGCGCTCTTCCTGCTCGTCCCAAGTAAAAGTTTTGCTGACTAATCGCTTATTTTTCTTATCCAGGTAGAATGCGGTGGAAGTACGGTTGCGGTCATTGAAAGTCGAGTGCTGGAGCTCGAAATTAGACTGGGCAAAGGATTGCCCGATGGATATCCAAAGGAATCCTGACAAAATGGTTAAATAAATCCACTTCAAAATACTAATTTTAGCCTCTCACACTATAGGCCCAGGGAGCCTGCATTCTTTTCGGTGCTACGGGCTAAATTCTTGAGTCTTTTAATCAACTGGTTTGAGGTGAAAATTCTCTTTAATTTCAAGTATTTAAAATAGGGCAAATACTCACTTATTTAGGGCCAGCAGGACTAATATAGGTTAACTTTTAACCTATTTAGAGGTATATACCTTTCAAACAGTTAGGAGTCACAAACGTGATAAAAATGAACCGAAAAGTCGAGTACGCTCTGATGTCGCTTAGGTATATGGCCGACAAGGCGCCAAGCGAGCTGACTAGCGCCAGAGAATTGGTGGAACGCTTCAATGTTCCCTTTGATACCGTCTCAAAAGTCTTACAAGTTTTGGCAACAAAAGAGGTACTCGATTCCCATAAGGGAATTCACGGCGGTTATCTTTTAAAAACCGATCTGGCCGGAGTGACCTTTCTCGATTTAGTGGAGTGGCTAGAAGACCGCAATTTTTCAAGTATCTGCAATCCCTCTGGAACTCCCTGCAGTCTCTACTCAACCTGTAATATTATCTCCCCTGTCGAAGCACTCAATCATAAAATCCTGGATTTTCTAAAGGAGTTAACTCTGAAAGAATTATTACTAGACCCCCGTTTTATTCAAAGTAAACAAAGTATCGCTGCGGGTGAACAGCTATGAGTACAAAAGACCTCCTCGATGAGGAGTACAAGTACGGTTTTTACACCGATATTGAAACTGAAGAATTTCCAAAGGGCCTAAGCGAAGATATTGTCCGCTTAATTTCTAAAAAGAAAGATGAACCGAAGTGGCTCTTAGACTATCGTCTCAAGGCCTTTGCCCATTGGAAGACCTTGCCACATCCCGATTGGGCCAAGCTTGAGCTTCCTGAAATTGACTTTAATGACCTCTATTATTATTCAGTGCCTAAGAAGAAGGCCGAACTCGAAAGTCTCGATGAAGTCGATCCAGAACTATTGGCAACTTTTGAAAAACTAGGCATTCCCCTCAATGAACAGAAGCGAATCTCTGGCGTGGCAGTTGATGCCGTTTTCGATTCGGTCTCCGTCGCCACCACTTACCGCGAAGAGCTTGAGAAAGTTGGCGTGATTTTCTGCTCAATTTCTGAGGCGATAAAAGAGCGACCAGAGCTCGTTCAAAAATATCTTGGAACGGTAGTCCCCTATTCCGATAATTTCTACGCCGCCCTTAATTGCGCCGTTTTTAGTGATGGCTCTTTTGTCTATATTCCAAAAGGCGTTACCTGCCCGATGGACCTCTCGACTTATTTCCGAATCAATGCCGCTGAAACTGGCCAATTTGAAAGGACCTTAGTGGTGGCGGAAGAGGGCTCCTATGTCAATTATCTTGAGGGCTGTACCGCTCCACAAAGAGATGAGAATCAATTGCATGCTGCCATTGTCGAATTAGTCGCTCTTGAAAATGCCACTATTAAATATTCGACTGTTCAAAATTGGTATGCTGGCAAT
>JABGVH010000016.1 GCA_018646195.1 Halobacteriovoraceae bacterium
AAAGGCAGCCTCTCCCTCAATATTACTCGGATTTAGTCCGAATAGTGATTGCAGGGGGAGTAAATGCAATCAAACTCAAAAAGTCCATTCTCTGGGTCCATTGACCTGATTACTGGTATTGATTTTCCAAAAAAACAAAAACTTCTGATCTACGACTTCGACTGCGACAATAAGACCTCCTTAGAAGAAACCCTTATGTGCCGATTTAGCTCCCTCAACCTCACCCCCAAGGAAAAGGAACAGCTATCTATGAATGACCGCAATAATATTTGCCATTATCAAAATATTAAAAAAAAGCACCTTCAAAGCACGGTCTGGAACTTAATTTCAATTATTGAAAGCAACCCGTCAGATGTCATCAATATTCATGCTGAAGAACTAGGTGCCTATATCTGCCTCTGTGCGGTTTTTTCAAAAAACTTTCCTAAAAGTAAACTTGTCACTTTTCACTTGGCCAACGTGCCACTTATGCTGTTCGACAAAGCCTTAATGGAAAAAAGGCGCCAACCGGCCTCATCTCAAATCGTTATCGATCAAGATGGCGAGCATTGGCTTTCCCCTTATCAAAGCCTCAGAGAATGCCCGGGCCATCTCAAACTTGAACATTTCTATGACGAATCAAAGAAGACCGCTTAGAATAAAGAAATGCGAAGCCTTTACTTATCTCTAGTTCTTATTTTCCTGGCCTGCGCCCCGATACCTGCAAGTGCTAATTATCCCTATTTTCATTTTGAAAGAAAGAATATCAAGCTATCGAATGAGTCTTTTCGTCGCTATATTCGCCCCCAGCTACGAAGCATCATTTCCGAATTCTACCATCTCTTGAAAAAGCTAGCTCCACTACAGGGAGACCTGGTTAGTCTCAAAAGCAAAATTCTCAAAATGAATTCCCAATGGAATCAGTTAAAAAAGATCTGCCCAAATGATCAAGAAAAATGCCAAGACTTGTTTGGAAAATTTTATCAAGAGGCCCGTTCACTGGATAAACAGATCCTTGTGCTTAAAAAAAGCAAGCTCCGCTACAGTGACAAAAAAGCTTTTTCACAATTCGACTCCCTTGTCCATTTGTCAAAAGTTCTCGATCAAATCCTCAATCGAAACTACCTCCTGCTTCACTATATCGAAGAACATAAAATTGTATCCGACGATCCCTTTTTTCGCTTTAGAGATAGCCAGCAAAAATTTCAACAGCTAGTCCATTCTATGAAAATTTCATCAGAGATGATTATCGTAAGTCTCTTAGATAAGAACGTCAGAGGAGATTTTGATTTTGCGTTCTCTAATTATATAAAAGTTCTTGAGTCCAATATCTTATTGGGCAACGATAAGAACTTCTTAATCTCTCGTCTCGAAGACCTAAATATGGTTTGGAACTCGTTTCATATGAAGATGGTTAAAGGAAATGTGAAGCTGCCAAAGGCCCTCTCCAAGATTATAATAATCATGCACAATCGTTGGAATTCAATTTTAAAAATTATACTCAGAACGTAGAAAAGCCTCCCCGTACAAACTCAGACTCGTAGGAGGAGGCTTTCTTAACTTTTTACAGAGTGGGCTTAAATTTTCCCGCTTCCGTAAGACTTTTTAGATTTTTTACGTCGTTTGTCAGCAGCTGCTAACTTTTCTTTCAATCGCACGGAAGGTTTCTTGTACTCTTGGCGTTTACGATATTCGCGAATTACTCCAAAAGATTCACATAATCTTTTGAACTTCTTCAGCGAACGATCCACACCACGGTCGTCGACCATCACTTTGATTGCTGATCCTTTATCGGCCATGTTGGATTCACCCCCTTCTCGGAACGTTGTAACCCCTTTAAACCGGGGTGTTTTTGAGAATTAACCATTGGTCCCTATCAATTCTCATAGTCATCTTAGGAGAGCCTAAGTTAAGGTAATCGGACTTTAAAGTCAATTTTAAAGCCATTCTAGGGTTTAAATACAGATGGAAAAATCGTCGCAAAACGACTTATTTACTGCCGAAAAGACTGATGAGCCAGAAGTCTCGCAAGAAAAATTAAAAAACACACCCTTGGCCCATCGCGCCAGGCCGCGCTCGATAGAAGAATTTTTTGGTCAAGACCATTTATTTGAACGCTACCCTTTCCTACTGGGCGAAAATATTCCAAGTCTAATTCTTTGGGGACCCCCCGGCACCGGTAAAACCACCTTGGCGATGATCCTGGCGGAGAAAAGTGGCAAAGAGTTCTTCCGCTTTAATGCAGTCCTTGGAGGAGTCAATGAGCTCAAGAAACTTATTGCGAGAGCGGCTGAAGTCAAAGAATGGTTCGATAAGGATTCCCTAATTTTTATCGATGAAATCCACCGTTTCAATAAGGCGCAACAGGATGCCTTATTACCTTATGTCGAAGAGGGGGCGTTTACCCTGATTGGGGCGACCACTGAAAATCCTAGAAGTAGCGTCAATAAGGCGCTTCTATCGCGACTGCATATACTCGGACTTGTAGGGCTTGAGAGTCAGCACCTGGAAACAATTCTAAATTCCGTCAATAAGAGATTCGAGCTCAACTTATCTGCTCAGTCTCTACAATTTATTAGTGATAAATCCAGTGGAGATGCCAGGAAGGCGCTGAATATTCTCGATATGGTTGAGAAGACTCCCGAAAAGAAACGCGATTTCCAGCATATTCAAAGAGTCATTCTAGAGAATGCCCGGGAATACGATAAGAACCAAGACCGCCATTACGATGTTATTTCGGCCTTTATTAAAAGCATGCGTGGTAGTGACCCAAACGCCGCTCTTCTTTGGCTGGCGGTTATGCTAGATGGTGGCGAGGATCCGGTATTCATCGCCCGTCGATTAGTAGTTTTTGCTTCTGAAGACGTAGGCAACGCCGATCCTTCAGCGCTAAGCCTAGCAGTCGCCACTATGACCGCTGTTTCACAGATTGGAATGCCAGAGGCACGTATTAATTTGGCGCAAGCCACAAGCTATTTAGCCGCCACCGTCAAGAGCAATGCCTGCTATAAGGCGATTGATGCCGCTCTAAAATATGTTGAGGATCACCCTACACTGGAAGTTCCCAATCATTTGCGAAACCAGCATCCAGATGCTGCCAAATACCTCTATCCTCATAGCTATCCCGGCCATTATGTCGCCCAAAAATACGCCAAAGAATCACTACCGGAATTCTACCAACCGACAGAGATGGGTAGAGAAAAAAATATCAAAGACCGATTGGATTCGCTCTCTTAAAAACTCAAATAAATTTGTTTTTTGTAATAAGTACAGGGCTTAAAATATGTCGTTTTTTGCTTGCTCGAAATCCCTTATGGGTGTACTTACCGCGGCAAATGAAAGCTCCTAAACAGGATAGGAAAAAATGAAAACTTACGCGGCATTATTTATTGGTCTACTTTACTTTGCAACTTTAATCGATAACGGAAGTTATCACGTAAAAAACTCTTCGCGGTTCCCCTCTGCCCAGAGCTTAAGTACAAAAAGTTTACGCTAAGTAAAAAAAAAGGCTCCTACTAGGAGCCTTTTTTTTTATCTATTTTTTTTAATTTTAGTCAAAACGATTAAAGACGATATTCACTTTTGTTTGCATATCGTGAGTTACAAAGAAGTAACCTAAATTTGATTCAATATAACAAGTAATCGAATTGGCGGCATGAGGAACGAGACGGCGGCATCGAGAATGAGCGCGACCGAGAGGACCTTTTCCAAAGTTAATATCTTTTTTACCACAACCCAATTTTCCAATAAGAATTCGAATCCAAACATAGGCATCGGCTAAATGGTCATTACCGTAATCACGCACTTGATAGTCATCACTGTCGAGACTATAGCTGTAGCTGTCTGAGCTTCGGCCTTGAGTTAATAATTCAATACACCGGTCTGATTGGTAAATACCTTTATTATAATCGCCTTCAAAGGCCTGAACCTGTGAAGAAAGGGCCAATAAAATACCTGTTGCTGCTACTAGAATCCATTTCATTTCTTTCTTACTCCAAAATCTCTTCATTTGTGTGTATCTGTTTTTCGAAAAGTTACTCTGTATATAATGCGAACCACTGGGCGTCTACGCTAGAATTTATTGATTTTCGTCTGAGCACCGCAGCAATTAGGCGAACCTACAAGAAACTATTAGCCAAAGTTAATAAAATCCTCCATAGTCCCTCTATAAAACAAATGAATACGGGGATGCGAACTTGAAAAAACTTTTGATAAGTATTGTTCTTTGCGGTTTCTTTTCTATGGCCTTCGTCGCTGAAGCCTGGGCCCAGTCGGTTTATTATTCAAATTCAATTTCAAGCTTAAAAGGCAAAGCACTCAGAGACACTCTGCATGAGCTGGCCCAAACCAATCATAGATCACTTACTTATAAAGAAGCCCGTCAGTATCTCTTTGGAGACATACACCTAGAAGATGCGACCGTTGGCTACAAAGTTAAGGACGTTTATTGCCGTAAAAACTTTACCCGCAAAGTAGGACCTATGAGAATCCCTTCTCATGAAGAACTCAACTGCGAGCATACCTGGCCACAGAGTAAATTTAGTGGCTCTTATACAAAAACTCTTCAAAAAGGTGACCTCCACCACCTTTACCCGACAGACTCCCGCGCTAATTCGACTCGTGGAAATCATGAATTTGCCAACGTCGATGAAGGGCGGCAGCTAAATAATTGCGAATCTTCCTGGTTTGGAACAAGTGGCCGCAGTAGCTCTACTTACTTTGAGCCACCTAATGAGCATAAGGGAAATGTCGCCCGTGCGATATTCTATTTTGCCGTGCGATATAATATGGAGGTTTCGACTATCCAAGAAAACGCCCTCAGAGAGTGGCACCAGCTTGATCCGGTTGATCAGGTTGAGCTACAGAGAAACGAAAAAGTTTTTCAAATTCAAGGCAATCGCAACCCATTTATTGACCGCCCTGAATTAGTTTCACAAATCTCTAATTTCTAAAAAGCCCTATTGCCCCACTCCCCATTGTGGACTAATATGCCCTAAATTAATTAAAAGAGGGTACACCAATGTCCGACAGAAAACTCTATCAAGCAGTCTCTGACAAATTCACTGAAATTACAGAACAGATGGCGATGCATGATTCGATCAAAATGATTTTGAGCCAGCCTAAGAATGAAATTATAGTCAATTTTCCTGTGCTTATGGATGATGGTTCTTACCAACTCTTTAAAGGTTACCGAATTCAACATAATAATATTCTGGGTCCTTTCAAGGGAGGGATTCGCTTCCACCCTGAAGTTTCACTAGATGAGACCAAGGCCTTATCAATGCTGATGACTATAAAGTGTGCCTTGGTCCAAATTCCATTTGGAGGAGCAAAGGGAGGAATTAAGTTTTCACCTTTTAAATATTCGAGAGAAGAACTGCGAAGAATTACCCGCCGTTTTACCTCTGCTCTGGGAAATAATATTGGCCCATCCCACGACATCCCGGCTCCCGATGTCGGTACTAATTCTCAAACTATGGTTTGGATGATGGACACCTATAAGAATGTTGGTAAAACCCAAGAGTTTCATAATGCTGTTGTCACCGGAAAGTCTCTCAATTGTGGAGGCAGTGAAGGTCGGAATAGTGCCACCGGATTCGGAGCTATCTACAATGTAGAGTACTGGGCCGAAGACACAAAATTTGATCTTTCTAAATCAACTTTTGCTATTCAAGGAATGGGAAATGTTGGCTCCTTTGCGGCATTGAAAATGGCCGAAAACGGTTCGAAATTGGTTGCCGTCAATGATTACGCTGGAACTTTAATTGACCCTAATGGCATCGACGTCGAGGCCCTGGCAACTTACATGCAAGAAAAACGCACACTCGAGGGCTTTAATGGTTTAAAACTTCAATCCCGAGACGCTTTCTTTGAAGCCGAGAACGATATTATGATCTTGGCAGCTCTTGAAAACCAGGTGGCAGAAAACGAAGCTCCAAAAATTAAATCTAAATTAGTGGTTGAGGGTGCAAACGGCCCCGTCACTCCGGAAGGAGAAGCTATTTTACTTGAGAGAGGAATCGAAATTCTACCGGATATCCTAACCAATGCCGGTGGCGTGGTAGTTTCTTATTTTGAGTGGGTACAAAACAAAAACTCAGAATCATGGGAACTTGAAGAAGTTGAAAGAAAGCTAAGGAAGCGTCTCAAACGCGCCTTTGATGCTGTTCGAAAAATACAAATTGAAGAAAAGAAAAGTATGCGGGATTCTTGTTACCTTCGAGCGCTGAATTATATTAATGATGTCTATCTTGAAAGAGGAATTTTTCCTTAAGCAGCATCGTCAAATGGAATTGGTGGCAGTGGCGGAGGCATATCCGCCTCTACCTCTAAGTCATCATCGCTAGTTTCTGTTTCATCCACTGAATAAATTTCTTCCTCTATTAGGTCTAAGAACTTATTTACATATTTAGCACTGTCTTGAGCCGGATCCTTAAAGCGTAGTGAGATACGGCTGGAAAAATCGTGGCTCACGTATTCACGCATTCCTTTAAAAAAGGCGAACGTCACACCATTCATTTCCTTCATTAAATTTTTACCTAATATGGCATAGGCATTTATAATGAATATCGAAACAATTATTTGAATACTGGTCAAGAGTTCCTTTTGGGCATTGAGAAAATGCTCTAGCCCACCATTTGCTTTTGGCATCATTCCAATAGAGATGTCGACGATACGGGCATGGATTTCTATAGTTCCCATATAAAGAGCAAGTATTGAAAAACAACTCAATAGAAACATAAAGAAGCTATATTCAAGAAAGAAGCTCTTATCAAAAACTGGCCCTGAAATATTCCTAAATTTCTTCCTTACCTTAGAAGCGGTAATTGATTTTTCTTGCCTATATTTTTTAATTTCCTTAAAAAAGAAACGACTAAAGTTGCTCATTATATTAAATCGAGAAAAAACAGATTTCTCGATTTCATAATCAGGGTCATCCAGTACTTCGGCACAATTATAAGACAATTCTAAAAAAGGTCGGAGCAGTAATCCTCCGATATAATATCCCACAAGAAATATCCCTGCCCCGATGCCTACAGCGTAGGGAACTACCCCTAGAACTGATGAAAGGACGCTATCAAAAAAGGCTTCCCTAACGGAATCATGAACGACTAGCCCATTTGACTCGAGGTAGATGTGGTTCATGCTCATGAATATCCAAATCATAAAACTTGAAAAAATGAGCGCGACACAGGGGATTAAGAGCACTTGATAAGCAGCTTTTAGGCGGAATCTATCCTCCTGATTTAAAAACATTTTTTTCTTATTCCACCAATTTCCCATAGTCTTGGGACCTCCGTATTCTATTTATCGGCTACTTGAGAAAATACCTTAGCTTTTCGCTCAACATTCTCTTAAGTGCCTGAATATCCACGATTAAAAACAAAAACGTCAAGTAAACTCCCCCCCCCGTCGATAGGCCTACTGACTAACCGGTGAGAGCAATTGAAAAATCTAAAATTATTAAGCGGGTCGCTTCTTTATCTATTCCTTATTGGGAGCACCCACGCCTTTCAAAAAGAAGCTTGCCCCAATCCAGATCTAGTTGTCAGTCCCCAAGTAGAGGAAATGGATAAACAAAATTGTGAAAAAATAAATCTACTTAATAGGTGTAAAGAAAGAAAGGTCGATCCCGATGCCTTAAAAAAAAGAATCACAGCTCGCCTGAATGGGGCCGAGGCCAATGGCGAGAAAATTATAAAACTAATTAAAGAAAAGCGCAGAGTTTCCACCAAGAACCTCTTTGTAGAAACTGCAGGTAGCCCGGGTTATAGCTTTCTTTTTGATGTGCTCAGTGGGCTAGATCCTGAGCTGGATCGAGTTGCTTTAAAAGAGCGAGTCATTGCAGGCTACTTAAAGTTTGCTGAAAAAAATGACTGTACTCCGGTTGTCAATTCTCACGCTATCTGGAGAATTTGTCCTGCCAAGCTAAAGGTAGAAGGCAATAGGCCGACAGATGAGAGACTGATAAGGCAAAAATTAAAAGATCCATTGGTTGAACAGGAACGCTTAAAGTGCCTCTCTAGCAGCAGGGGAGATAATGGGATTAAGCGACTGCAAATTTGTAGTACAAATCCAGTTATCCAATCGAGAATTCCCACTCATCGCAGGCACCCCGCTTGCGCAGGAAATTTCATCCAAAATTTTAAAGACAATAAGTGGGATATCGCCAATATAGATGAGCTTTTAAGTTCGGGGGCATTGGGAGAGGAATTACTCAAATGCATGAAGCAAAGAATTAAAGAAGGTGCAAAAATTAAAACAATTTCCATTCGCTCTTCTTCAAACCTTCTCAATAATACCGCCGGTGCAGCGAAACGCTTTTGTAAGAAAGGATTTAAAGCACTCTCAGAGGCAAGGTCTGATTATGCCAAGCAGGACTTAGTTCCTCTGATATTAAAAGCTGCCGGCATGGAAAACCCTGTACTAACTGAAGCGCAGTTTAAGGTCAATTCTTTCGGGGACAATAAAGATGGAACCTCTGGGCCTTGTCCTTATCAATATAAAGATGGGGTGGAATCTTTGAAACCTGAATTTAGAAAAGGTGGTTCCCGCCGAGCTGAAATTGAGAAGGGAAAGTACCTAAAAGTCTCCATATCTTTTGAAGAAAAAGTTACTCCTCTTCACAACCAGAAATATCATTTCAAAGTACGTCACCGCTGCCGAAGAGTGATTTTCAAATGTGCTGATTAAAGTTCTTATTACTTAAAAATAGAATTAAATTTATTGGGAAAAATCCGCTTATTATTGCAATCTTTGCAAATATCAAATTTCTTGCGGGAGTTTTGAACTTTTAGAGTATTTCGAAAATTTTGATATTTTGAAGAATTCCAAATTTCTAGAATGCTTTTCTCTTTTATAGACCCCATACTCTCTTTTTGAAAAAAGTCTTCGTAGCAAGGCAGGACTTGTCCATCAAGGGTGACCACCGTTAAATAAGAAGGAATCAAGCAGGGTAATTTTTCTCCTCCACTTTCTCCAACCTCTGGCAAGAGTCCTCCCCTATTATCTAGGGGTAATTCGTCATAACCAGAGTTTCCTACTTTCTGTTTCTGGGCATCAGTTAATTGGGAGTAGGTCTTGTCAAAGAGCCATCCCACTATATTTTCATGCTTGGTAAGGGTGAAGCGATCAACTCCTGCTTCTTCCAGTTTATTAAAACGCTCTAAACTTAATAGAGTCCCATTGGTACTTAGGTCTATTCTTAGCTTAGGCAGCACTTCCTTTGCCCTTCTCACAAATAATTCAAGATCCTTTTTAAGCGTGGGTTCATTATAGAAATGAAAGTGCATTCTTCCAGCAAAACCGGCCTCTTTTAATTGGTTTAGTAATTTTTCAAAAAGCTCTAGAGGCATCTGACCTTTTTCGATCCTTTCAAATTGAGAAATCGGGCAGTAGGAGCATGAGAGGTTGCAATCATGGTTAACTTCAACTTCTATAATTTCAAAAAGTGCTGGAAGCTCAACCGCTTCGAGTACAAATTTTAATTTATCAGGATGAGCTTTATGCAAAATTTTTCCTTATAGGTGTTCATCGACATGATCAAACTCTGGCCCTAGTGCGTGGGCAACAGCATAACCTTGCGGCAGTTGAATAGTTTTTAAAAACATCTTTAGTACCCAGAAACGAAATTTTCTCAACAATACATTATTCATATAGAATCTTGTGTGCCACTCTCCACCCCTATAATTATTTTTTACAATTCCATAGAGGTCTAGGTTTTCTATAATATGCGTATTGGGGGTAATAGCGAGGGGATTACCGGGAAAAATTTGACGAAAAGAGTGCCTTAAATCCCATAGTAATTTCACCGTTTCAAAAAAGTTAAACCAGTTCTCTCCAGGAAAACCAATTAAAATTTGAGTATTGACCCAAATTCCCGCGGCGTGTGTATCTCTTACGACATCATATATTTCTTTGATCTTATAATCTTTTCTCATTAGATCGAGAACTTTTTGAGAGCCGCTTTCAATACCATAGGTCAGGCTCATGCAACCTGCTCTTGCCATTTTTTCTAGAACTTTTGGCGTCAGTTTTTTATCAATTCGTGCAAAGCCATACCAATGAACCACTAAACCATCAGCGATAATTAAATCGGTCAGCTCTTCTAGCAGCATATGGTTGCCGTTTAAAAGCGAGTCCACTATTCGATACTCGTGGATTGCGTATTTCTCCACATTGTACTTCATTTCATTAAAAATTTTCAAAGCGGTTTTGCTGCGATAGCTGACCCAGAAAACTGTTTCTGAACAAAAGGTACACTTAGCGGTGCAGCCTCTACTAAATTCAATGGGAAGGTACTTTGCTTTATAAACTGTTAGGTCAAAATCTTCAAAGTCTGGAATAGGAAGGTCTTTTATCTTAAGCATCGCTTGCTTTGGTCCCTCTAGACCTTTACCTTTCGCATCTCTTTGAAAAACTCCAGCTACAGTACCAGTCTTTCCAAGCTTCCAATGAGTTAAGAGAGCGTGGCAGCTCTCCTCACCTTCACCGACAATGGCCGCATCTATGCGACCAACTTCTAGGTCGTGAACAGCATTATCTTTTGTAATATTTGGCCCACCGTAAAAGATTTTAATTTCTGGGCAGATTTTTCGAATAATTTCGATGGCGGTAATGGCGGGAAAGTAATTTACATTCAGAACCGTAAAACCTACTGCATCAACTTTCTTGATTAGCAGCTCTTTGGCCAACTGGACAAAGTAGGGTCTTATCAACGGTTCGATTAAACGGCGGTAATTTTCTAAATCGACCCACGCCCAGGCGGACTCCATAAACCACCAGCGAGTCGCCTCTGGCTGCATTCCATTATAAATTTTAATATTATAATCTAGAATAAAAACGTCATGCCCTCTTTCATTCAGGTACGACTTCAAACAAGCAGGTCCCAGGGAGGGAGCATTCGGAAGTCGAACCGGTAAAAAGACAAGAGCTGTTTTCATAGGCCCTTAGAATAGCGAAGTAGGGTCCATTGTTTCAAGGTGCTTTTTGACAGAGCCCAGGAATCGCCCTCCCAGTTCTCCGTCGACGATTCTGTGGTCGTAGGTATGGGTGGCGTACATCATGCTTTTAACGGCAATAGCGTCATCTTGGACCACAACGGGCCGCTTCTTAATGACTCCACAAGCAAAAATACCGGCCTGTGGCTGTAAAATCACTGGAGTAGCAAAGAGCGTTCCAAAAGACCCTACGTTAGTCATAGTAAAAGTGCCTCCCGTCAGGTCATCCATCGTCAGTTTTTTAGAGCGCGCTTTTGTCGCTAGCTCGTTTACGCTACGGGCGATACCTGTAATATTGAGGCCATCGGCTCCCTTGATTACCGGAACAATCAGGCCATTTCCAGGAACAGCGACTGCGCAACCAAGATTGATGTCTTGCTTGACGACTATATTGTCACCGTCAACAGAGGCGTTGACCATTGGGAATTCTTTTAATGCTTGCACGATTGCATAGAGAATAAAGTGGGTATAAGTCAGAGAAAAACCTTCTTGCGCCTTGAATTGATTTTTAAAGCCCTCTCTAAATTTCCAAAGATGGCTCATATCGATTTCATCCAAAGAATTGACATGGGGAGAAGTCAATTTTGACTGCACCATATTTTTAGCGATCGCTTTTCGCATATTATCCATAGGTATTACTTGTACCCGTTCGGAATTAAAGACAGGCGCTTTCGCTGCAGGTGTTTTTGCCGCTGGTGTTTTAATCGCGCTCGGTGCAACCGGCTGATCTCCACGGCTCTTCAAGAAATTTTCAAAATCACTTTTATTAACTCTACCGGCAGCCCCGCTACCTTTTAAGTTGGCCAGCTCACTTAGTGAAACTCCCGCTTCTTCTGCCATCGCCTTAACTAATGGTGTATAAAAACGCCGACCAGTCTCAACTGTCGCCGTACCGCCATTTGTTGTGACTGTAACCGCCGGTTCAGCGACTGGGGCTGGAGCGGCAGCTGCTGGTTCGACAGCTTTTTCTTTCTTAGCGGCCGGAGCGGCGGGAGCACTAGCTGCTGCACTTAAATCATCTTCTATAACTGCGATCTTCACACCGACGTCAATAGTTTCTCCCTCTTCGAAAAGTATCGCATCGACTCGCCCTTCGAAGGGAGAAGGAATTTCGGACTCTACTTTATCAGTTGAGATCTCTAAAATTATTTCGTCTAAGGCCACTGTATCACCAGCTTTCTTATGCCATTTGGTAATGGTTCCGGTTGTAATACTCTCACCCATTTGGGGCATAACGATTTCTTGCTTGGCCATTAAATTCTCCTAGAAGTTTAAACTTCTGCCTTTTGAGGCCAAAACACTTTCGGCCAACCACTCTCCGAGAGTGGGGTGGGGATGTACTGTTGCAAATATTTCTTCATCTATGCCTTCCATCGTTTTGAAAAGGGCATATTCATGGATTAATTCGGTGGCGTTGGTGCCGACAATATGGGCGCCCAACATTTCGCCATTCTTTCCCATAAGGGTTTTTACAAAACCATCTTTTTCATTAGAGGCGACTGCCTTGCCATTGGCGACAAAGGGCAATTTACCGACATTGTATTCGATTCCGGCTTCTTTTAAGGCGCGCTCGGTATAACCAATACTGGCAACCTGAGGTTGGCAATAAGTGCAACCCGCAATATTTAATTTTGAAAGGGCATGAGGATTTTTACCAGCTATATGTTCGGCAGCAATGACTCCCTCATGAGAGGCGGCGTGGGCCAGTAGTGGTGGACCGGCGACATCACCTATAGCGTAAATATGTGGCACGCTTGTCTGTCCCATAGAATTCACTTCTATAAAACCGCGGTCGACAGTGACTCCAGCAGCATCTAGTCCAATGCCATCAATATTTCCGGTCATGCCGACTGCAATCAGACCCATTTCGAATTTATAATTGGCACTTTTTCCTTTTTCAATACAGCTAATTGTAACGTCATTGCCATTATTCTTAGCAGAGACTGACTCCACTCCTAGAGACATTTTAATGCCGTATTTCTTATAGGCCTTCTCTACTTCAAGAGAACTATCGGTATCTTCAATAGGAAGCAGGTGCGGTTGCATTTCAAAAAGATGTACTTCAACTCCAAAGGCATTCCAAAAATAGGCGAATTCTACTCCAATCGCTCCGGCACCAACAATGCCAATGCTCTTAGGCAATTCTTCCATTTTAACTGCTTCCCAAGCACCAATAAGTCGTTTGCCATCATGCTCGAGTCCGGGAAAGCTACGGTAGTGAGCACCACTGGCAACGATAAAATTCTTGGCCTTTAGGGTTTCAGTTTTACCTTTCTTATCTTTAACTTCTAATAGATCTTTATTTAAAAATTGACCAAAGCCTTGGTGAACAGTGACTTTGTTTTTCTTCATCAAAAAAGAAACGCCCTTTGAAATGCGATCACTTATGCCCTTGGCGCGCTTAACTGCGACTGCCCCATCGAGGCCTTTGAGTTCAACGTCAATTCCCAGCGCCTTCATATCCTTAATTTCGTGCACACTATGGGCGGATTTTAAGACAGCTTTGGTTGGAATGCATCCACGGTTGAGGCAAACCCCTCCCATTTTATCCATTTCAACCAATCCAACATTGAGACCGAGTTGGCTAGCGCGAATCGCGGCGACATACCCACCTGGACCGCCTCCTAAAACTACTACATCATAAGTTTTCATGCCTTGTTGTTTCCTTCTTAAAACTGGGCTATATCTTCTTAAAAATAGATCATCATTTTTTTAGGCCTCACAGGGCCCTTAGTCAACTAAAGGACTGATATTTGAGTGAATTACGCGAAGAATCAATGGAGTTAACTGGTCCGGAAAAAGATCGGGTTATACAGTTATTTCCGTCGGGAGTCGTCTGCTTAGACTTGGAAACAACTGGGCTCTCGCCAATGATCGATAGCATTATAGAAATTGCTGCAGTCAAAGTGACAAGTGAGGGGGAGAGCCACTTTTCGGAGCTGGTTAACCCAGGAATAATGATTCCCGAGTACACCATAGGTATTCATGGCATAACTGATGAAATGGTGGCCGAAAGTAGGGATGTCGAGGAAGTCATGAGGGATTTTCTTGAGTTCTGTGGCGACTTGCCGATGGTGGCGCATAATGCCCGATTTGACCTCGGCTACTTGGTTTTTGACATGCACTGTCACGAGCTTAAGTTTCCCAAGTCACCGGTCTACTGCACCTGTTTAATGTCCCGCCAAGTTTTTAAAGAAATGCCCAACCATAAATTGGCCACTCTGGCCGAGCAACTGGGAATTCCATTGGTCAATCACCACCGCGCCTTAGCTGATGCTGAGGCCTGCAAGAAAATTTTCGCCAAAGGGCTACTAAGGGATGCCGACGGTTTAAAGCACGGCTACCTCTTTTCAATTCCAGACTTTGATCCAGAAGAACGGGACTTCACAATTCCCGATCACCTGGCGCCAATAATCGACC
>JABGVH010000144.1 GCA_018646195.1 Halobacteriovoraceae bacterium
CGCGGCGATTTCGGGGAGCATCACAACCCGCAATGACCGTGGCAAAAATCGTAAGTATCGCTAAATAGTTCATTGTCTTCACTCTAACACCTTAATTTAAAGTTAGGTCTTCTCTCAACTATTCGGAGGATTGTAGCAAATTATTAGAATTTTCTTATGTTTAAGGCCAAGTTGTCGAAAAGACGTATATATGAGGATCATAATATTTTTTGTGACATTGGTTTGCCTGATGGCATTTTCGGCGGGGCTGCTCTTAATTGCGCCTTATCACTTCTATTCACTCGCTTTAGAGGAAGGAATTAGTACCGATTTTTTAAAAATATCTTCCTTCAAGAAGACCTTTTATAAGGGAGGGGTATTTCGCCAAAATCGTATCGATGGCGCTAGTAATAGTGAGGATGAATCACTTTGGCAGGTGCTTCCATTTTATAATTACATTCTCCCGTTGCCACAGCATCATCCCGTATTTTTAGTTATTCCTCGGATAGAGCATTACCAAGTCGATAAAAAAGAAAAACTTTATCTAGGTTTTGTTTTTAAAGACCAAAGAGAAAATGAATTGGCGCGATTTATGAGTGGGGATGATTTAACTTTTAAGATGTCGCTTAATAAAGATAAAATTTTTCAACTACCCGTTTTTAAAAATAAAATTTTGAGGACTAGTCTCGAGCAGGTCTGGAAAGATATGTTCTTAAAAGACCTTCACTTACCTGAAATTGACGGCCAAAATTATTTTTCAAGTCTCAAAAAAGTGTGGGACCTCTCTTATTCGGATTTAGTCTACAACTTGTTTATCTTACAAATGAGGTTGCGTTATCTTCCTAAGGGCACCACTAAAATCAGCTATATTGAAAAGAAAAAAATGGGAGTGGTAGAAGTCTCTGATGATGATGCTCTGGATGACGAGATGGAGCATAAGTTTACTTCAGAAATATTTTTCATGTATGACAAAGGTATAATTCACAAATTTAAATTAAGAGTTCAAAACGACGATTCCGTAATTGAGGCGTTTAGGGCCAGGATTGTAAAAGAGTTAAAATATGAGGCGACTACTCCAGATAAAGCAAAATTCTTACATAGCTTGCATCAGAAGCTCGAGTATAGAAAAAAAATCGATCAAGAAGGAATGGTCTATATGTTCAGTGGCTGGACTCACGAGATGGAAAATGAAGGATTTTTTAGAGAGACAATTCACTTCATGCATAGAGGAGAGGATAACCAAATTAATTTAAGCCCATTAATGGATTACGCCCTAAGCAGATGGGGAACCAATTTTTCGCCTGATCCTAGAACACTAGTGGAGACTCCTGAAAGGAAATTGAAAAGACTACGGGAAGAGGCGCTTAATACTGAAATTAAAGACGAATCAAAGCGAGAAGTTTCAAATACTGAAGGCGAATTTACGAGTAAAAAATCCAAGATAGATTATCTCTTAAAAAAGGCCAAAGAAGAAGGTGAAGACCCAAATGAAAATGATGGTGTTTTGATTGTAGAATAAATTATCTTAAAAACGATAACTCATGCCACCATATAAATTAACCCCACCAAAAGTTGTTAGCGTTCCAAGAACATTACCTTCGGTATTTGGGATTTGAATTTCATTTAGGCCAGACATATTGAATTGGGTGAATCCTACTCCTGCCATAAAACCCAACCTTGACTTAGGAAAGAGGGAGAATTGACCACCAAATTTATACCCCAAGTAAGAGCCCTTGAATTCGCCACTGACTCCCTTTAATATAACTCTGAAGTCTGCGCTACCAGTGAATCCTCCATAAAGATCTACTGAGAAAATATTATTGTATATTGGTCGCCAGAAAATCAGTCCATCGAGACTTAAGGTTTTCATTTGTAATTGAGCTTGCTCTAGTGAATAAAATGAAGCACCGAAGGCATAAGAAAAATTCTTAAAGGGTGCTCTGTGTTCAAATAAAATCGAAAGGTATTTGGCCGAGACGTTTTGTTCATCACCTACTAATTCGGCAAGTTTATTCCAATCGTCGCCAACTGCCATAATCCCGCCTTGAACAAGAACATGGTTGTTTTGGGATATATCGTCTTCATCTTCTTCCTTAAAAGTACCTTCCACTGTGTGTTCAGTAATTTGAGGGCCATCAATTAATTGATTATCATTATCGAATATGGCGATATCTTTAATTTGGATATAGCCAATTCTCCCGGACACCACAACAGGCAGGATCGTTCCTCTCTTTCTTGGAACTTCACCGACCTTTATTCGCCTACCATTTCTAACGTAACCGATCGCCGATTCTAACTTCATGTCGCTGTAAATTACTGCACGGGTAGATTTAACGATGGCCCACTTCGAAGCATGGGCGTTAAACGAAATAAAAAGGAAGAGGAACCCAAATGTGACTAACTGTCTCATCCTTTAATTATAGCATGTTATCTTTAGAGGAAAGGGCTACAGTAATTGCCTGTTTCGCGGAGCAGCATCGCTAGTCGATGATTGTATTGGAAAGACTTCCATCAAGCAGACCATTTTTCAATTGGGCCGGGTCGAGTACTATCTGCCCAACTGCCTTAGACCGGTATATTTTAAGAATCTGGGTCACTTCCTTTTCGATCTGAGAGTTTCCCTTTAATTTTGCATATTTTATTGTCTTTAGCATTTGAGTGTTATTTTCGTCGAATTGATACATCTCCATGCCACTTGCCACTATCGAGTTCTGATAGAGTCCTAGTTTTCTTTGCTTTTCAACATTGACCGGATTTTGCAAAAAATTAGTCACTGTGAAAATCAAATAAAGGCCAGCGGAAGAAATTGAAAGTAGGTTTAACCACTTGGCAGTTTTTTCAGAAAAAATTCCCTCTTTTTTAAAAATTAAAAGTAACGCTGTTGAAGCTGCCAATAATAAGGGAAAGTACGGAAGTAATTGTTTTATTCCAATCCCAAACTGTAAAAAGATTTCATAAAAACGATAACGTAAGAGATGAAAATAAGGGACAATTGAACTGAGCTCCGAAAGGTAAGACATGCCCCAGGAATAATGCTCTTTTTGATTACTCGAGAGATAAAAGAGACTAATAATCAGCATCCAGGTAATTGCAAATAGAGAAAAAATGTTTCCAATTAGGTTTCCCATTTTATCGAATTTTTCTACAAGGTAGTTATAGAAAGAGAGAGAGAGTAGGCAAATCACAGTATGATCGACGATCAAGTGCCTTGCTCCTAATTCATTATTTCCATTAAAGGTTAATGATTCCAAGAGTGTTTTAACTACAAAAGAAAGGCCTAAAAAAACCATAATTTTTTGCTCATCACCTAACTTAAAACGATAACAGTTCAGCAGTAGTCCAAAGATGGGCAGTATTAAAATTGGTGAGACATACAGATAGCCACTGGGACCCCAAAGTGTTTCACCTAATAGGTAATAGTCATAATTTAGCAATGCAAAGTAGCCATAGCTTACAAAACCATATTTTATCCACTCATTTATCAATAGTGCAGTCAGTATGATTGTGAAGCCAAGGCCGAAGGGCAGCAAAGCCTTTTTGATGAGTTCTTTTAAAGAGGATTTTCTCTTTAAAAAAAGAAGAGAGCCTAATCCAGTTAAAAAGAATACCGCTGAAATTTTGGCCGCAAAGAAAGTTGCAGACAGTAGGCCAAAGAGAAACCACCTGAGAGGGGAGCCATTTTTTATATTAATTATTAGAAACAAAAACCAAAGTGCTCCTAAAGTCGATAGTGTTATATCAGAACTAAAGGGATGAAAAATTAAATACCAAATAAATGGGGTACCAAGGCTTAGAAAAAACAATGTTTTTGTGGAGTCCTTTTTTTGCAAGAAGGTTTGCATAATTTTAGACAATAAAATTAAAGTGAGTAGCCCATAAAAAAGGTTTGCGATAACTTGCGCTAGTGTATAGCCCCTTGCCTGTCCTAGGGAGGTCGGAAGAGAAAAGCTTTTAAGGACTTTGGTGTAGCCAAAGAAGGGGAGCCAAAAGACTGCCAATCCATTATCATGCACATCAGGATGGTTATAAGTTTTAGTGACCACCCAACGCCTTTTACTTGAGACTTGATTTGAAATATTAAAGTCACCATCTTCTAACATGCTTTCGACATATTGCCCGAAGACAGAATTTTCAATAGGTTGTAGGTCTGGAATAATTTTTGTGCTAATCAGTGTCAAAAGGGTAAAAAAAACAAATGATAAAACTACCTGCAAAGGTAGGCTATTTTTAATCTGAGGCATTCGGGGCCTTCGTAATCTGGCCTAAAAATTCTAGACGTTGACTAAGATTCTTGGCATTAGTTAAAGAGCGGCCTATTACCAAATAGTCTGCTCCTTTACTAAAGGCCGACTCTGGGGTTTCGACACGTTTCTGATCACCTGTTTCGCCACTTTTGATATCTTCTTCAAAACGAATGCCAGGGCAAACTTTAAGTAAGCTAGCGCCTCTTTTACTTTCCATTTCTTGAATCAGGGGTAGTTCTTTTGGCGAGAGGATTAGCCCGTCCATTCCTGTTTCGAAGGCCAATTCAAATAATCTTTGAAAGGCCTGGTCTATTTCCTCTTGAGTCGAATAGTTAAAAAGAACTTTGAAATCATTTTGGTCTATAGAAGTTAAATAGCTCACCCCAAGAAGGGAGGTGTCAGGAATTGAGATACGCGCCTGCTCGACAGCTGCTCTTAGCATTGCTGCTCCTCCCGCTAGATGAATAGTCAGGAATTTGATTGGCAAGCCTTCTAGTGCTGCAATGGCCTTTTTAACTGTATTGGGAATATCGTGTAATTTAAGATCTAGAAATATATCACTATGGTATTTTTGCTGAACATTTTTTACAAACTCTGGACCAGCAGAATAAAACATTTCCATACCTATTTTTAGAGATGGAGAGCTCCCTTCTAGTCTATCTAGAAAGAGATTTGCTTGTTCGGTATTCATGCCATCTAAGGCGACCATAATTCTTTTTAACATATTTCTCCTAGTGAAGATCTTGTAATGCCAATGGAACAAGATCAGATTTATGCGAACCGAGGATGGCCTGCATTACAGCTTCAATATTCTCTGGTCTTGTAAAGCAAGGAATACCGTATTGGATGGCAGAGTTTCTAATATGTTCTCCATCTGACTTAGAAGACCCCGTGCTCATTGGAGTATTGAAAACCATTTTCATATTTTCTTCTTTTAGAATTTCTAAGATTGTGGTCCCGCTGTCTTCTTCGATTTTTGCTATAAGCTCACAGGGGAGTCCTTGTTTTTTTATATAATGATAAGTTCCATCGGTTGCACAGTATTGATAACCCATTTTATGCAATGCCTTTAGATAGGGAAGTAGTACTTCTTTAGACCTGTCGGCCATACTAATAAGGATTTTTCCGGTGGTATTAATATTAGGATAATTTCCTAAATAGGACTTTAAGATTGCTTTCTCTTTGTCTCGGTCAATACCCATTGTTTCACCGGTAGATCTCATTTTTGGTCCTAAGATAATATTATCCAAAACAAATCGATCAAATGGGAAGGTTGATTGCTTAACACAGAAATGATCAGTGAATTCTTGGTCCCAATTCTCAATAGTCAGCCCAATCATGGCGTCAGTGGCAATTTGCGGTAGAGAAATATTATAGGCCTTACTTAAGAAAGGTAGGGTTCTGGATCCTCTCGGATTGGCCTCGATACAATAAATCAGGCCATCCTTTACAGCAAATTGAAAATTAACTGGTCCTACCACATCTAAAATTTTTGCAAGATCGATTGAGATCTCTTTCATTTTTTTATAGAGGGCCCTTGTTAGAGCGACTGGAGGTGAAATCATTCCAGAGTCACCGGAGTGCACTCCTGCGTGTTCAATATGTTCACAGACAGTGAAAGCTGTGTTGCCACTGCCATCCCTGACTAAGTCAACATCATATTCTGTAGCATTCTGAAGGTAAGTTTCGACTTGAAATACTGTACTTGAACTTTTCAACTGCTCTCTTAAAGTGTCGGGCAGGTGATTGATGTCATCGTGATGTTTAAAAATATACATCGATTCGCCACCAATTACGAAGCTTGGGCGAATGATTACAGGCAGACCAATTTCAATCATGGCATTGACAAGGTTTTTATAACCGCGAATTTCTCTCGAGACAGTATGCGAGAGATCGACTTCTTTTGAGATATCACTAAAGGCCTTGCGGTCTTCAGTTAAGTGCAGAGTTTCGAGGCTTGACCCCAAAAAATTAAAAGTGAGGTAATTTTTCCGGAAGCTTTTCTCGATATGCTCTCGAATGGAGATTCCTGTCTGACCACTAAAAGAAGTGATTATACCCTCAGGATTTTCGTTCTTAAAAATATCAAATAAGTCTTCAGAGTAAAGTGCCGCTAAGTAAAGTCGATCAGAACTATCATAATCAGTCGAAACGGTCTCAGGGTTCGAATTGATCATTATCGCCTTGATCCCTTGATTCTTTAGATGCTGACAGGACTTAACACAGGAGTAATCAAATTCGATTCCCTGTCCGATGCGATTTGGACCGCTACCAAGTATTGCCATTGAGCGATTATTTTTACTTAGGGCCTCGGTTTCAGTTTCTTCGTAATAAGTAGAGTAGAAATAAGGAGTCAAGGCATTGAATTCTCCCGAGCAGGTGTCGACCGCCTTGTAGACGGGGAAGATATCCTGTTCAAATCGGATTTTCAGAATATCGTTCTGTGAGCAGTTGGTTAGTAGGGCAAGATACTTGTCACTAAAGCCGAGTTTTTTTAGGTTGATAAACGATTCTCGGTCGATGTCACTGGCCTTTAGCTGACTTACTTTTTCTTCAGTCACCTGAATTTCTTTAACTTGTTCGATAAACCATGGCGTAATGCTAGTCAGTTTATAAATTTCTTTTATGGTCATACCGCGACGTAGGCCTTCAAGTACTGTCAGTAAACAAAGTTGGCGTGGGTTTTTTAGCCGCTCAATAATATAGGCAATATCGATATCGATCGGGGTTGTCTTTAATTGATTAAGCAAGGGAATTTCAAGACCCATTTCAAGTGAGCGAAGTGCCTTTAAAAATGCCTCATTAAAATTTGAGCCGAGGGCAAGAACTTCTCCCACCGAGCGCATTTGTGGACCAAGCTCCTGTGAGGAGGATGGAAATTTATTAAAAGGGAAAATTGGAATTTTAAGTGCGACATAATCGAGAGTTGGTTCGAAGGCGACTGGTGAGGCTTTTGTAATATCGTTTAAAATTTCAGGCAGGGTATAACCGACCGCTAATAGTGCTGAAATTTTTGCAATAGGATAGCCGGTTGCCTTAGAGGCGAGGGCCGAGGAACGAGAGACCCGAGGATTCATCTCAATAACAACAATATCGTTCTCATTATTTGGATTTACTGCAAACTGAACATTTGCGCCACCCGCTACCACTCCCATATGCTTTGCTACATGCAGGGAGATATCCCGTAGCTGTTGATAGCAGCGATCACTTATTGTCTGGGCCGGGGCAACCGTAATGCTATCTCCAGTGTGGACGCCACAAGGATCAATATTTTCGATAGAGCAGATAATGACACCGTTCTTATCTTGATCCACCATTACTTCTAATTCAACTTCCTTCCAGCCAAGCAGGGACTTTTCCATGGTAATTGGAAATTTAAGGTCGGTAGTGAAAATTTCCTTAAAGCCACTTTGATTGTGTACTAACGCCGAGCCTCTTCCGCCAAGTGCGAAATCTCTTCGAATGATCAAAGGGTAGCCGACTTTGGTACCAGCAAGCTTGAGCGCTTCTTCTTCTGACTTGGCCCTAAATCGTTTTCCAGTCTGGTATCCGAGACCAGCAAGCTCTTTTGCAAAAAGTCCCCGGTCTTCAGTTTTCTTAATGGTATCGACATTGGCCCCAAGTAGCTTGACTCCCTGACTTTGCAGGTACTCTTCCTCTTCCAGTTCAACGCAAATATTGAGAGCAGTCTGGCCTCCCATCGTTGAAAGAACAGCATCAACTTTTTCTTCGCAAATTATTTTTTTAATAGTCTCTTTTGTGATTGGCTCGATATAGGTTTTATAGGCCATATCAGGATCGGTCATAATTGTCGCTGGATTAGAGTTGAGCAGAACGACCTTCACTCCCAATTCTTTGAGCGCCTTACAAGCTTGTGTCCCAGAATAATCAAATTCTGAAGCCTGACCAATTTTTATCGGACCAGAGCCTATCAGGAGAATTTTATTATAAGGAATTACTTTATTATTAATTCCGTCTAGGCCTTTAAAATCTTGTAAGTTAGTGGTGTCTATAGCTTCGATATTTTTGCTGGTGAGATATTCTTTGATCTCACTAAAGAAGCCGGCGGCATCTTTAGGCCCTGGACTGGCCTCAGGGTGATATTGAACAGACTTTAAAAAATGATCCACCGA
>JABGVH010000178.1 GCA_018646195.1 Halobacteriovoraceae bacterium
AAGAGGCGCTCAAGACCGGCTGTGAAATGGATAAGTTCTTAAACTTTTATCCGGTTTCGGCCGGCGACTTTTTCTTTGTTGCCGCCGGTACTATTCACGCCATCGGCAAGGGGGGTTTCCTGGCCGAAGTTCAGCAGAATTCGGGAGTCACTTACCGGGTCTGGGACTGGAATAGACTGGACGATCAGGGAAATTCCAGAGAGCTGCATATTCAAAAGGCGATGGATGTTATTAATTTCGAGAGCGCCTTCAACAAGAAAGAAAACTTTGATTTTAAACAGAACCTCTTTCGTCAGCAGGGCAAAATTGAATTGGTCGATCATCCAGATTTTCACCTGGATATTGTGGTCTTGAAGGCCGGAGAAGAGGTGACCCTCACTCCTCGCCAAAATGCTAGGCCCTCGGCAATCCTCTCTCTCGGGCCACAATTTAGACTGGCAGAGCAAACCTTAAATAGTTATTCAGCCGCCTTACTTCTCTCAGGAGAGGCGCTTAAAGTGGCGGCGATTGAAAGTAACCCAGGAGCCTTTCTCTATGTTAGCTAAGTGGCTCTTTCCTCTCTTTTTAATTTTACTCTACGGCTGCCAGGAGTATTCGACCTTTGAAAAAAGAGGCGATAAGGCGGCCTTAGTGACTCCCAATCAGGCGGGAATTTCTGAAGTTCAATTGGTCAAGTGGCATGTCGGGCCACCACTCTCAAAGCAAACCATTACCAAGGGGATTCGCTTTGAAGTGACCTTCCCAATGCTTGAAAAAGATCACCTGCAATACCTAGTAGACCATCTCAAAGTAGACTCTTGGCTGGTTCGTCTCAATAAGCGCACCCTCACTCGCGCCGCCAGACTAAAACCGCTCTACTATATTCCACTGATTGTTCCCCAACCCCGTTCGGTTGGCAGCACTTTAAGAATCCGCCAATTAGAAAAAGGTTTCTTTAAAGTGTTCTATAAGGCAGCGGCTTTTTCTCCGCGATTTGCCGCCATTCGCTGCCCTCAATTTGGCCACCGCAAAGTCATACTGGACTTCCAAGAAGTCGCCAGTAGCGGCCGCATGAAAGCGCTTAAAATCTCTAGAGGAAATAAGAAACGCGTTTACGAGAAAGTTGAAAAATTCTCCTATGAGCCTAAAATTGTCGATGGTGGGCGCTCGCTTCTGGGCAAATTTGATGTCGAAATTGCTTTCTACGATTCCGCGACTAAGACCCGGCTCTCAAACTTTGCCTCCCTCAGCGACACTATCAAAGTCACCAAAGAGCGAGACGGCATCATCAAAGGCTGCAATAACTATAAAATGCAGGACTCGATCGACAACGAAAAGATGCGCCAATTCAATTTTGGTAAGTAAAAATTACCAGATAGCCGCAAAAGTATCCCCAAGTAACTGTCTCTGAAATTCCTAAAGGGTAGTATTAGCTAAACCACTCTTAAGGAGATTCTAATGAAAAAAGCCATCTTTTTTGGGCTTGTTTTCCTATCTATGGGAAGCATCGCCGCCACTACAATTGAACTTTCAATGGAAATTGAGGGAACCGATGTTTACACTCAAAAGAGCAAAACTTCTTATAGCAAGCTCTACTCGATCGCCTCTGGAAATGTTCATATTAAAATCGTCGACGACGGTCAGGTGCTTGCCAATATCAAACAGCCGGTAAATGAACGCGCCAATAGTACTGGTAGGAGTGAAATCCACGTCATGGCAAAAGACCTGGTTAGAATAGTTGATATCGATGCCAGCGCCGAAGTCCCAACTAATATCGATGAATTGGTTCAGGCAAAGGCCAAAATTAAATCCAGCTACATCAAGTCGATTAAAGTAAAGGCTGCTGAAATTGAGGCCATCTATCAAGAGACTCTGACCAAAATGGGACTCAATCAATTGCGTGGATTACAGCTCAATTTAGAAGAAGTTCAGCTTGAAACAGACTTCTCAATGACTGATATGAATTGCTCGGGAAAGAAGGGCGCTAGCCTGACTTGCAAGCAAGGCATTAGCTTAAAGATAAACGCTACCGGAAATTAAAGCTTTAAGGCCCAGGATTCCTCACCTGGGCCTTCTTTTTTACACACAACTACTTAATAATTCAGATACACGCTAAATTAAGGCCTCTACTAAATAGGGGTTTTTTTGAGGATACAGTTGCTAGCGGTATTTTCCCTTCTACTGCTGAATATTCAGGTTTCTAAGGCCAATAGCTGTTTCGAGTTGGCGACGGCGATCCTCACCCAAAGCTCAGTTGAAAGCAGCAGCTTGCGCTCCCAATTAAGCATTGGAATTGCAAAGCTCTCTCGCTCTCAGCGCAAAAGCAAACAGCTGGAAGTTCTGCTGGCACAATTTGAAAGTCAGAAAAGCTCCTTTCAAAAACTCGCCAGTGAATGGAATATTGAACCCCAACAGGCCTTCTTTGAATTTTCACTGCACTCTAAAAAAAGCCTTGAAGAAGTTCTCGCTACAGGTAAAGTTTCAAAAGAACTGATAGATAAAATAGCCGATCAAAGCGGGCTTAGCCGGCAACAAATTTTCCAGCTCTGGTTAGTGGTGAGAGAGCAGAATTTTTCAGAGCTAACAGAGTTCTTTCCAAAACTTAAAACAAGCGCTGAGCTCTTCGATCTAAGCCCCAGCGAATTTATTAAAAGACTGAGTCAGAGTAAATTCACCGCCAAAGAGTACTACCAACGAGTACTGCTTTTAAGAAGCCGGGTGCCGCTATGGAAAGAACCCAGGCGCATCTTCAAAGGCATAGCAGAGTTGCACCAGGCGACGGTGGATCTCTTTAGCAGGAATTTCGACAAGTACCTCAATCTCTCTAAAGACTTCGCACAATTAAAAGTCCTTTTAAAAGGCGCCCAAACAAATAGTGAGAGAGGGTTGATCGCCGCCAAGTACGCCCTGACCTTACCGCCTAAGAAAATAAAAATGCTGTATCTGCAAATTCTTGAATCTTTCGCCAAGGCCAAGACCAAGCTGGTTCGAAAAGTTATTCAAACCCGTTTAATAAATATGCCAGACTTTAAAAAAGTAGTGGCGACCAGTTTAATTGCAGACAATGGCTCGATGGCGATTATGCACGGCCTAAAACACGGACTGGAAAGATTGAGCAGTCTCTCCACTGACCTCGGCGCCTTCTCGGTGATCGAAGTTATTCTCAGCATGACCACCATCAAAGAAGCCGCCTTCTTGGAGGCCTTCCCAAAACTTCTAAAAAATGGCAAAGAAGCAGCCGCCAAATTGACCGCCGAAGAACTGGCTCAGCTAAAACAAATCAAGACCCCTCTTCAAAAAGTCGGCAACTTCCTTTCAAAGGCCCTTAAGCTCAGCAAAAGTGAAGGAAAAATTCTAGTCAAAGACGGCGCCGGCTTAGGAGTCAAAACCAGCTTGATCAGCATCCTGCCAGTTGCGGTGGGCTTTGCCGCCACCGGTATGACTGGGGCCCATCTGTTAACTGAAACCCTAATGATGTCGGGACTAATCGGAGTTTTCTTTTCGACCTCTTCAAATTTACGCTACCAAATCCTCAACCGACTACTGGTTCCGATGCTTAGGAAATCGCCAAAGCTGGCCAAGAATGAATCCCTGCGCACCTCTTTAATCCTAGGCTTTTCGGCCATCAATGTGGCGGTTGGTTCCTATACCTGGCTCTGGTACAAAGAAAAATATGAAGAGGCGCGAGGGCAAGAATCCGAGGCCGAGAGCGAATAGCTAGATTATATAACCGATGCCAAAAAAGATTCCAGTTTCTGTAACGGCTTCTTTAACTTCTTTTGAATTATTTCCATTAGTATCTGTTCGGGTGTATTTGACGCCAGGACTATATCCCATCATGAGTCGCACCAAACCACGCCAACGCCCCCACTTTTTTCTTGTCGACTTAAGTGGCGAGATATAATTTATACCAGCTTCTAATTGGACTAGAGGAGTGGTTTGATCGTTCATTTTTTGCAGACCAAGCCCTGCTGTACTCGAAGTAGAATCTAGAAAGCGCAAATTATCTCCGCCTTTCCATTTCCGCGCTCCAAGTTTTACTCTGAAAAATCCGCTGTCTTTATAGACGAAGTTTGTCGCTTGCAACCCAAGACTTGTTGTTTGAGCGACGTCGGTTTTAAAATTTTCGACAAAGGGAAGAAATGACCAGCCTACTTCCCTGGACTCGAATTCGATTAGGTAATATTGAGCCGCTCCGTCAGCTTTGTCGCCATAAGAGGGACCTCTAATGAGACTTAAACTCCTAAGTCCGTAACCGGCACCAATAACCACGAAAAAATCGTCAAAAATTAATCCCTTCATCCCATAATAACGATCGTTCTTGCGGGCCTTGTCATCGGCGAGTTCTTTGTCGGTCTTTTTCAGCGCCTCTCCAAAGAGTAGGCCGCGCTGCTTTTTTTCAGCAACCGGTTTTTTTATCCCGGTCTTTTTTAGAAGTTCCACGGCGACTTTCTGCGAGGCTTCTTCGGCAAAAAGAGGATTGGTAAGTAGCGAGAGAAATGCCAGGCATTTTAAAAAGTTCATGGGTAGACTTCCGAGTAGTTGATAAGTATTAGTTTTGGCGATTAAAGCAGGCTTTTGTGTGAAAGGGAAGCGCTTAGCGTTTTTCCTGGGAATCTCCATCGGTGGATCCACTCAAATTGAAGATGAGCACCGCAAGAACGATAGCTATATTGATCATTTGGCGGCGACCTAGCTCAGGCATGGGGCTAGGGTTGAATTCCTCCAGCGTTAGTAGCTGCTCTAACATAGGGAAGAAGTAGTGGTTGATCATTAGATAGAGATTGATAGTGGAGTCGATAATGACGACCTGGAAAATATACTTGGGGCGGGTGTGGACCAATAACATGCACAGACCTACGAAGAGGTAGTAGAGGTTCTTAGGGCCTGTTTCAGTTAACCCCGCCACTCGAATATTCTCTCCGAAGTAGGCGTCGATAAAAAAGAAGACCGGCGTCAGGTCGTAGTAGAAGTGCGATACCGAGTAGCTCTTGGGCAGCTTGTGGATGAAGTATTTTTTGATGAATTTTTTTAAAGATGAGAATTTCACCTCCTAACTATAACATATTACATTGCTCCCTTTACTCTCTAGAGGTCTTGGGGTTGGGTAGATTTTTCAAAGCCCTCTCTTACGCTCCAGCTATGGGCTAAAATGCCCTATGAAAACAAATTTTGTGATCCTGATTTTGGCCTTATTAAGCGCTTGCGGCGGCAGTAAATCTGGCGATCGCGTCGAAGATAGTTCTGGGCTTTTAATCTCAAAAAATCAGGTCTTTTTTGAGAAGTTCGGAGAGGTGCAACCAGTTCAAAAAAGTGAAATCAAAAAAGAAACTCTTTTGAAATGCACTTATGTAATCGAAAGAGCCGACTCTTGCACTCTTCAAGAACTTCCCTTACTAGGAATGAATTCCAAAAAAATTACAGTCGATAGGATTATCGGCAGGACAATGGTTTCCCATCGCTTTTTGGGAGAAAATTTTAAAGCCGCCCTTTTGAAAATGAGTAGTGAATACCTAATGCAGCTATTTGGTTCTGTTGGAATTATCGTCATCTCTGATAAAGTAAATCCTTCTTTTTATAATAGCCGCAGCGGCACCATTTTTATTAGCGCCCGCTATCTCTGGACAACTCCAGAGCAGAAGAAATTGGCAACGGTAAAAAAAGATGATCGAGTAGTGACTGGTAGCGGCCCCAAGAAAGCACCTTTAAAATTTGAGTTCTACGGGCTTCAGGTGGTCGATAAAAAGAATATTTGGTCCGCTAGCCGGGATTCAAGCAGGACGGTAGAAGAGCTTAAATTACCACTCTATCGCTTGCTAGTGCACGAACTGGCCCACGCCAATGATTACTTGCCGAGTAGCTTTTACCAAAACTTGGGAATCGACTCCTATAGGAAAATTGGAGAGCTTACTCTGAGGCGCTTTAAGCGTTTCGACTTAATTTCAGATAGTTTATTGGAGCCGTTAGAGAGAGAGTCTTTTATGGCGCGGCTACAGAAAGCTATCAATAGTAGTGAAGGTGAGCTTTTTGGCCAGCTGTTAGAGATGACCGCTGAATTAGCTGGCGAGCTCTTTTCAAATGAGTCTGCAGTTGATCCCTACGGTCACTATACTCAAAATGAAGACCTAGCGATGCTGGTTGAAGACTTATTAGGACTTCATGACTATCAAATTGAGAGAATTCAAGGCGTGATTAGCTATCCTAGTTTAAATTTCTTAATTCCTGAAGATTACAACTATCCACTGGCATGGGGACAGAATAACCGCATCCTAGAGCCCACCGTTCTCGGTCGCGCCATGGAGGCCGCCAGTCAACTGTTTCCCAGCTTTAACGCCGTTGAGTTTAAATCCTCTCTTCAAGGTTTTAAATTAATACAAGCTGAGAAAGGAATGGGCTGGCGAGAGTTCAGAGCGCTCTAATAAAAAAAGGCCCCAATCGGAGCCTTTCAATTATCTTATTTAATTTTACTATTATTTTTCTACTTCCAATTACAAGAAAGTGGGTAGGTCATTTCGTGACCTTTTTTCGAGCGGATTAAAAGGTAGTCATCGACCTCTGAAAATGAGCCTTTGTTTTCGATATGGATCATATGCTTTTGACCTTCGAATTTAACGATCTTGGTGTATCCCTGACCTTCGAAGCGAGTTCGAATATTGGAAACAGAGGCCAGTGCGCGGCTCTTTCCGGTCTGTGGCGCGTCTTCGTAGAAAGTCACGCTATTGTCTTGAATAGTAAAAGCTTTCGCCATGCGGGGAGTGTGGCAGGTAATAGTTCCCTCTTTAGCGAATGCGCTAGCGGTACCAAAAATTAGGGTCAGTACGAGTAGGGTTGTTTTCATAATCTTCTCCAGTTTGCTCTCAAATGGCCTTTAAAAGTGGCCTTTTCTCTCCCTTAAAATTGCATATACCGTGCCACCCTCCCTAGGGGTAAAAGCATCTCTTTTCAGGCGGTTGAGCCTATTTTCTGTCAGTTCTTTGTGAATAATTGTGAGGCTGTTTAACTATTAGACGATTTAGGGCATAGTTGGGCCATGAAAGCACTGATGACACTTATTCTGACTTCTTTTTTAATCTGCAGTTTCGGCCACGCCTTTGAAGCCGAACAGCACCAATTGGTGGGGCGTTTTCTAAGCCTTAAAAAGAGCGATTCCCGCAATGTAATTGGAACTGAATTCTACTTCACATTGGTGACTAATAAGGGGGTCAAGATGGCCTATCCTGTGGAGGTTGCGGATAAGAAGTTGAGAAAAAGCATAATTCAAAATCTAGATAAGCAGTATTATATTTCCGCCACTTCTTATAAAAAGAAAATTACCGAAGGCGAGTTGTCTCGCGAAATTCCGGCGCTCAAAGTTGAAAAGGCCCAGCAATTGGACCTCGGAAAATTGGCCTTTAAAGATTTCACTCATAATAAAGAGGGGGAGTATGACCCTCAAGGTCTGCCGCTTATTGGTGGTGCCCGCTTAACTAAGAAAGGCGTGGTGGTGACTGATCGTCTGAATGACACTGTTACTAATTCGATAATTTTTACGGCGGGTGCGTTGCTTTTGGGCGACATTCTTTTTTCTAAGTAGGTACACGCTTCCCTTTCGTGCTTTTCACAACTTACCCACGGTTTCTTGATTAAAGAGGTGCTTTGCTGCCGGTAAATAGCTGAGGATCTCTTCGCTTTAGTAAAAAGCTTCCCCAAAGTTAGTCATTCAGAGTTATTAGTGGCCAATGCGCCATAAGACTCATTTTAATTTAAAAATTGGGAAGGACTTTACGTTGTAACTTCGCAATTTCGCGATAGGGAAGCGTGTACCATTTGCCATTTGGGAGCAGTTCTTTTCTGCATCATTTAATCAAGTACTAGCAATTTCTCGTGATTGTTTTATAAAGAGTCATCTCTTTCTCGGTCTCCGGGAATACGGTTGATTTGTGGTTTTTAGGCGGTGGAGAAAGTTCTTTGGTCGGAATTTTTTCCACCGTCTTTTCAGTCGCTTGTCCCTTCTAGGTAATATAATCCATCTGACTAAATTAGCGAACTGCCTATAAACTTAATTTAGAAAGTGTGGTTGTTTTCAAGGCTCAAATTTATCTATTGGAGAAGTCATGAAATTGAGTTTCATCATGTTGTTGCTGTCAGGCTTAGTGGCCGGCTGTAGTAATTTAGCCTATCAGGATGACAGTCCTGAAAAATCCATCCTCAGTCGGGGAGTGGCGAATGTGCGAGAAGATATTCACAAGATGTCGGCAGCTGAAAAGCTGGATGAGCTAGTCAAGCATATCGAAGTCACCGCTTATGGCCTGCCTCAAAAAGGCAATCCGCGTTTTTATATCTTTGAGCATTTCCAAAGAAGAGTGCTTGAAATTGTCGCCGAGATTAAGGCGACTGGAAGTGCTGCCCTTTCGGAAGTGGCCTTCGTTCCTAACGATAAAAATCTAATCACAAAGTTCTACCATCTCTATGCCGCTTCAAAAATTATGGATGAGGCGGGCATATATGTCAGTGCCTCTCAAAAGTTTGGGGTGCTGAATGAGGATTCAAAGGAAGCATCGGATAATCTCTTTAATCTGGCGCGCTTTATGGATTTCTACTACCGCGAAATTTCCGAACGCTACTCATTGGTAGTGACTCCGGAAGTGCGAGTCGGGGCGGAGTCTTCTGAGCGAGTCCGCCACATGCGCTACTTGGTGGCGAGAGTTGAAAATCACATGCAGCCTTTTGTGAACCGCCGTTATAAAGGGCGAGTGATCAACGGCATGATTATGCAAATTAGAAAGCTAGATCCACCACCGGTGAGAGTGCGCTTTGAAGATTTCGATAAGTATAAGAAAGGTTTTGAACGCTATGTTAAGGAGTTACGCAAGCTTAGAAATAGTGCCACCTGGCGCAAGGCCCATGCCTACTTAAAGGATTTAGACCTTCCTCATAGTGGTGGCATTGATGGTGCCGATGATGCTTTTGAAATGGTGATGTCGACTCAGCTCTCTATGGAGATCCTGGACTTTATCGTCGACAAGCAACTGCGCAATTCAAAAATTTAAAACAATACTTAATAAAAGGATAAGACATGAAGTTTTTAGCTTTTAGTTTTTTTACACTACTCGCAGCGCTGATCGGAGAAGTCTGGGCGGCAAGTGAGAGTTCAGTGGTGATAGGGAATATTCCCGCTCGCTACCTCACCCGCACTCAAAATAAGGCCAATACACTTTATAAGTTGGGTTATATAGAGATCCAAAATAGAATCATCACCAAGATTGGCTCGATAGGTTCAAAGAGCACTTTTGACTCCCTAAAAAGTAGTTATAAAAAGAAAGGCTTTAAGGTTTATTTGGCGCGCCAGGGAAGCACGGCCTATTCGGCAACGGAGTACGATTTTCTCTATCCAGGACTGATCGACCTGCACAATCATACCAAACAGAATGTGTTGGGAGTTTGGGGTCTGGCCAAGGGGCAATTTGAGAATCGCTTTGAATGGCGCAAGTGGAGTAAGTATAAATACTCTGTTTCAGGAAATATGAATCCTTGGATCGCTTATGGCAAACCGATTGTCTGCGCTGCCTTTCGCTGGTCTGAGCTTCAGGCGATGACTCATGGAACCACCTATCTTCAGGGACCTTCTTCTTGTATCCGCGATTTTTCGATTCATCAGGTAGAAGATAAGGGCGCCTATATTACTAAGAGGGCCAAGATTCAAGGCCCGACAGACTTAGTGCTCCCTAGCGAAATGACTTTTGTCTGGGATGAACTGAAGCCAATTATTGAAAAGGGGAAAAGTTATGAGTACGCGTTAGCGGAAGTGGTTAATCGTCACTGCGATATCGAGGGAATTTCTGAGGCCACGGTTAATACTAAAGCTGGCTTAAAACTATTAAAAAATCAGAAGCTTCTCAAGGCCAAGTGTACTAAGGGCACCCTCCATAAAAAGTTCGTGCGCTACGTTTATTGGATTCATGGCACTATTGCCGGTCGTAAAAATTATCTTGCCGGCGCCAATCACGCCGCCATCATCGCCCACCTGGCCGAGGGACGGCGATTTGATAAGTACAATATGGTGGAGTTTGAGCTAGTAAAACTTCTTGGACTCGATCAACCCTATGTTAACTTTGTTCACGGAGTGGGGATTAAAACTGAAGACCTTCCGCATATGGCGAAAAAAGGCATGGGCCTGATCTGGTCGCCTTATTCAAATCTCTTACTCTACGGCCAAACACTGGACGTCGCCGCTGCTATTAAGGCGGGGGTTAATCTCTCAATTGGAACCGACTGGTTACCAACTGGTTCGAGGGGAATGCTCGATGAGATTAAGATTGCTCTGGATTATGTGGAAAAGGATCCTGAAAAGAAAAACCTAAAAGAGCTGTTCACTTTTGGTAGCAAGTATAGCAGTCACTATGAAGGTCTTTACAATCTTATGACTCAAAATCCCGCCCAAATGATTCACCACTATGAAAATACAAGTGGCGAAGCTGGAGTGGGGCGCATTCATAAAGGTTCTATGGGAACGATTATTGCTATCAAAAAGCATGTCGAGGACCCCTATGAAAATATCGTCAAGCATGGTTATGAAAAAGACCTCAACCTTGTCATCGTTGATGGTAAGGGAGTTTACGGCGACGAGTCCTACTTTAATAGAGTAGGAGTGACGGAAGAAAATTATGAAAAACTTCCCAATTACTTAAAAGGATTTAACGAGCTAGCAAATAGCGACTCGGTTCCGGCACTCGATCCAGTCGGTGCCACTAAGGCGTCTAAGTATGAGCATCTTATTAAGATGGGGAAATTCGCCAGCGCTCATGACGTCAAACAAAACAATAATTGCGACGTTAAGAATAAAGTCTTCCTTCATCAAGATACGGTTTCAAAAGATAAGGACCTCTTGCCTTTTATGGAGCAGACCGGACTTAACTTAGACCGAGTCAATGACATCTACCGCTTGATGGCGGTGGGAATGCTGACTCAGTCGAGGAATCGCAATAATAAGAAAAAAGGAAAGAAGGACTACCGTGTTCTTGAATTTGATTCGCTCTTTGGTTGCCATACAACCGGTTACCAAAAACGCATCTTTGATTTTGTGAATCCAGATGGCGGCGGGGAGTACGATCAGAACCGCGCCGGACGGGATGAGCTGAGAGAAAAACAAAACCACGGCAGGACTCCCGCAGCGATGGCCAAAGACTACTCGCTTTAGAAGTTCCTTTTGATACCGGTCTCTTTTTGTCGCTTTTTTTGACGCAAGGGACCGTTAGTAAATTCAAAACCTTTGACAATGGCCAGGCGCGTAAAGCCCTGGCTTTTTTTTTTGCAATATGACCCCCGTCCAACAAATTTAAGGAAAATGAGGGGAAAAAATGCACCATTTAAAATCGTTTATCATTCTACTATTGTCGCTTGCGTTCATCACAGGGGTAGGCGCTTCGCTTAACTCTTTTGATAAGGACTTCGCTTATCTCGGTCAAGCTGGCGAAAATTTCGAGCTGATGCGTGAGAAGCGCGAGACTCACTACCGCGATGAGTATCA
>JABGVH010000069.1 GCA_018646195.1 Halobacteriovoraceae bacterium
AAATAATTCTCGCTTTGAAGAGTACGCCGCCAGTCTGCAAGACTTAACAACTGAAATTGAAACCTTAGAAAACCAATACTCTACTGTCTCGACTCAGATTGCTGATGAAAGAGAGGCCGTACATGCAGCAGAAAAAGCTGCTAGTGACCTGGTTTTTTCTGAGCAAGAATTGCGTGCCAAGTTAGAGACTGCCAAGCAAGAATATAAAACTACCGATCAAACGCTTTCGGAAAAAGGCAGGGATTTGATTAAAGCAGAGTCGAAACTTTCTTCTCTAATCGAAATCAATAAATCGCTTGAGGGTGTTACTGAAGGGGCCACTGAATTTGTGGGAGCTCATGAAGATCAAGGTTATGGTCTGCTCGGAAGCTTTTTAAATTGTGAAGAGAAATATTCAAAAGCAGTTCAACAGATACTAGCTGAATATATGGAATCCTTAGTAAGTGAAAATGATGATGATTCGCTTTTTGCAAATTGGTTATCTGAAAATGGTGAAAAGGGGCTCGATTACCTTTCCCCTAATCAATTCACAGAATATGGACCAGAAACAATGGAACGCTTAAAAGTTTGTGGTTTCGAGGCGGCGCTGCCGCTTAATGAGATAATCCAAATTCCAGTAGGGCTGCAAGATAAACTCAAGTCTTTTATGGCGGGTTATTTTGTTCTTCCTGGATTAACTACCGAAAACTATCGCAAGCTTTCAGGTGAGATTCGCTTCAAAGCGGCAATCTCGGAAGATGGTCAAGTTTTAGTCCGCAATGTAGGGGGAGCAACAGTACTTAGCGTTGCTAGTAAGTTAGATACCGCTCAAGGAATTGTCGAACGCAATAATTTAATTGCCGAGCTTGAAGTCGAAGTCGCCACTCTAAAAGTATTTATAGCTGAGCTGGATGAAAAGATTGGGCCACTCGATGAGAGTCGCGAAAGCCTAGCAAATGAACATGATGCGATTAGGGACCAGCTAGCCGATGGTAAAGCTGATTTTGCGGCTAAGAAATCAGCACTGGATTCTAAACTGGCTAATTTTGAAACAGGTAATGCTCGATTAGAGATTCTTAAGAATAGAAAAAATACAATTTCCAAATCTCGCTTAGAGCTGATGGAAAATGAAGAAGAGCTGCAGAACAATCAAGCCAAGCTCAAAGAATTGGTTGAAGAGATCGCCGAGAAACTTGAGATAGGTCAAGAAGCTCTGGAAACTCAACAGCAGACTTATAACGAAGAAAAAGAAGCGCTGCTTGAAAAACAAGTCGCCGCTAAATCTTTTAATCAAAGATTAGAATCTCTTACCGGTCAGATTGAAGATATCGAAAAACAATCTGAGCGCCAAAAAACTCGTATCGCTTCAGGCGGCGAATTGATCGCAAGGCTCTCGCAAGAAATTACAGTTATCGAGAGCGAGTTAGAGTGTCTTGAAAAACAAAATGGCGAAACGGTTGAGGACTTAAAAGTTAAAGAACTGGCGCTATCAGAAGTTAAAGACCTGCTGGTAGAACTTTTACGAGCGATGCAAGTAAGAGAAGACGAAGTTAAGAAAATAAATACCGATGTTAATAAGTCTGAAAAAATTATCGCAGAAAATAGCGGTAAACTTGGGGCCTTCTTAGCAGAAGAAGAAAATGTTGTGAGAGATATTTTTGAAAAATATCGCATTGATCTTCGTGATGTTCTTGGAAGCTTTCTTGAATTTGAAGAAAGAGATCTAGAAAAGCTCAATGATTTAAGCGGTATGTACCTTATGGAAACTGAAAATGGCCCGATGGAGATCGTAAAAGAAGCTTACGAATTTAATCGCCGCTACGGACAGGACCTAAAAGATTGCTCAGGCAAATTAAAATCTTATAAGAATGAGTACAATCGTCTTGGAGAAATTAATTGGCAGGCGATTGAAGACTTTGAGCGCCAGAAACTGCGTTTTGATTTCTTAAACGTACAGGAAAAAGAACTCAAAGAATCCCTAGAGGACTTAGAAAAGGCCATTAACCATATCGACGGTAAATCCAAAGAGCGATTTAAAATTGCTTTTGAAGAAGTGAATGACCGTTTTGCAAAAGTCTTCCCCATCATTTTTGGTGGTGGCAATGCTCGCCTGGCACTTAAGGGAGATATCAATGACCCTGAAAGTGGTGTTGATATTATTGCTCAGCCTCCAGGTAAGAAAATGCAGAATATTAACTTGATGTCCGGTGGTGAAAAAGCGCTGACCGCGGTCAGCTTAATTTTCTCAATCTTTTTAGTGAAACCTTCGCCTTTCTGTCTACTGGACGAAGTCGATGCCCCACTAGATGATGCCAATGTTGGGCGATTTAATGAACTGCTACGAGAAATGAGTGGCGACTCTCAATTTATTCTAATTACCCATAATAAGAAAACAATGGAATTGAATGACACACTTTACGGAGTCACCATGCAAGAGCCTGGTATCTCAAAAGCGGTTTCAGTTCAGCTTCACTAACGGATAGAAATGATTAAGTACCTTTTAATTTTTTTATTATTGAGTACTGGCGCCCAGGCCAAGGTAAAGAATAATTTTTTACCCAATAGCTTTAAGGCGACTTTTGTTCAGTCCTTTAAGAGTTCTCTCTCTGGTAAAATTAAAAAATCCCGTGGAAATATCGCCTATCGCTATCCCGGAAATATTCGCTTTGAAACGCTAAAGCCTAGTCATATTGTCTTTGTCAGTAACCGCGAAAAAACTTGGTATTATACCGCCCCCTTCCTTGAAGGAGAGGCTGGAGAGTTGTCAGTTCAAAAAGCGGGAAAAAATAGCCTTACTCGTTTTTTCGATGTTTTAAAGAAGGGCTTAAAGTCAAACCCGCTCTACAAAGTCAAAATGATTAAGGGTGAAACCTTTCTTGAATTCACAAAAAAGACCGCTCGCGAAGTGGGACTGCGAAAGGCCGGCTTAAAATTCACCGGTAAGGCCAAGGCCTTTAAAAACCTTAAGTCTATTGATCTCTATTATTTAAAAAAGAAGAAGAAAGTCACCCTAACGCTCAATTCGATTCTAGAAAATCAGAAATTTAAAAATGAAGATTTTAAATTCACTGCTCCTAAAAATACCAAGATTAGCTATTAGAATTTTTTAAAAATATCCGACTTGACCAAGAATTGATCTTTCGACTCTAGCCGTTTGTAAGTAATGAAATTCCTAAAAACCAACTTAACGTAATTTTGAGTTTCTTTATAGGGAATCATCTCTATGAATTGAATAGGGTCACCGTTATAGCGTTGCCGGTACCACACTTTAACAACTCTTTCGCTGGCATTATAGCCGGCGACGGTGGCGATAAATTTATTTTGAAATTTGTTCTTTAATTCTCTCAGGAGGGAGGTCCCCAGTAGGATATTTGTTTTGGGATGGAATAGGTCACCGACTTTATTATAGGGGACGCGGTGGCGTTTTGAAAGGATCACCGCCCGTTCAGGAGTCATCTGCATCACTCCAAAAGCATCCGCCCAGCTTCTAATGCTTGGATTGAAGGCCGACTCTTGCCGGCTAATAGAATAGATAAGGTAGGGGCTAATTTTAAATTTACGAGCGGCCCTATTAACTGAGCGCTTATAGGGTCGCGGGAAGGCGGAGCCTAGGTGGCTTCTCATCGCCCGCTCGCGGTCTTCACCTTTTAGCTTGAAGAAATTCTTTATTCCACCTTCGTAGTAGCCAGCTTTTTTAAAGAGGTTTAGGTGGTCCTTTATAGCACTTGGACTGACAAGAGTTTTTTGAAAGCTCTTTAAAAAGGCATGGGAAAGTTTTGTTTCCTTAAGTGCAATTAACCATTCAAGGATTTCAATTTCTGGATTTTTAGACTGATCCTTTCCCGGGTCTAGCGGCGAGAGGGGTTTGCCCAATTCCATATGGGTTAAGATTCCGTAATAGCCATAGCTATCGACGCTGAGTAATTCTTCCCAGGTATTGGTGGCCTTTGAGGATTCGCCGGCCTTCTTGTAGGAACGCCCTGCCCAGAAATGCAGTTTATTGCGAAAACCTCCAGCATCGTATTGATGATAGGTGGTATCAAAAAAACCAGCGGCTTTTTTATAATCTTTTTGAAGGTAATAGGTCCAGCCAATCGCCCAGTGAATTTTTTCTTTCAGATCAGTATCTTCAATATCAAAGGTATTTCCCTTTTCAAAATGATCGAGGGCAAGTCTGTGCTTCTTTCCCTCTATCGCCATGACTCCTAATAACCAATAAATAAGTGCTTCATTTTCTGGGTCTTCTATTTTTGAATTGATCAGCCGGGTCAGCTTTTCTCTCGCCTCTCCTCGCCGATGGTCGGTCCAGACCGCCCTCGCCCAGTCGATCATAGAAGTGGTATAGGCCTTTTTGAATTCTTCATTTTTAGGTGAGCCGGATCTTTTTTTGCCAATAAAGCGAACCATCGCTTCGGTTTGCAGTATGAATTCGTCTAAGTTTCTCTCGACTTTAAAAGAAGTGCGGTAACGATTGAAGGCCTTGATTTTCAAAGCGAAAGAGTATTTTTTCTGTTTTATTATTTTTTGATAATAGCCGCGGGCCTTCTTAAATTCTCGCGCCTTTTCAAAATCCCTGGCAACCGCGTAAATATTGGAACGGTTAACTCTCTTAGAAAAACGCGGCGCCAATTTATAGAGCCGTTTGCGGTAGCTTTGATTTTTGGGATCAAGTTTAATCGCTCTTTGCATCAGCTGGGTTTTTTCTTTGGGAATAACGATAGGCTTAGACATCTGAACTAGAAAGTGTGCTTGCATCTTTTTAAGTTGATTTTTTCGAGCCACCAGCTCCATTCGTTTATTAAAGTCCTCCGCCGCCCAAGAGGGAATTGAAGGAAGTTGTGACCATCTTTTTTCTAATTGTTCGGGAGAGTAGTTGCACTTTTCAAAAGTTTTTCGAAGCGCCAGGAACCATAAGGGAAATGTTTTATCCAAAGACAATGCTTCAAGTGCTGGGCATTTGCCCTTGAGAAAAGAATAGGCCTGGGACTGATTGACTTTCCAGTCTGGATTATTAGCACTGGCCTTGGCCAGGCTTTGCAATTGCTCCTTTTCTGGTGGCAGAGTTAACGAGCTTCCACAGCCAGAGAGGGCGATAAGTATTATCAAAATCGAAAGAGCTCTATTCATTGTCCCAGTTTAGCCTTATTATCTTTGATTACAACCTATTGAAATTACTTGCCGCCTACGTAAATTCTATCAACTCTGCTGTAACCTTTTGAATTATAAGGTTAATTAGTTTAAATCTTTCCTAAACGGGGAAGTTCACATGCATTTAGATTCAGAAATATCAGTACTTGATAAGAAACGCCAATTTGTCGAAAAATCGGTTTTCTTTACCTCCCTAGGTTGTTCCAAAAACCTAGTCGATTCTCAAGTGATGTTGGGTTATATGGGCCTAGACGGATTTAGTCTGGCACAAGATCCGAGCCTGGCGGAAGTGATTGTGATTAACACCTGTTCTTTTATCGATGCTGCCAAACAAGAATCCATTGAAGTCATACTAGAAATGGCGGATTATAAGAATCCCGAAAATGGCGCCTGCAAGGCCTTAGTTGTTTCCGGCTGCATGGCCCAGCGCTACTCACTCGATCTCGAAAAAGAAATGCCAGAAGTAGACCTCTTTATTGGTACCGGTGAGTATAATAAAATTGTCTTGCTCTTAAAGGCCTTCGAAGAAAATCAACTAACCAAGAAATCCTTTGTTGAAATTCCAAAGTATATCCACTCGGAAGTTGATCCTAGACTCAATACCTCGCCCTTTTACACCGCCTGGTTAAAAGTCTCTGAAGGTTGCAATCGCAATTGTACCTTTTGCATTATTCCTACACTGAGAGGAAAGTTGCGCTCTCGAAGTGTCGAGTCACTGATCAAAGAAAGTAATCAGCTGACTGAAAATGGGGTGCGGGAATTAAATATAATTTCTCAAGACCTCTCCGACTACGGTGTCGATCTCGATCATAACAATGATCTACTGCAACTTTTAAAAGGCATGGAAACCGTCGAAGCAGTTGACTGGGTCCGGCTCTTTTATTTCTACCCGGATCAATTGACCGAAGAAATTATGGACTGCCTGGCCGCTTCTAAAAAAATCTGTTCCTACCTCGATACACCTATTCAGCACTTTTCTGATTCAGTTCTCAAAAGAATGAATCGAAAAATAACCGGTTCAGAGATCACTCGCCGGATGCTTCTATTAAAAAAGAAAATTCCGGATATGATCTTAAGAACTTCTGTCATAGTGGGCTTCCCGGGTGAAACCGAAGAAGACTTCCAAAAGCTCCTAGATGGAGTCGAGAGTATTCGCTTTAATCACCTCGGAATCTTTCGCTACTCCGACGAAGAGGGAACACCGGCCTATAACTTACAACCCAAAGTTCCGGCCGATGTCATCGACCAACGCTTTGATCGCCTGCATGAACTTCAAAGAGGAATTTCAAAGGAACTCAATCAGGCCTTAGTCGGCAAGACCCTCTCTGTTCTAGTCGAAGGTCCTCACGAAGAAACCGAACTTCTATGGTCCGGTCGCCACGCCGGGCAAGCACCCGAGATCGATGGCCAAGTAATCATCAATGACTTTAGTGATCAAAAGATTAAAACCGGTGACCTCGTCAATGTCGAGATTACCGGTCTATTAGATTATGATTTGATTGGTAAAGTGATTCCTAGTTTCCATTAGGAAAGGTATTCATAAATTCGTATTCTTGCGCCATCGGAAGTGCACAGCCGACACCGATAATCGGGGCGACTAGGAATTCAGGGGTTACGTTTAAGTCGCTAGGATCATCATCCCAATCCCCAACTCCGTTCCAAGGCAGAGCAAAGAGGTCGTTGCCGGCATCATCCATTAGTGGTGGATTGACCTTATCGATATTATCGCTGATTCTAAACGGTCGGTCCCAATCCCTTACCATTAAGCGGACTCGTGCCTTAGTGTTACCGGCACCATCGGTACAGCGGTAATTATAGGTGGCGTTCAATCCAATTAGCGGATTGATGATACCTTCAGTACCGTAAGGAGTACCAGAGGCACTTCCCACTGAGGCGGTATGGTTTTCCCACTCTGTGATATCAAAGATATATTCATTAGTACCCTTTAAACATTGTGGCACTGCTGAGTAATTAGCTAAGAAGCGGTTCTGAGTAACAATTTTTCCAAGTGGTGATGGCGCGCCGTAATCGTAAGTGACGTTAGTACCATTAACCACAGTTGTGGCTTGAGTTTGAGGCTGGGACCTGGCGAGAGGACTTCCGCTCCAAATTCCAATCTGAGCTCCGCCGCCGCCTACACAGTCACCAATAGCGCCGCCGCAATCAAAGGGTTCATCAGTTGCTGTGATGACCCCACCGTCGCAGCCAAATGCTGGAAGCTGTCCACCA
>JABGVH010000013.1 GCA_018646195.1 Halobacteriovoraceae bacterium
AGTTCCCACTCTCTGCCGAGCGCCTCGACATAAGGAAGAGCTTCTCCAGGAGAGTTTGTGACTTTTACGTTGCAGCCACAGAAAGTACAAAGTTTACGGCAGAAGGGAATATGAATATAGAGATCAATTTCCCCTTCCTCAAATTGTTGGGCACCAGTAAGGTCTCCATTCCAATGAGAGAGGTGGGGATAGTAAGAGTAACGCCTTCCTTTTCCAAGGTACTTTAAATAGAGCTGCTTAAGCCGTTGGTGATCATTAGGCATAAGTGAAGTGCTCGTGAACATACTCGATTGTTTTTTTGACATTTTCTTCAGGAGTCTTTTGAAGTACGCCATGACCTAGGCCCATAATCCACTTAGACAAATTTGGGTGACCTGAAATTGGTGCCCAGAATTCTTTAAGTCGCTCTTCTAACTGCTGCCATGGCAGGTGTAGAAGGCTCGGGTCAAAATTTCCTTGGACATAGTAATCAGGTCCTAACTCTGTCAACGCCTGACCTAAGTTACAGCGCCAGTCGATACCCAGAACATCGATGTCTCTTGTTTCGAGGGCATGGTAATATTCTAAATGTGCCATTTTTGCATAGTAAATGACTTTCTTGTCGGGATGTAGTTTCTTAAATCCGCTGACAACCTTTTGTATCGCAGGAACAGCAAACTTTTTATATTCGTTGAGTGCCATTTCTCCAGCCGCCGTATCAAATAGGCATACTGCATCTGCTCCACCTTCTGCTTGTAAGGACAATTGCTCTATTGTTAATGGAATTAATTTTTCACAAAAATCTAGAAAGCGGCCATCGTAGAGCCCTTGCTTGGAAGAGATCAGCCCTCCTGCGTGGCTTCCCTCCGTGGCGTAGGTATAGAGGGTAAAAGGAGCACCAGTAAAACCAAGTAGAGTGATAGCAGTTTCTTTCTGATCCAAGCGAGGGCGCAGTAATTGGCAGGCCTCTTTTTGGAAGTTATAGAATTGCTTTGATTCAGTGGTTACCTTTAATTCTTGGATTAATTGCTTGCTATCCAGGGTTTGACCAAGTTTTGGTCCGGGGGCATAGACTAAATCCATTCCCAATTGCTGGAGTGGAAAAAGCAGATCTGAAAATAGTATTGCGGCATCAAAACCGAATTCATCTAGTGGTCCCATGGTAATTTCGCAGGCAAGCTTGGGATCTTTGCACATAGTCATGAAGTCACTATCTTTTTTAATATTCTGGTAGTGAGCGTGATAGCGACCAGCTTGTCTCATGAACCAAACAGGAACTTGTGTTTTGCCATTAGGACTTGTCACTCTATTGTTAAATAGACCCATCTTTTACTCCTTTTTAATTGTTAACTTATAGCCAACGCCTCTAACGCTTTCTATTTTAATATGCTGGTCGGGGTCACTCTCTGACCACTTCCGAAGTTTGACGATATAATTATCGACGGTGCGGTTGGTAGGGAATTTATTTTGTCCCCAAATATTTTCTATAATCTCTTCTCTAGTTACTGCCTTCTCGTGATTTTTATAAAGCAATTTTAAGATGGCACATTCTTTTTGCCCAAGAGCGCTGATATTTCCTAGAGCATCACATAGCTCGTAGCGGTTGAACCAAATTTTTAATGGGCCATGAATAAGGACATCCGGTAGCCGCTGACTTTCTTCCTGCCCCTTAAATATTCTCTCTAGGCGCAAGATTAATTCTTTTAGTGCAAATGGCTTAGTGATATAATCTTCAGCTCCTATTTCTAACCCCTCTACTCGTGTTTCGGGATCATTTAAGGCAGATAAAAAAAGTAATACAAAATCTTTTCGGAGAGCGCGAAACTCTCTGGCCAAGTCGAGGCCATTTCCATCGGGAAGTCCTATGTCCATTAGGACAATGCTGGGGTGTTGGGACTCAAAAAGCTGCCTTCCCTCGCTTGCATTAACTGCCAGCTTGCAATCGTAATTTTGAAGAACGAGGTATTCCGATAGGGTTGTCCCCAAATTGACTTCGTCTTCAATGATTAATATCTGTCTGGTGCTCAAACTTTGTTCTCCTCTTTGACCTTAGAGAAGCTAAGTTTAAAACTGAGAGGGGAGTGGCAGATACTAAACTTTGCATTCATTTTCCTGCAAAGTTTCTCTATCAGATAGAGCCCAATGCCACTTCCTTTTGAGGAATTATATTTATAAAAAAGGTCCCCCAGTTTTGTTGGGTCGCCACTAAAGCTGCCTCCGTCAAGATAATCAATATATATGAGGGAGGGGTCTTCAGAAATTGTAATTTGAAGCTCTCTAGCTTTTGCGTGAATTCTAGAATTTTCAAATAAGTTTCTAAATATTAATTCGAGGGCAAATTCGTCGGCATAGATGCGTTTAACCTTTTCTAATCCATTAGTTTTTAATTCAAGGGCATGACCCCAATAAGAATGGGTCCTATTCAAAAAATCACCTAACTCTATCTCAACCGGATTGAGCTCACCACCTCGTTCAATGCTAGATAATTGAAGGATCTTATCCATTTGAGTCTCTAATTTTTGAGTATCTTCAATTAGCCTTTGAGCAAGGTCTTGAACCATTGGGTCTGGTTTTTTCTTTAATAGGTCTTTTAAAACTTCTACTTGCAAGCGGACTGAGGCGAGAGGAGTTTTAAGTTCATGAGTCATGGTTGCAAAAAAAGTTTGCAGACCCTTAGTCTTTTTTTGATCTCGTAAGTAGAGGAAGAATAGAGATGAAGAAAGTGCGGTTAATAATACAAAGAAGGTGCCACCCTCCCATTTCACCATCCTTGCCATATTTTTATCGAGTTGGGCACCGAAATGGGTAATTAGATAAAGCCACCAAACTCCGATTGCTAATATCAAGGCGGCCCAAAGAAAGGAGATACCTATAAGTAGTGTTTGTTTTTTTTCGGCCTGCCCCATTTAATCCCATAACCTCTTTTTTAGCTCAGCACAGACGCTATCGTCGTGGGCGCCAGAAACAAAACCGATTTCGAAGGCATTTGGTGACAGGTAGATTCCTTTATTAAGCAAGGTCTCAAATAATGGATAAAATTTTTCGCAAAGGTCAGCTGGAATATTGCAGGATTGTTCAATTTTATCTGAATTAGGCTGCAGCCAAAAAAGCGATCCCTGGCGAACAATTTGATAATGAGAAAATTTTCCACCTTCATACTCTTTAAACCATTGTCCAAAAGTGGTGACTATTTTTTCAGAATTTTTTTCTAATTTTTGATAAAAGGCCGGGGTTAGTTCTTTAAGTGTCGATAAGCCGCCAACCATCGCAAGTGGATTAGCTGAAAGGGTTCCCGCTTGATAAACCTTGCCAATAGGCGCTAGGTTTTCCATAACTTGCTTCTTTCCTGCAACGGCACCAACTGGAAGGCCGCCTCCAATTACTTTGCCATAAGTTGTTAGGTCGGGAACAATACCGGTTTTTTCTACCATGCCTCCAAGACCCATTCTAAAACCCGAAATAACTTCGTCGAATATCAGTAGGGACTTGTTTTCAAGACTTAGCTGCCGCAGTCCCTGTAAAAATTCGATTCTCTGGGGAAGTAATCCACAATTGGCCGGTAGGGGTTCAATTATTATGGCGGCGATTTGATCAGGATGCGCCTGGAAACATTCCGCTACTGCTGCCAAATCGGCCAGCTCTAGAATTAAGGTATCTTCCGCAACACCGCTTGGAACACCTGCGCTAGAGGCTTCGGCAGTTCCGGCCAAACCTGAACCTGCTTTGATTAACATTGAGTCTGTATGTCCATGGTAACAGCCATTAAATTTTATAATTTTA
>JABGVH010000012.1 GCA_018646195.1 Halobacteriovoraceae bacterium
AACGATTAGATAACGCCTGAGTTCCTTCTTTGGCCTCTCTAAAAACTAATATGTCATCGGCATCAAACTTCTGTCCCGCCAATTCCAAAACGCCTACTTCTTCTAATTTTGCCAATGCTTGGCCATCAAGTTTTTGAATGAGTCCCATATACTTACCAAATTCTTTTCCGAGTCTTTTTCCAAGAACGCGTGAATTGGGTTTGGCAAAAAGCTTGATGTACTTTGTTTCGTCCGTAGAGTATTCCACCGACTTTATATTTAATTCGGTTTGAATATAGTCTTCGAGCTTTTTTATTTCATCTAAGAGGGCCTGATCTTGATGGATAATAGTCAGCGTTCGAAGAGGAGTTTTGGTTTTAATTTGTACCTGGTTACGTTTTTGCCGGCCCAATAAAATAATTTGCTGCATCCGATCCATAGCATCTTCTAGGGTCGGATTGATTAATTTTTCATTAGGCATCGGATAAGAATTAAGGTGAACGGATTCTTCCTGTTCGGCCTTTTTGGGATCGAATTCTAAAAGTTCCAAATAAACATGCTCTGATAGAAAAGGGCTAAAAGGCGCCATGGCGGTACTTAGTTCTTTGATACAAGTGTAAAGAGTCGAGTAGGCGGCGCATTTGTCATCGCTTAGTCCATCTCCCCAAAAGCGAGATCGATTGAGCCGAATATACCAATTGGTCAGGTCCTCAATGAATGTGAAGAGAGCTGGTACCACATTGTAGAGACGGTAGCTTTCCATCTCTGTGGCAATATTTTTTTTCAAGGTCTGGAGATTTGAAAGGATCCAGCGGTCGGTGATATTTTCGCCAACCTTAAAATTTTCCTGACAATTCCATCCATCAACTTTTGCGTAGGTGTGGAAAAACTTAAAACTATTATACCAAGGCAGAAGGGCCCGGCGGACCATATCTTTAACCCCGTTATCTGCAAAACGTTGGTCTTCGGCGCGAACTAATCCCGAATTGATTAAATAGAGACGAAGAGCATCCGCTCCGAATTTATCCATTAACAGGTCTGGTTGAGTATAGTTTTTGAGGCGCTTACTCATTTTTTTACCATCTTCAGCATTGACGATACCGTTGACGATAACATTACTAAAGGCCGGCTTGTTAAAGAGAGCAGAAGAAAGAACCGTCAGTGTATAGAACCAGCCTCGAGTTTGGTCTAAACCCTCTGCTATAAATTCAGCAGGGAAGCCATCTTTAAAGACGTCTTGGTTTTCAAAAGGATAATGAAGCTGGGCATAGGGCATAGAGCCGGACTCGAACCAGCAATCCAAAACTTCGGTGATTCTTTTATAGCTGCCTTCTTCCCCATCAACTTTAAATTCCAGGGGGTCGACGCTTTCTCTATGTAAGTCAGTTAAGGTTTTACCGGTGTACTTGGCGAGCTCTTCGACTGAGCCCATACAGATAAATTTGCCATTGCTTTCATTTTTCCAAATAGGTAGAGGAGTTCCCCAAATTCGGTTCCGAGATATAGACCAGTCCCTCGCACCTTCTAGCCATTTTCCAAAGCGACCGTCTTTTAAATGCTCTGGTACCCAGCGAATTTGATTATTACTGGTGATTAGATCTTCTTTAATTTTCTCTACCCGAACATACCAAGAGGGGATAGATTTATAGATCAGTGGAGTGTCTGAGCGATAACAAAATGGATAACTGTGAACCAGCACAGATTGTTCATAGAGCTTATCTTCAGCCTTCAATCTCTTGATAATATCTTTGTCGGCCTCTTTAACATAACGTCCGGCATAGTCCGGAACTTCATTGGTAAATTCTCCCTGATCATTTACAGGACAGGCAAATACTTCTTTAAGACCAGCTTCTTTCATTACGCGATTATCGTCTTCCCCAAAACCAGGAGCGATATGAACAAATCCAGTCCCCGCTTCAACCGTGACGTAGCCATCATTGAGAATTTGAAAAGCGCCATCTTTCTCTCGATCTTTAAAATAAGGAAAGAGAGGCAGATATTTTTTACCTAAAAACTCTGAGCCTTTGTGTTCAGAAAGAATACTGAGGTTCCTCTTTTTTTCAAAATTAGGAACTAAGGCCTTGGCCATATAAAATTCAATATCTTTATCGGCATCTTTAATTTTTACATAGTCGATGTCGGCCCCTGCGCAGAGGCAGAGGTTCGAAGGCAGGGTCCAGGGAGTAGTGGTCCAGGCGGCAATATAGGCCTCTTCATCTTGCAGTTTGAACATTACCGTAATGGCAGGGTCTTGGACGTCCTGATAGTTCTGGCCGGCCTCAAAATTAGAGAGAACAGTTCCAAGTGCAGTAGAAAAAGGCATCACCCTAGTACCCTGGTAAATGAGATCTTTTTTCCAAAGCTCTTTGAAAACCCACCAGACCGATTCCATAAAAGAAGTGTCCATGGTTTTATAATCGTTTTCAAAATCAACCCAGCGGCCAATACGAGAAATAGTTTTCTGCCACTCTGAGGTATAACGTTGAACAATGCTCCTGCATTCGTCGTTATAACCCTTGATACCGAGTTTTTCGACTGCATCAACTGCGCTCATGCCGAGCTTTTTATCAATTTCATGCTCAATCGGTAGACCGTGACAGTCCCAGCCGAAGCGGCGTTCGACAAAGCGACCTTTCATCGTCCAATAGCGTGGAACAGCGTCCTTGAGAATACTTCCAACCAGGTGACCGTGGTGGGGAAGTCCTGTCGCAAAGGGAGGTCCATCATAGAAAATATAAGGTTTTCCTGCTCGGGTCTTATCGAGAGATTTTTTAAAAATATTTTTTGAATTCCAAAATTCGAGGATTTCTTCTTCAGACTTAACAAAGGAAAATCCTTCGTTGCTATTTTCATTTTTACTTTGATCGTCCCCACTCATGGGATTCCTCTCTTATTTTGGACAGCGGTCGGCCGAAGTTTAGCGGCCAGCGCCTAGTTTATCAAAGTCTTAGAAAAGAGAAAGGAAAAATGCTGCCCATTGTTAAAATTTGAAATAGATGAAGGCACTGCTACCGCTATTGAAAATCATCAAGAGTAAAAGAGAGAGGGAGAGAGCACTATTTTGCAGCCAAATAGGTGGGCGCTGAAATTTTCGGTAGGGCAGCCAAGCCTCGAGAAGATGCAGTCCACTGCCAATTAGAAATAGAGTGATTAAGCTGCTCATCTGTGATTGTTCATGGGCCAGCAGATTGATCTGTTCAAAGACCTGTCCTAAATCCCCCAGATCACTTATCCGGAAGAACAGCCAGCCGGTGCTGACAAACAGATAATTCAATCCAATTTTAAAAACAGAGGGCAGCTTTTTGGTCAGCTCGAGGCCTACCGCCGCTCTGTAAAGAACCAGCCCGACACCATGATATAGGCCCCAGATTAAAAAATTCCATCCAGCTCCATGCCAAAATCCGCTTAGAGCGAAGGTTAGTAAAATGCATAAAGTAATTTTGGCCGTCGAATTTTGAGAACCTCCGAGGGGAATATAGACATAATCACGGAACCATTCCGAAAGGGAAATATGCCAACGACGCCAAAATTCTTGGGGATTTTTAGATAGATAAGGGGTTTTAAAATTAATTTTTAGGTCTATATCAAAAAAATTTGCCAGCCCAACTGCCATGTCTGAATATCCAGAGAAGTCTAGGTAAATTTGGAATCCGTAGAGGCAGCAGCTCAAGAGAATAAAGACAAGGGAATGTGATTGAAGAGTGGAAAAAGTAGGAGTCACAAAATGTGCCAGAAGGTCTGCAAAAATCGCCTTCTTTAGCATGCCTCTAACCAGAAAGAAGGCGCCTTCGCGAAAATTTTGCATTTTATAGCTAAAGCGTGGTCGATTGAACTGTGGAATCAAATTCTTGGCCCTCATTATCGGACCTGCGATTAACTGAGGAAAAAAGAATATAAAGAGAAGCGCATCGAGTAGTGATTTTGCCGGTCTCTCCTTGGAACGATAGTGATCTATTGTTTGTCCCGAAAGCTGGAAGGTAATGAAAGAAATTCCAAGCGGTAGAATCAAGTGATGCAAGGACCTTCCGGCCAGTCGGTACTGGTAAGGTTCAGAGTCAAACCTAAGCGAGACAAAAAGTTTATAAATAAAGTATCCATATTTATATATCAGAAGAGGTGTGAAGTTGAGTAAGAGTATGAAAATCAGTCCCCAAAAGTACTTTCTTTCAATTGTTTGGTACCTAGAAAGGAAATGAGAAAATGCGTAATTTATTGCTACAAGAATAGTAAATAGTATTGTGTAGATTGGCGGGCCTATTTGCTCGCGCAGTTCCCAGTAGGAATAGAAGAAAAGGCTAAAGACCAGTAAGACGATTTTCCCAAGAGGTGCTTTTTGATTTAACTTTGTTCCAAAGAATAAAAGCAATAAAAGCATGAAGGAAATCAAAAACTCTATTGAGTGGAAGAGCATTATAGAACTTCCCTTTTTAAAAAAGTCACCAGCTTGGCCTGCCCTTCTGCATTTAGATGGGTGTGGTCATAATGATCATGATTATTTAAAAATTCTAAAAAATGAAAATTTAGATCAGGAATGCCTTTTCTAAAAATCGGTAGGAATTGATTGGAGTATTTCGCTAGCGCAACTTGTTGAGGCTTTTTAATCAGGTGGATGACCTCTTCACTAACGGGAAGTAATATCATGGTTTTTTTTACATTGTAATTACCATTCAATAAGTAAGCATTAAGCCCTGCTAGATTTTGCTTAAGCCCTTCCATTTTTTTTTCAATTCTCTTGGGATCGCTTAACCACAGTACCTGGCCGATATTTTTTCTTAAGACCAGAAGGCGTTCGGCACTGAAGTTACCAAAATAAACCGGCTTTCCAAGTTTTTGGCGAAATTTTATATAGAGACTATTTACAGAGGCACTACCACTCTTGATCCAGGAAATTAGAGAATTAAAATCGTAATAATAGCGTACCTTTTTGAATAGCTTAAACTTCAAGTTCTCAAGCACCGTTAATCGATTTGGGATTTTTAGTGGTTTCTTACTTTTGCAAAGAGAAAGAAATTTTCCTAAAGATTGCTCGGGCTGACAGTACCTCTCTAAAAAGCGGAGATCTGTACCAGGATTTTGCCATTTGTCGTAAAAAGCCACTGAGGAAAGTAAAAAGGTGAAATGAATTTCCTTATTACCAGGAAACCTTTCTTTTAATTGCTCTAAAATATATACGCTTAGGTCTATACTGCTTTCTAGATAACCGCCAGAAATGGCAGTGTTAATGACATTGTACTTTTCGGAAAGTGCCTTGTTCATATAATCAGTATCTAAATGATGGCCTTCTCCTCTTGCTGTTGAATTTCCAACTATAAAAAGAAAAGGCTTCCTTGAATCAAGTTTTGAGAAATCGCTGAGAAAACTTGAATCAGTTATTTCCTGTGTCATTTTTAATTGGGAATTGTACTTATAACTAATAGTGGTTTCAGTTTCAATTGGAGGCACAAGAATTAGATTTCCGCTTAATAAATTGAGTACTCCAAAAAGTATAAATGGAGAAAGTGATAGTAAGGCAATGTAGATAAGTGGACTGTGTGATTTCAAAATTTCTCAATTTTCAGGAGAATTCAATCATATCATAGAAGAATTAACCGACAGGAACACTTTTTTAGGAATGTAAGTGGCTTTTTTTTCCTCCTTATAGCAATAAGAATGGGGGACTTGGGTGCCTTAGTGCGAATTCCGAAGAGCAGGTATGAAACCTCTTGGCCATGGCCTACTTCTATTTATCTTAATTGGATTGAGCCCTTCGATTTCATTGGCCCAGCAATTTGATACGGTAGTTTTCAAAGATCAGAAGACGAGCCTAATTGATTGGAAAAACCAGGACCCCCAAAGATGGCTAGACCTTAGTCTTTGGAAAAGGTCATCTCTTTTGAAAGATATTGAACCGGATTGGGAGCGAAAAATAAAGGAGCGTAGGCTCAGAGAAAAAATCGGAAAGGTTATTCGCTGTGTAGGAGAGTGTCGGATTTATAGAGGAGAGGGGTTCTCTAATAGCCAATACCGCTCGACTCTTAGAGAGGGCGACGAAGTGGTGACTATTGGAGAAAGCTATCTTTGGATTTTCCTTTTAGATGGCACCTTGGTTCGCATGTCTCCAGATTCAAGTATTACCTTGAAAGAATTAAATATTGGAACGGAGGCTAATTTTTTACATGCCCGTATGAATTCAGGAAATATTTTGTGGCTCTCTCGCCAAGAGCATAAAATCCGTGAGGCTAAACTGCGACAGACCGATTCCATCTTTCTACCGCTTAAATTACTCGAGGCCAATCCAGAAGAAAAAAATATCCAAATGGATGAGGACAACTTGATGGCCTTTCTCGAAGAGGATCAGAGACTGCTGGCATTTCATCATCAAGTGAATCAAAAGATTGAAAAAAACAATAAATTGGTTGGAAAAAAACCAACTTATTCTTATCTTGTAATGCCCAATGGGACAGTCTATGGCAAGCAATTGCAAATGGAGTTTGTCGTCCTTTTAGGAAGTGTTTCCTATATTAAAAGACGTTCTTTGATGACCACACAACTACAAATTGAAGAGGATAACCTTTCGGCGACTTTTTATTATAGAGGATTTATTAATAAAGACACATTTCAAGTTAAAGATGACCAATGGTACTTAGTAGGAGAAAAGGGACGAAAAATTGAGCCCTATTTTGATGATCGGAAATTTCTGATTGCGGAGTATTTAACCCAGAGAATTCCTAGTATCTATATGGCGCGTGAGCTTTTTCTCGAACGCTATTCAAAGTTTATCTTTCAAAGTGATATTGTCGCCAGAGAGTTGGCCACTAAACACGGGTACCGCCTTTGGGGTGCTATCTCTGAGCAGGCAAAGGAAGACATGTGGCAGAGAGTAGAATTTTTGAAAGAGTACACGCGGAGAATAGAAACTACTAACTTATTAGTTTCCTCACAATTTCGTCGCAGGTTAGAATCACGCAATGAAATCTTGAAAAGCATGGTCTATTCAAGAAGGTTTTTCTCAAGGGCCCTGAGTAATTATTTTAGCAAGAAGGAATCCCAGAGGGAAATAGATACCGATAGAGAAGTGTTGAATAGTACCAAGAGAACTTTCTGGAAGAGAATGCATGGACTCAAATGAAATCTATAAATTAATACTGGGCAGTCAAAGCCCTAGACGTCTTGAGTTACTTAAATGGCTAGAGATTCCCTTTGAAGTTCGACCTTCTTACTGCAAAGAGGAGAGTGAATTTGAATTGCCTTTAGATTTTGCCAAAGATATCGCCACTCAGAAAGGGCGATCGGTGATGAGCGACTTAAAAGGCAAGGTCGAAAATCCACTTGTTATTGCTGCAGATACGGTAGTTTCGATCTCAACAAAAATATTAGGAAAGCCAAAAAATTCTAAGGAAGCCGCAGAAATGTTGCTTCTTTTATCAGGCAAGAAACATATGGTAACTACTGCGGTTTATCTGGCCAGTCTTAAGAAAGAAAAGGTATTTGCAATAGAAAGCGAAGTGACCTTTTCAGCTATTTCCGAGGACATTTTGGAGCGCTATCTTAAAACTGAAGACTCTCTCGATAAGGCCGGCTCATACGGGATACAAGGAATGGGACTTACTTTTATCGACAAAGTTGAAGGTTCTTATTCTAATGTGGTAGGATTTCCCTTGAGTCACTTTATTACAGAGCTTAAAGACTTCCTTGGATATGTGAATGATGAACAAGGGCAATACCGCAAACTTTTTGGAATATAATTGAATGCCTTTTAAATCTTCTACAATCCTAATTTTCCTTTTAGCTTTTTCCAACTCGTATTCTCAAGAGAAAAAGGTCAAAGAAACGCCATTTGAGTACACTAAGCGTTTTCATAGTGAAGTTGAGGAGATTAAAAGCCTTGAGGCAGATGTTTATGAAGAGAAAATCGATTATTTTCGTTCATCGATTGAAAAATACATAGAGCATAAGCGTAGAGTTTGTAATGGAGAATTCTCAACGATGGTTCTAAGTGAAAAGAAGGTCAAGTTAGATGGCACCAAGAAGAATAAGAATAAGCTTTCACATGAAGAGCGGAAGCTCTGTTTTCGCGAAATGAAGGCCCTTCAGATTACATTTATAAATAATATGTTTTTGGCGCGGAAGCGCTATTTAGATCATCTTCACCAGTTGCGAGTGTCAGAACTCGGAGCTGCCCGCGAGCAGTCCATCAAAAGTGTTCAAAAAGCATTTACCAAAAAACGTTAAAATTACTTTAAAAGGGTCGTGATTGGCTTAAGACTTTTAATTCTAGTTAGCGACTTACCTGGCTTTAGGCTCGACGATTTTATGCCAAAAGGACGCCTAGTGGTTGGTATTAATACCTTTGGTTTTTCATTCTTTGGTGTATTGTTGGGCTCGAGGCCTGTGGACTTCATAGTAGTCTCCTTGTATCCGGTTGAGTTCATGTCTTTTCTAACTTCAATCCAGAAAAAGGAGGTCCCAATTGGGGTCTTTTGCGTAGAGAAATTAGAAGGCTGTTTTTCCTAGGTATACCATCAAATAATTTCTCCTTAGTTGATGATTTAAAGTCAAACAATCAGTCTTGCTACCCTTAACGGCTCGAAATAACGGGAAGTTAAGGATTCTTACAGCTTATTGTGCTATTTTAACACATTTCGGTAATTTCTGCACCTCTGCCCCATCGGCCTTCAGTGGGAAGCTTTGTCCCTCCCAAGCAGTGTTTGTAAACACCTGAAATCTATGGCATCCTAGCCATTAAATTGCTTTTAAAAAGGATTGTTATGAATACCTTTAAATGGGGACTGCTGGCCATATTACTGACTATTACCAGTTCTTGTAGTGGCCTGCGAAGGATGGCGGTAGGAACTACTTCGCCTCTTTTTGTCGAAGCTGGTTATGAAATGCAAACAGAAGCTTCCTGGGACAATTTCAAACTTGGTGTTCTTGGAAACTTAAAGCTGATGGAAGGCATGCTCTATGTCAGAAAGAGCGATGAAAACCTATTGGCCACTCTGGCGAAAGGTTACTCTGGTTACGCATTTGCTATTAACGAGACACAGTACCTGAAAGATAAATTGGCCGAAAATGATAAAGAATATCATAAGAATTTGGCCATTATGAATTATTCGAAGGGGCTCCGCTACGGTCTACGCTGGCTTCTTGAAAATGATATCAGTTATAAGCAATTGCAAAAAAGCGCAGGGGATAACCTGGGAATAGAAAAATTGCTCGACAGTCAACTGGGCGACGACACAATAGAATTAGAGACAGTCCTATTCAGTGCCCAGGCCTTGGCCAGCTTGATTAATCTTCAGAAAACAAATTTGCGATTGGTGGCCCAGCTTTCAATCGCCAAGGGAATGTTCGATTGGGTTTGCAAAAAAAGGCCTGATATCAATTTTGGGACTTGCTCCATCTTTTACGGTAGCTACGAAGCTGGCCGACCAAAAATGCTAGGGGGTAATCCTCAGAAAGGTAAGGAAATTTTTAAAAAACTTATAGCTAAGAATCCCCATAATTGGCTGGCGCGGGCTGCCTTTATAGAATATTACATTATTCCTATGTCCGATGAGAAAGAGTATAAGATCCAAAAACTGGCCCTGCGAAAAGCTCAAGTTATCCATAATAAAGACCTTAAATGGAGCCCCGCAAGTCCAGTTAAAAGTGAAGTCTTTGCGGCAAAAGAGATGCGGTTTTTTCAAGCACTTGGTTTAAAACGTTTTCAAATAATTAGAAGATTCGAAAAAGATATATTTTAAGAGGAAAAAAATATGAAAAAATTACTACTTGTTCTCTCTCTATTATTTAGCTCTACCATTTTTGGGAGAGTTACAATTAAAGTAGGAGTACTTGCCCCCGAGGGGACCAATTGGGCCAAAAACCTTAAGAAAATGGCCAAAGAAATTAAAAAGGCCACCAATAATGAAGTGCGAGTAAAGATATATTTTGGTGGTGCCCAAGGAGATGAGCCGGATGTCCTTCGTAAAATTAGAGTCGGCCAATTACAAGGTGGAGTATTCACCGGTAAGACGCTAGGAGAAATCCATGGGGATGTACGAGTAGTTGAAATTCCTTTCACATTTGCCGGGAATCGAAAGAAGGCCTGGAGCTCAGTTGAAAAGCTAACCCCATTTTTTAATAAGCAATTAGAAAAAAGCGAATTCGTTAACCTTGGATTTTTTGAAATCGGAATGGTTTATTTCGTTTCTCAAAAGGAAACACCCAATCTGGCAAGCTTGAATGGAATAAAAATCTGGTCTTGGGAAGGGGATAAGATCGTCTCTACCATGATTAATTCAATGAAGCTGGTGTCGGTTCCATTGGCCTTGCCTGATGTTCTTGGCTCGCTTTCAACGGGAATTGTTCAAGCAGCCTACGCCCCTCCAATGGGCATGATTGCACTTCAATGGAATACAAAAATTAAATACCTGGTGGATTTTCCAATCGCTTATTCGGTAGGCGCCTTCTTAGTAGATATCAAAAGATGGAATAAAATCCCCAAAAAATATCATGCCAAAATCAGAGAAATCAGCACTCGCTATATTGCATTGGTAAATAAGGCGAATGTTCAGGACAATATTGATGCTATGGCGGCGATGAAGGAAATGGGAATTAAGTTTTTGAAGTTCCCCAAAAAAGACGTGGCAACTAGTAAGACTTTGAGAAAAGAAATTATTAAAAAGCTTAGTGGGAAATTATTTTCAAAAGATGCTTTAAAGCGCTTAGAAAAAACTCTCTAGCTTCCTTATTCAATTTTTAACGAGGACGGATTTTTGTTAAAAGTATTGAAGGCAATAGACACTGGGATTGAGAAAGGCTCATCTTGGGTTCTAATTTTTACAGTACTACTAATGCTTAGCCTAAGCGTCACAACAATAGTACTCCGCTGGTTTCAGACCTCTCTGCTATGGCTGGACCCTCTCGTCCGCCACTTGGTTTTTATAGCGACCTTTTTAGGTGGTGTCTTGGCCACCGGTAGAGGCACACATATTGGTATTGATATTATTGGCAAATGGCTAGAGACCAAAAAGAAATACAAGGCCATCAAGTCCATTCGCATAATTATTGCACTTACCTCGACTCTTGTTTTGGCGTGGCTAATTAGCGCCTCTTGGGACTTCGTGGCAGTTGAATTTAAATATGGCAAACCGCATTTCCTAGGCATACATACTGGTTACCTAGTCTCAATTATACCTGTCGGTCTAAGCTTAATCTGTTACCGCTTCTTCTATATCTTTATGAATGGTTTGTTCGGTAAAGAGGAGGCTGCTTAATGGGAATTCTCGCTGGAATTGGTATTATGGCACTTGCCGGAATCGGGGTGCCACTTTTTATAATTATGGCCCTGTCTGCATTGGTGGCCTTTAGCTTTACAGATGTTCAGCTTTCGGCGGTTGCAGTAGAAATCTATCGCATTGCCTCTGCTCCTACACTTTTAACAATTCCGCTTTTTACTTTTGCTGGTTATATTCTGGCCGAATCAAAAGCTCCTAAGCGCTTGCTAAGACTAGCGGAATCAGCCTTAGGTTGGTTACCTGGCGGAGTGGCAATTGTAAGTCTTGTAATTTGCGCCTTTTTTACCGCCTTTACTGGTGCATCTGGTGTCACCATTATTGCTCTCGGTGGATTGCTCTACCCAATTCTTAAAGACGAAGGCTACACCGAAAAATTTAGCTTAGGTTTAATCACGACTTCTGGCTCACTCGGTCTGCTCTTCCCCCCTAGTTTGCCAATAATTCTTTATGGGTTGGTGGCCAAAGTTGATATTGATAAATTATTTTTAGCAGGAATTGTACCCGGCATTCTATTAATTGTGATTCTATCTGCCTGGTCGATAAAAAATGGCGGTGAAAGTAAAAAAGAGCGGCAAGCATTTTGTGGTGCAGAGCTGGTGGCAGCTTTTAAGGCCTGCTTTTTTGAAGCAATTCTTCCTGTTGGCGTTTTAGTTGGTATTTATCGTGGCTATACCACGGCAACCGAGGCGGCGGCGCTTACTTGTTTTTATGTTTTGATAATAGAATGTTTTGTTTACAAAGATATTAAATTCGTTAAAGAACTTCCTAAGGTCATCCTAGACAGCATGAGCTTAGTTGGTGGAATCCTATTAATTCTTTGCTGCGCACTTGGCCTTACAAATTTCCTCGTCGATGAAGAAGTTCCCATGCAAATCCTCGATTTTATGAGGACCTTTTTAACAAATAAATACAGCTTTCTACTCTTCTTAAATATTTTCTTGTTAATTGTAGGCAGTTTAATGGATATTTTCAGCGCTATAATAGTTGTTGTTCCACTAATCGTGCCTATTGCAAATGAATTTGGTGTAGACCCAATTCACCTAGCTATTATTTTCTTAACGAATTTAGAAATTGGCTATATCACTCCTCCTGTGGGAATTAACCTCTTTATTAGCTCGTTTAGATTTAATAAGCCTGTGACAGAGCTGTATCGTGCTTCCTTTCCCTTTTTGATTTTGCTTGTGATTGCTTTGGTTATTATCACCTACGTGCCCAGTCTTAGCTTACTGTGGTTTGAATAGGGTAATAAGGATTAGTATTTGAAAGTAGGGTTTTTCATTTCCATTCTTCTCTTGGTTTTTTCAAGCCCCAGCTTAGGGGGTGTCACCAAGAAAGTGAGCTCCAATAGTTATTATAATTCGACATTATTAGGCGAGTCCGACTTCCAACATTACCTAGGGCCACTGGCCCCTGACTTTTCGCAAAGTCCTGATGGGAACGGCATTGAGTTTCGTGATGACGTTTATATAAATCGTTACTTTGAAGGTCTCACTTCAGGTGAAATTTCTTCTTGGCAGAGAACCTGGTTTGAAGAATTTCCAATGAAGGCCTCTTGTCCAAATTATTTCTTAAATTCAAACATCGATTATATCCGCTATCTATTTCGCCTTTTGACAATTAGTTATCATTACGAAGTACTAAAATCACATAATGATTTAGCCTATAAACTCGGAGTTAAGCTTAATAAATGCAGTCTCGATTGGAAAAAGGTCTTTAAAGGCTGTAGACCAAAAAGCATCGATATGAAGCGATTCATGAGACGAGTAAAACATAAAATTATTCAAGGCGTGGACAAGAGAAGTTATGTCAAACTGAATAAAATTCAGTTAAAAGAGTGGGTCGCAAAGTTTAAGGCAGGTAAAAGTAATGGTAATGACCTCTCTGTGACTTTCATTAAGGAGTGGGGCGGCCCTAGAGAATTGTCTTCTGGAGATTTCAAGCTGCCAGAAGTCCGCAAGGGCTTGGTCGAATCTTGTGAGGAGATTCAATCGACTATTAAATTATTATGCTCAGAAGAAGATCACATTTACGGACTTTCTTACCTTACAGAGCCAATTGATATCATAGAGCGCTCAAATACTTTAAAAGTTATTAATAAGGGGGGTTATGGTAGGGCCTGTTTGGAGCGCTATAGTAGCCTCTTTAAACGCAAAGAAAGAGTTCATAAATCATTCTTAAAGCTCTTCCCTAAAGTTTTGGCCTCCCTTGAGCAAAAAAATAAAATTTATATTCAGGGAGAAATATTTCTTCCTGGCGCTCTCAAGGAATTTGACGATGCAGGCTTAGGAGATTTTCTATTTGTTG
>JABGVH010000228.1 GCA_018646195.1 Halobacteriovoraceae bacterium
AGATTAAAAATAAATACATCCCTATAGAAAAGCAGGTTGATTGTTATGGAAAGCCAAGCTAATAATTTTATTGAAGAAATTATAAATAAAGATATTGAAAATTACAAAAACAATAAAGAAGTTATAACTAGATTCCCTCCAGAACCAAATGGGTTTTTACATATTGGGCATGCCAAAGCAATTTTGCTTAGCTACGGCATGGCCTCGGAAAACCATGGTGCCTTTCACCTGCGTTTTGACGACACCAATCCGGAGAAAGAAAGTGACGAATACGTTCACGCTATAAAGAAAGATATCAGCTGGATTGGCGCCGATTGGGGAGCTAATCTTTTCTTTGCTTCCGACTATTTTGAGAAATTATACCAGTTCGCAGTAGAGCTGATTAAAAAGGGTTCCGCTTATGTTTGTGACCTGTCCGCTGAAGACCTGCGAAGGTATCGTGGCAATCTAACTGAGCCGGGGCGGAATTCCCCCAACCGAGACCGCAGTGTTGAAGAAAACCTGGCCCTTTTTAGCGGTATGCGAGCGGGAGAGTTTGAAGACGGTTCGAAATCTCTAAGGGCCAAAATTGATATGGCCTCTCCCAATATGAATTTGCGAGATCCAGCACTCTATAGAATTCGCCGAGTCCACCACCACCGCACAGGTGATAAGTGGTGTATTTACCCTATTTACGATTTTACTCACGGTCTAAGTGACTCTATAGAAGGAATTACTCATTCACTCTGCAGCTTAGAGTTTGCCGACCATCGACCTCTCTATGATTGGTTTTTGGACCAACTCGCCGTCCACCATCCCCTGCAAATGGAATTTTCAAAATTGCGACTTGAAAACACCGTGATGGGAAAAAGGCATATGCTTCGCATGGTGAATGATAAAATAGTCAACGGTTGGGACGATCCCCGGATGCCTACAATAAGCGGGATGCGAAGAAGAGGTTTTACCCCCGAAGGTATTGCAAACTTCTGCGAGCAAGTGGGTGTTACTAAGAAAGAAAGTGTCATCACCTTGGTTACCTTAGAAAGTTGTATTCGCGATGACCTCAATAAGGTGGCCCCCAGAAGACTAGGTGTTTTAAATCCATTAAAAGTCGTCATTTCAAATTGGGAAGAAGGAAAAGTTCAAGAAATTGAAGTTCCTAATCATCCTGGAGATGAGAGTTTTGGCTCTCGTAAAATGGCCTTAACAAAAGAAATTTATATTGAACAAGAGGATTTTATGGAAAATCCTCCTAATAATAAGTACCGCCGCCTCAAACCTGACGGGATGGTGCGCTTGCGCTACGGTCATGTCATCCAATGTGATGAAATTATTCGCGACGAAAAAACCAGTGGCATTAAAGAGCTGCATTGTAGCCTTATAGAGGGAACCTTTGCTGGAGAAACCCCTGAAGGGATGAAGAAAGTTAAGGGGATTATTGGCTGGGTTTCGGCGGATAAAAGTTTAGAAGTTGAAGTGAGGCTCTACGACCGCCTTTTCACTAAAGCTAATCCTATGGCAGATAAAGAGATCGATTATATTGAATACCTTAATCCTGATTCTCTTGAAATTATCCAAGGGGCAAGGGTTGAGGCCAGCCTGGCCGATTCGGTTGTTGATCAGAAATTTCAATTTGAAAGGCTGGGATATTTTAGAGTAGATGAAGACTCTACAAAAGATAAGAAAGTTTTTAATCGGGCGATGACTCTAAGAGATAATTGGGCAAATAAATGAAGCAAGATGATCTTTACAAAGACGGGCTTAAGTTTTTTATCGAGAATTCTCGCTATAATGCTGACAATGTTCGCGGCGCCTCTGAAGTCTTCGAACGCAATTATAAAGCAGAAATAAACAAATTTATCTACCAGCAATTTAAAAACCGCAACTACAGCGAGAGGTTCTTAACAGGCCTGGCAAAAAATATCGCAATATTAGGGCCCAAGCAATTGGCCTTATTGATGCGTTTAAAGGGCAAACCGGAAAGTACTTTAAATTCACTTTCCTTGCGGACCAAGAAATTAAACAATTTTTTCCTTTCAGAACTTTTAAAGAATAAAGAGCTTACGCGAGAGCATTTTAAAAATATTTTAAAAAGAGACTCGCGAATGGTGAATTATCTCAAGAAAGATTACTTCTCTCTCTCACTGCTTAGGGCGTTTAGAGAGAGCTATCCAGGGGAGAGGAGACTGTCTTCCACCCTCGATAATCTTAAAGAGCTAGCAGAATTCTTATTTTCCGCGGTGGGGATCATTGGAATAATTTCGCTGGCCTTTGCCTTCTTAGTTTTAACACAGGAATTTGAAGTGGTACTCCCGATGAGCCCTCTTAAAAGCTTGGCGACTGCTACGATGGTTTTTTATGGTGGACTCTATATAATATTATTTCTTCTTGAAAATATTCAAGGAGGGAGACTTGATACACGTCACAAAAAACTTCTAAAACTTTTATCGAAATTGCCTGAAAAAGAAGTCTTTAACCTCTAATTTGCAATTTGATAAAACTTAATAATGAGAGAGGATGATTATGTTCGACAATTTAAGCGATTGGATGGCAATGCTTGGACGTTGGGCCCATATTATATTTGGGATAGCCTGGATTGGTTCTTCTTTCTTCTTTAATTGGCTTGATGGCCACTTTGAACCACCGACTGAAGACGAAAAGAAAAAAGGTAAAACCGGTGAACTTTTTATGGTTCATGGTGGCGGTTATTACTTTGTTGAAAAAAAGCTATTTGGCTTTGGTCCTCTACCCGCAAATCTCCATTGGTTTAAATGGGAGGCCACCTGGACTCTTATCTCAGGTTATTTCTTACTGGGCGTGGTTTATTATATGGGCGGCGATATTTTTATGGTCGACCAGGAAGTCAATCCTATTTCTGGTAGCGCCGCAATCGCCATTGGAATTTCAACCCTAGTCGTTACTTGGTTTCTCTACGATTTTACTTGGCGACTTTTTAGTTCTAAAGGAAAGTTACCAATTGTGATGACCGCCGCAATTATGGTGGGGGCCTGTTACCTTTTAACTCACACTCTTAGTGGGCGTGCCGCTTATATGCATGCCGGCGCCATGATAGGAACCTGGATGGTTTTGAATGTTTGGGCACATATAATTCCCGCCCAGAAAAAAATGCTGGAGCAGGCGCAAAATGGCGAGCAGGTAGACCATTCCCTAGGCCTTCAGGCCAGCTTCCGCTCTAAGCATAATAACTACTTCACACTTCCTGTGCTCTTTGTGATGGTTTCCAATCACTTTCCCTCAACTTATGGTCACGACCTAAATTGGGTTATTTTAATAATCTCATTTTTTGTGGGCGCTTTTATTCGCCACTATTTTAATATTCGTGAAAAGAAAGACAAGTACACGGCATGGATTGCTATTCCGGTGGTACTTGGGCTGGTCACTTTGATTGTTATGACTAATCCTGAAACAGAAGATCCGGTAGTTGAGGTGAAGGAACAAAGGGTTGAAGTAGAGGTCGAGGATATAGAAGAGTTGCAGGCCGCAAATACTCCTGTCTCAAAAATACGCCACGATGTTTCAGTGCTGGTGGAGTTTGAAGGAGTGGTTCCTGCACGGAAAAAACTTAAGCTACCTTCCGCTTGTGCCAAGCAATACCCCAAGGGGGCCAGAGATACAGTTCTTCTAGTCCACAATAAGAAGCTTCAAAATGTCTTGGTAAGAGTGACTAGTGGTCATGAGAATTTACCTATTCCCCCTGTTCCGGCGTTTGCGGTTGAGTTGGATCAGAAAGGCTGCCTCTATTCCCCTAGAGTCATTGGCGCTAGAGTGGGGCAGAAAGTTACACTGATAAACTCAGATCCTGTCTTTCACAACGTCAAGTCTGTGGCAAAGAAGAATAAACGATTTAATATAGCGATGCCGAAAAAGAATCAGCGCAAGACTAAGATCTTCACCAAACCAGAGATTGTAGTTAAAACCAAATGTTCAGTACACCCCTGGATGGCCGCCTATATCGCAGTGGTTGAGCACCCTTATTTTGGAGTCACCCGCAAGGCCGGAACCACCACTCTGAAAGGTCTAGCGCCTGGCACCTATACCGTTGAGGCCTGGCACGAGACACTGGGAACTCAAGACCAGCAGGTGGTTGTTGGCGATGACTTAGTCCCAAGAGTAAAGTTCACTTTTAAATTATAAAATTAATGCTTTTTCATCTCGAGAGATTCCGTCGCCACAAAGGGCGGAATCGAGATGCTTTTAAAATGGACTGCGACAATCGTTAGCTCTAATGTCCCGCTAGGAATTTTAACAGTCACTTCATCATCTATGGTTTTTCCAAATAGGGCAGAGCCTATAGGGGAAAACCAGCTAATATAACCCTGCTCAGTATTTATTTCATCGGCACCTACGATTGAGTAAATTCGCCCTTCGCCGTCTGCATCTTCAACCGTGACGGTGGCACCAAATTTTACTAACTCACCGCTAAGGTTAAGGGGATCAACTTGAATGGCCTTATTTAATTGTCTTGAGAGAAAATTGAGCCTGCGGTCTATTTCCCGCAACCTTTTCTTACCGTACTGGTAATCGGCATTTTCGGAACGGTCCCCAAGGGATGCCGCCCAGGCGACAGTCTTAACCACTTCCGGGCGTTCAACTTTAGACAAGTGCTCGGCCTCGTCCTGTAGCCTCTTGAAGCCACCAGGGGTTATGTAATTTTTCTTTTTATCCACGACTTAAGTAGTTTTGCTACTGAGAGAAAAAGCGCTCTTAGATTTTAAAGTTAAAATCAAGACCAATTGCCAGATTATTCTGAGTCGCGAGAGTGGTATCTTGCTCCTGATAGTTCATATAAGGAGAGAAAAGTGCTCTTCCTCTTTGAATATCTACAGCGCCTTTGATTTCATAACCGCTCTGTGCATCAACACCATTTTCAAGGCTGGCAAAAAGATAATTTGCTCGAGCACGGAGACCAAAGAGAGTATTTCTAGATTCACTTAAGATTAAGTTACCCCCGACTCCCACAATTGGAACTCTAATTTTTTCAAGGTCCATTGTTGTTTCGGTGACATTTTTAAGAAATATTCTTTCAGAAAAGCCAGCTCCAAGGTGAGCTCCATTTCCGTTATTAAATTCTTTTCCAAGACGGTAATCAATAGTTGCAAACGAACTGCCATTTGTTCTAACAGAACGATCGTTAACATTTTTGAAGTCTGCATTCTTAAGCTCAAGCTCTAATTGATTGGTTATGCCATTTTTAGTTTTATGGGCAATACCAATGCGAGCACTCGGCGAGTTAGCAGTCAGGTTACTTTTTCTCTGTGAAATTTTATTTGTGGCATTGATAGTTTGATTTTCAAAGCCAAGTCCAAAGATAAGCTGAAGTTTCTTGCTATCTTTAGTTGCTAGTTCATTAAGGATGTCGTTGTTGGCAACTTTAGAGGCGGCCGAAGATTGGACAACTACGTCTTTCTTTCGTTTTTTATTTCCAAGTAGTAGACCACGTCTTCCAAGTGTTGGAAGCAGGATAGACTGAGGTGAAAAAATAAGGTTCTTATCATTCACTAATGGATTAAGTTTTAAAATACTTTCGAGTGAACCACCCTGTCCGTATATTGGGCCATAAATTTTGGCGTGAGCAATTTGAGATAAGGTATCGCCTTTTCTAACTCGGTGGATGTTTTCACCGGCATTTAATGTGGTGGATAGGAGTGTCAGTGCGATTAGAGAATTGCGAATCTTCATAATTTGGTCCTCGGATTTAAACCCCAATAGGGGTCGTCACCGATTACATATCACGCAGGGCGTGAAGATACTGTCTTTTGTGTATTTTTTATAGATTAAGCGGGGGCAGGCGGCATAAAAAAAGGACCCCGAGGGGTCCTTAGTCAATAATTTAAGTAAGTTAGGATATGCTAATTAATGGTCCATATGGGATTCTTCCCCAGGTAGCCAGACGTCAGCATCAAATCTATTGGCGGAAAGAATGACTGAAATAGGCAGGCAGGCCCAGACAGCAAGACATGTTAATCCAATCCATAATTGTTCGTTCATAATTTCTTCCTTAGTTGAGTACCCATTTTACACCTATAATGATCAGTTAAAAAGAGGCATTTTTACTTCTTCTAATCCTCTATAGGCGCCGGCGCTTTACGCCACATTAGACCCCAGGAGTTAAAACGTATGCCATTTTCCATATCTCGATGGGCCATGCGGCCATAAAAGAAGGCATCGTTGGCAGATTTGACCATTCCAGCATCGGTGAATGAGGTTCCAAAATAA
>JABGVH010000015.1 GCA_018646195.1 Halobacteriovoraceae bacterium
AAGAGGAAGAGGAAGAAGAGGAAGAAGAAGAAGAAGAAGAAGAAGAAGAAGAAGAAGAAGAAGAAGAAGAAGAAGAAGAAGAAGAAGAAGAAGAAGAAGAAGAGGAAGGAGAGGAAGGAGAGGAAGACGACGAAGAAGATGAAGAAGATGACGAAGATGACGAAGATGACGAAGAAGATCAGAGGAGTGCCAAGAAATCGAAGACTAAGATTAAGAAGGGCCGCAGTGATATGTACTTAATTTATATCCTGCTATTTGTAATTTTAGGAATTGGCGGTGGAGTTTTCTATTATTTTAAATTTGTACTAAATAAACCTATCCCTTTCATTGGAGAGCTCTCGCTTATGCCAGCTGCGATGGCCCAGACGATAGATTCGAAAGATACTAAAAAAAAAGAATAAATCAATTTGATCCTTTAAAAATTGACCAATTTGAATTTCCTGTTAGCTATAGCTTTGAAGGATTTGAATTTGAAAAATTCAAAGGAACCATCCCATCTGATTGCAAGTCTGCTAATATTTTCTCAACCAAACTAGCTATCCTTTTAGATAAGAGAAGCAGCGAAGAGGAATTTTCGAAGTGGGATAGTTTTATAAATAAATGTTTTCCTAAAATGTCTAAAGAATTTTTGGCGATGATTAACCTAGATACCGTAAGTGGGAAGAGCTCTTCTATTTTTAAAAATTATCTAAAAGAGCAAGGTATTGAAGCCTATAAGGCCAAAATGATTTTAGAGATATTTAGTTTAAAAGTGAAGACTAAGAAAAACTATGTTCGTAAATTTAATAAAATTGTGGCGAATTTTAAAGAAAATGAGAAAAAAAATATTGGCTTTGATCGAATTAAAGAGAATTTGAAAACTATCAAGGAATTGAAAGGAACAATGCTGGGGTATTTAGCCGAAATTTTAATTGCCGTTCGATCAGGGAATAAGTTTTGGGGTAATGCCTTGATTGCAGATTTTATGTTTCTCGATAATTCGAATGCTCTATTCTCCCTTCCTAATAAGGGGAGCTCAAAAAAAGATCGGTTAGAATTAAAGCAGAATGTCGTGAAGATTTTCTCAGAAATAAATTCTTTTTTTAAAGATCCATTTTTAATGCGCTTACTTATTACAAAGGTTGCCATTTTAATGCCTTCAGCAATAATTGGAAGCAGTATCTCTCAATTTGATGGTAGTTGGTCTCTCACCGAGATAAGAGAAACGGTTTATAGTAAAAATCGAAAGTACTTAGGCTTTTGGTTCACGCAGCTTTTAGGAAGGAGCACGCGCAATGAATGGGATACTTTCTTAGGTAATTCATTGTCGCTAGAAAAGATATTGAGTCTTAAAGATGACGAATTATGGATCTTCAATTTCTATTTCCCCAAAAAAGATTCACACCGTACGGCCTTGCTCAAAAGATTAAATGGTCTTTCTAAAAGTAAAAAATTTATTGATCGTTATCGCATAATAGAGCTCATCAAAAATAAAACGTTAAAGGACCTCCTTGGAAAAATAAGCCCTAAATTTAAAAGAGCTCATTTTAATTTGGAAAGAGAGCTGTATAAAGATTTGTTAAAAGATGGCCGTTCAGTATCTTTTAGCTTATATAATCTGATCTCTCTTGGAGATAAGAACGATAGACTGCTTTGGTGGCTAGCAATATGAGCGAAGATATTTTGATCTATCCCACAGATACGGTTTGGGGAATAGGAACCAGTTTAAAAGAGCGGGAAGGACCTTCTCAAATTAGGGCGATTAAAAAAAACCCATCCGTCAAACCACTTTCGATCCTTTTTGATTCGGAAAAAGAATTCAAGAAATTTGTAAAAATTCCTAATGCTTGGTCGAGCCTTTCATTAAATGATTTGTTTGGACTTGAGTTGACTTTATTATTGCCTGCCTCTTGGTGGACCGGGCCTGCGATAGATCATGTAATTGGAGATAGTCCACTAATTGGTGTGCGAATCTTATCTATTCCTTGGGTACCAAAAAAGGCCTTTCCAATAACAACTACCAGTCTTAACCTTGTGGATATGCCACCGATTGTGGAAGAGAGCAAGGCCAGAGAATTTAGAGAAAAATTCTGCCCTCAGGCACTATTTCTGTCGGCCCCAAGTAGTGCCACTCTATCTGGACGCTCTTCTACTATAATAAAAATTAATGAGGACCGTGTGTCTTTGGTTCGAGAAGGGAATTACGCAAAAAAGCTTATTGATTTTCTTAAGGCCGCTAAGATTTTTCAGAACTTTGAATAAAAATAGATTTTAACGAGTCTTTCATTTCATCATCTTCAACTTCATTGAATAAGAGTTCCGCCTCTTTGCTTCGTTCTTTATAGACAGGAGAAAATTTATGAATAGAGGGTTCTGTTCCTTTTTTTCTTTTTTCACTAAATTTATGTTTTTGCTCAAAAAAACTAGAATTGGTTTGGAAAGTTAGACCTTTAATTTGAGAGGCCATTTCAGGCAGCAGCTTAGCAATTTTTTTAACCAGGACGTCTTCCATAAAACTAAGCTGTTGGGAAAAGGCGGGGTGATTTGTTAAAATAGTTAATTTTTTGCGTTGATTTTTAAGGGGTATAGTATGTTTTGCGAGCCTCTCTCCTACTATTTCTTCCCAGTGGTCGATTAGTGTAATGAAGTCAAAACTGGCCTGCTCAGAGGCTTTAGGATTGCGTCCTCTAGAGGATTTAATTTTGAAGATATCGGATAAACTTTTCATGGATAGGCTCAGACTAGCTTATCTTTTAAAGATTTCCCAAGTAATTTTTTACCTAATATTCACATCTTAGGATTGCTTTCCGCTTCTTTATTTCTAAGCTATAGTAAGTCCGTGATGAGACTTCAAAATACTATATTGACCTTGCTTACGTGCGTTGCGTTGTCTTCTTGCTCTGGTTACCATTTAACAAAAAATCAAAACCCATTCTCTCAATACGGTATTTACTCGGTGGCAATACCAATGTTTGTAAATCATACGGTATTCGCCAATATGAGTGGTTCCATGACCAAAGAATTTATTTTAAGACTGGGGCGCTACCCTGATCTTAAAATTTATCCTGGGGAAAGTGAGAAGGCCGATGCTATTCTTATAGGTATCCTCCGAACCAAAGACCATAAGAAAGACGTCTTAAAAGTAAACAGCAACAGGTTTACGACTGGTAATTTGCTCGACTCAATTGGAGAGCGGCAGCAATTTAACTTACCGACGAGCAATATCTATAAAGTAGAATTGGACTTAATTCTTATTAAAGATCCAAGTGTTATCGACAAGGATCTGCTGAATAAGCCGGAGTTGCTGCCCTATTTAAATCGTCACCCTAAAATAGTCTTTATCGAAACATTAGAAATTGAAGGAAGTCATTCCCTGGTTGTAGATGAAACGACGGCCCTAGATAAAGGGGGAATTACTAACTTTACCAAAAATAAGGCCAGCTTTGAACAAAGTGTTCAAGTCTTGGCCAAGAAGGCCGCGCGAGACTTTCAAAATGTGGTGCTCGATGCCTTCTAACACTGTCTCAAGCTGGAAGAGCCCCTGGGAATTTAAGCGCAGTAATCCGTTCTTCTTAGGGCCTGAGGCAGGACTTCATGCCTATTATTGTTTTGACCCTTACGTTGAAAGATTACTTTTGAATAAAATTCCAAAAGATCAATTTGAAGGTAATGTTCTCCATCGAATTCATAGCTCTGAAATAACCCGAGACTGGTTGGAGTCAAAGCTTCTTACCCTGGATTTATTTGCGACGAATGATTCTTATCTGGTCATACAGGCTGATGGACTCAGCTCTGATGCAAAGGAATGGCTTTTAGAAAACGAGGTCCCTAAGGACCTTTACTTTATTTTAAGCTTCGGGAAAAATGCGAAATTTGTTACAGAGCTCTCCAAAAAGCAAGCTGGGCATTACTTTTCGATCCAGGCACCACCATTTTGGAAGATGAGTGATTATTTACAGTTTCTCTGCGATGAATTGGCGGTACCACTCAGTTATCAGGCGCTCAATTGGTTGCTGGAGTCAGTACCCAATGAAACTGCTGACTTTGTTAATGCGCTAAAGCTAATTAAGTTGAATTTCTCAAGCCCAGCAAATACGAGTATTGAGGAAATTTCAAGGGTGATTTTAGCGGCGCGTTTTGACTCCTTTAAGTTAGCATCACTTTATGCAAGAAAAGAAAAACAAGCCTTCTATCGTGAATTATTAGCAGGAGAGCTTGTTCCAACTGAACTTATTAAATTTTTCGGTTTTATGCAGGGGCATCTTTTTAAGATGCTTGATACAAGTTATCTTAACTATATGAAAAAGGGAAAAAGGCCATCTTCCTATGATAAAGAAATTTTAGTTCATACAAAAAAATGGACTGGAGAAGAGTTGAAAAAAAGTATGCGCCACTTTAGTCAGCTTCAAATCCTGGCTAAAGGAAATAAAGATCAATTAGCCGATGAATTACGCCTGGCCTATTTTAATTGCTTTTAGTGAGAGTAATCCTGCCACATTAATGTATTCTTTAATTCATGACTACTGCTATGAGGGCAACCATTGGGGAAAAAATGTAAATATTTTTCTTCAAGTGTTTCGATAATAGTCGCAAGTCCGAGAAAATATTTTCTTTTATTTATCTTTTTTTGAATCAGAGCTTCTATATTGGCAACATCTGTATCGCTCATTTTTTCTTTTAAAGTCGAATCAACAATTAAGCGAACTTTATTTTCCATTCTTGAGATTAATAAAAGTGTGGCTGTTCTCTCTTTAGTATTGGCAATTCCCATACTGTGAAAGAGTTCTTTCGATTTTTCGTCTACTTCTCTTTCCATTTCTTTTGTAATTAAAAATATTTTCTTGATAAAAGGAATTCTTGAAAGAAGGTAACCCGCTACAAAAAAACCAAATAAATAAACGACTAAGTTGATGGCAGGAGTATTGGGATGATAGGTTGCCCAAAAAAAAGCGCAGAAATAACTAATACAGAATGCCGCCCGAAAGTTCGCCGCTGGGTAGGGATCACTTGAGCGACAAATTACCAACAGCAACTCAGCTCCAGTAATTTCTTCAAAGTGACTTATCTTGGCCTGCAGACTGTCTCGTTGAATAGGTGTTAAAATTCTCTTGGACCAGTTTTCCATATAGTTTTCAGACAAAAAAAAAGCATAGGGATTAACCTATGCTTTCTATTATTACATTGGGTTGTTTAGAGATTATAAGCCATTTATTTGAGATGCCAAACGTGAGGTCTTACGAGCAGCTGTATTCAGCTTGATAATTCCTGTTTGAGCAAGCTTTCTTAACTTGGCCTGAACTTTTGGTAAAAGCTCAGTTGCAACTTTTTTATCATTTTCACTAATCGCCAAACGGATGGCCTTAAGAACTGTTCTAGCTCCTGAAGTACGGGCACGATTACGAGCTGTTCTAGTTATTGTTTGTCTGGCACGTTTCTTTGCTGATTTATGGTTTGCCACTTTCGCTCCTCGCGTTATTTACTTTGTCTTGTGGACCTTTCTTTAAAAAACAGTTTTTAACCTTAATCCGGCTGCTTGGCAAGGGATTTCCCTGGATAAAGCTCTACTGGGCCTGTATAGTCACCGAAAAATTCCCCCCTTCCGAGGTAAATATGAGCAATATTAAGACAATAGGCGTCATTGGCGCAGGCCAGATGGGAAGAGGTATTGCCCAGGTTGCCGCCCAAGCGGGCCTTGATACTGCCCTTTTTGATGTCAATTCAGAGGGTTTAAGCGCTGGGGTCGAGTTTATCCAAAAGCAAATGCTGCGAGGTGTGGAGAAAAAGAAGTGGTCTGACTCTGTGGCAACAGAAGTGATGGCGAGAATTCAACCTTGCCAGGCCCTGGAAGAGCTCAAAGATTGTGACTTGCTAATCGAGGCGGCTACAGAAAATAAGCAAATTAAATTTCAAATTTTTAAAGATCTCGACAAAATTGCCAAAGAGAGTGCAATTCTTGCGACTAATACTTCCTCGATTTCAATTACAGAGATCGCTGCCGCCACCGGCCGACCTGAACAAGTGGTCGGCATGCATTTTATGAATCCCGTTCCCGTGATGAAACTTGTGGAAGGCATCAGAGGACTTGAAACCTCAGAGGCGGTTTTTGACACTGTTGAGGCAGTTGCCATAAAAATGGGAAAGACCTTTATCAAAGTGCAAGATGTCGCAGGCTTTGCGATCAATCGTATTTTAATGCCAATGATAAATGAAGCTGTCTACACTTTGTATGAAGGGGTTGCTACCGTAGAAGATATTGATACTGGAATGAAGCTTGGCTGTAACCAGCCTATGGGGCCTTTAGAGTTGGCCGACTTCATTGGGCTCGACACCTGTTTGGCAATAATGGAAGTTTTACACGAAGGACTAGGAGATACGAAATACCGCCCATGTCCGCTGCTAAAAAAATATGTGCTAGCGAAAAGATTTGGTCGCAAATCGGGTAGAGGATTTTATGAGTACTAGAGATAAGTTTGAAAATATATTATTTGAAGTTAAGAATAGCATTGGTTACCTCACGATAAATCGCGAAAAAAAACTTAATGCATTAAACTCAGCGGTGCTTGGTGAGCTTAAAGAACTATTGACCGATTTAAGAAATGAATTGGAATTTGATATAAGAGGAATAATTTTTACAGGTGCGGGAGACAAGGCATTTATTGCAGGAGCTGATATCACTGAAATGAGTGGCATGAGTGAAAAGGAAGCCAACGCATTTGGAAAACTTGGACAAGATGTATCACTGCTTTTTGAAATTTTACAGATTCCTGTGATCGCTTGTGTTAACGGCTTCGCTCTCGGCGGTGGCTGCGAAATGGCGATGAGTTGTGATTTTATCTATGCCACTGAGTCTGCAGTATTTGGTCAACCAGAAGTTAAATTAGGATTGATCCCTGGTTACGGTGGAACCCAGCGGTTGGCCCGTCTAGTCGGCCGTAATAAAGCTAAAGAGCTGATTTATAGTGGCCGCAATATGAAGGCCCCCGAGGCCCTCGACTCTGGCCTTGCAATCAAATTATTTTCAACAAAAGAAGAAATGATTGCTGGCGCTGAAAAAACAATGAAATATATCCTAGCAGTTTCACCACTGGCAGTTGCACATTCCAAAGCTGTTATGAATGAGGGAAATGATTTAACTATAGAGCAAGGGCTGGCCTGCGAACTTAAGCATTTTGCAAGCGTCTTTTCTTCAGAAGATATGAAAGAAGGCTGTCAGGCTTTTGTAGAGAAACGAGCTCCTCAATTTACTGGCCGATGAAAAAGGAAGACAAATGATTTTAGAAAGAGATTACAAAGAACTCATCGACTTAACAGCCAAGTTTGCTGATAACGAGTTAATGCCAATTGCTGGCAAGATTGATAAAGAGGAAAAAATTCCCGATTCGATTGTTCAAAAGTTAGGTCAAAATGGCTTTCTTGGTAGCTATGTTCCTGAAGAATATGGCGGAGCAGGGATGGATTATCTTTCCTATTCACTAATCGTGTCAGAACTTTCAAGAGGCTGTGCTTCCACTGGGGTTCTAGTGTCTGCGCATACCTCTCTCGCGACATGGCCGATCCTAAATTTTGGAACAAAGGAACAGAAAAAGAAATACCTTCCAAAAATGGCCACTGGCGAAAGCCTTGGTTGCTTTTGCTTAAGTGAGCCCAATGCTGGCTCAGATGCTGGATCCTTGACAACCTTTGCTGAAGATAAAGGGGATTACTACCTATTGAATGGTGTTAAAAATTTTATTACCAATGGTAGAGAGGCAAACGTCGCTGTGGTCTTCGCAAAAACAGAGAAGACCCCTGATCATAAAGGAATGTCTGCTTTCATCGTTGAATGCGCGAGTGCAGGATTTAATGTTCAAAAATGTGAAGATAAATTGGGAATCAAAGGGTCATCAACGGCTCAGATATCGCTGGAAAATGTCAAAGTACCGAAAGAGAACCTTCTAGGAAAACTAGGAAAAGGATTTGGAATCGGACTGGCGACCTTAGATGGTGGTCGAATTGGAATTGCTGCGCAAGCCTTGGGAATAGGAGAGGCGGCATTTCGTTATGCTAGGCAATACGTTACTGAGAGAGTTCAGTTTGGGAAACCCATAAGCCAACTGCAGGCAATTCAATTTACCTTAGCTGACATGAGTACTAAATTAGCCGCTTCAAGAGCTCTTATCTTAGAGGCCAGCAGCTTAAAAGATCTAGGGGAGCCCTATACTAAAGAGGCCGCCCAGGCCAAGCTCTTTGCCTCTGAAGCAACTATGTGGATTACCACCAAAGCGATCCAATTGCTGGGTGGCAATGGCTATACAAAAGAGTATCCAGTGGAACGTCATTTTCGCGACGCGAAAATATGCGAAATATATGAAGGCACCTCGGAAATTCAAAGGCTAGTTATTGCCGCCATTGAGCTAAAAGAGGTACAGTAGCCGTTCTGTTGTCTTTGATTTCTATTAGTGATACCTAAAAGGAAGTTCAGAGCTTTATGATTGTATGCACAAACAAACTGAATCATGGTGGAGGACGTTTTGTTAAATAAATTATTGGAGAAAGTCGGCATGGCCAAGAAAAAGAAAGTAGCAAAGAAAAAAGTGGCAAAAAAGAAGGTAGCTAAAAAAGCTGCCAAGAAAAAAGTAGTTAAGAAAGCTGCCAAGAAAAAAGTTGCTAAGAAAGTAGTCAAAAAAGCTGCCAAGAAAAAAGTAGTAAAAAAAGCTGCTAAGAAAGTCGCCAAAAAAGCCGCCAAGAAAAAAGTAGTTAAAAAAGCGGCTAAGAAAGTCGCCAAAAAAGCTGCCAAGAAAGTCGCCAAGAAAGTCGCTAAGAAAGTCGCTAAGAAAGCCGCCAAGAAAGTCGCCAAGAAAGTTGCCAAGAAAGTTGCCAAGAAAGTTGCTAAGAAAGTTGCTAAGAAAGTCGCTAAAAAAGCAGAAGCGGCACCGGCAAAAGTGACCAAGGCTAAGGGCAAGAAAGGTTCAAAAAGCTTAACTGCAGAAGACGGTAAAAAAGTTAAGGCAGAAATTGTTGAAGAAATTGCAAGTGGAGTTGCGGAACTTAAAGAGAATTATTCGATAGACCAAATTTTTGAAAGTATCCGTGGCGCCGATTTTTTTAGCAACGGAGTTGATGAGTGTGTAGAGAAAGGTTGTGACAACCCTTCGACAACAGGAGTTTACTGCCGGTTTCATTATATTCGTGATTGGAAAAATATTAAAATTAAAGAAGGTGTCCTTGAAGAAGGTAAGCTTCAGGCATTTATAGAAGAGCTGGTTAAAAAATACCCGGCTAAATATGTCGAATCTATATTAAAAGACCTCGCCGACGAGAAATCATTTTTTGGAGTACTTAAAGAGCTTAATATCGATACCGAAGAAGCACTTGATGAATTATCAGAAGATGCAGCGGAAGATACCCAAGATATTTCTTATGAAACAAAAAGTGGTGGCAAAGCCGCTTTTGGTGACGATTAGTCCTGGTCTCCTTCCAGAAGTTTATCGGCCATTAATGTAAGCGAAATATTTTCTCTGGTAGAGCGGTAGTAGAATTTTTCTTTCTTAATTTCAAACTCTGTCCATTCCAAGCTAAAGTCATCCCAATCCGGGCTTGAAAAATAAACGTCATAAAATAGACCAATGCTATCGATCAGATTGTCGATGACCGTTTCCATTTTTTGATCGGAGACAAGGTCCGCCGAGACAAGGTAGGTAACGGGGGCAGATGTTTGATCACTTGGGTCAAGAAAGGAAGTGGCCAGCCAGACTTCATCTGGAAAAACTTTCCCAAAGACTTCAAATGACTTTTTCTCGTGTTGAGAGACTTCTCCAAAAACCTGATTTAGCAGTTTTTTTAGTTTTTCTAACCATTTTTCAGGTAGTTCTTTTCCAGCTTCTTGATGGGCCTTACGGGTGAGCATTTCTTACCTCATTGTCTTGATCTCGCCAGGCAATTTACACTAGAAGCTAGAATGCTGCAAGAAGGGGAGTACTATGCGCTCAATTAACGCTACTGATTTGAAAATGAAAGTCTTTTTTGGATGGGCCGACGGTGAAACCCCCGGAGCGGTAGTTAGCTCCTTAAATGACAACCAGCTTTCCCTTGAAAGTCCAATTTCCTCAGAGCTATTCAAATCATTGGATAAATTAATTGTTTCTTTCCGGGTCGCTGGAAAGTGGAAGTCCTATGATTTGACCCCCGTGCACTGTGTAGATACAAGTGCTGAAGATAAAATAGACTGTATTCCCTTTGAATTGCCTAAGAAAACTCAGACCCAATTTAAGCGAGATTTTGCCCTCGCTCGCTTCTAAGAACTTTTAAGACACTACCTATTGTGCTTAAATGGTGCCAAATTAAACCCAAATAATTAATGAGGTCCATCTATGAGTGTCTATATTTTAGCAGGGGCGCGTACCCCAAGCGGAAGCTTTCTTGGTTCACTTTCAACAGTACCAGCACCAAAGCTTGGAGCTGTGGCAATTGAAGGGGCACTTGAAAAGGCCGGTCTAGAAAAAAATCTTGTAGATGAAGTACTAATGGGAAATGTCGTTCAGGCCGGAGTCGGTCAAGCCCCGGCCAGGCAGGCGGCCATATTCGCCGGTCTCCCAGAGAGTGTCCCTTGCACAACCATTAATAAAGTCTGTGGATCGGGATTGAAAACGGTTATTTCTGGCGCGCAAACAATTTTGGCCGGAGACAATAAGCTTGTAGTTGCAGGTGGAATGGAGAATATGTCACTAGCACCTCACTTGCTCACTAGCAGTCGAAGTGGGATTAAGTTTGGAGCAGGAGAAGTTAAGGATTCAATGCAATGGGATGGGCTATGGGATGTTTATTCAGATCGTCCTATGGGAAATTGTGCAGAAGAATGTGCAGTAAAGTATCAGTTTACCAGAGAGCAGCAAGATGCCTTTGCAATCGAATCTTTTAAGCGCGCCCAAAACTCAGTGAAGGACGGAATTTTTGCAGATGAGATCGTCCCAGTCACTCTAAAGACTAGAAAAGGCGATGTTGTTGTGGCCGAGGATGAGGGCCCAATGAAGGCCAAGTTTGATAAGATTCCTCAACTTAGACCAGCATTTTCAAAAGACGGTACTATCACGGCCGCCAATGCTTCTACTATCAATGATGGAGCGGCAGCTCTTGTACTGGCAGGAGAAGATTATCGTGACCAGGCAAAATTTAAAATTCTAGGATACGCCTCCCATGCCCAAAACCCGACTTGGTTTACAACGGCACCAGTTGAGGCGATGAAGAAAGTTTTGGAAAAAACTGGATTAAATTGCAATGAGATAGACCTCTTTGAAATCAATGAAGCCTTTGCGGTTGTTACTATGGCCGCCATGAAAGAATTTGAAATCCCGGCCGAGAAAGTCAATGTTTATGGGGGTGGTGTCAGTTTAGGTCATCCCATCGGTTGCTCGGGAACTCGCATCGTGGTGACGCTGATGAACGCACTCGAGAAAACTGGAAAAAAATACGGTATGGTTGCAATTTGCATAGGAGGGGGTGAAGCCCTTAGTATGGTAATAGAAAGATTGTAATTAGGGAAATATGGCAACCATATCACCAGCTAAAGCATCGGGTAAAAAATCTGGAATAAAAATTCTCCAACAGGGAGAAATTATGTTCAGTGAGAAAGATCCTGCCCAATCGCTATTTATTATTCAATCAGGGCAAGTCCGATTATTTCGACCTAAGGGAAGGGGCTTCGTAGACCTGGCGATTCTTCGGGCAGGTGAAGTTATTGGAGAGATGGCCTATTTTGATGATAAGGCCGGTCGCCGTTCATGTTCCGCATCTGCATTGGTGAGAACTGAGGTCATTGAAATTTCTTTCAAGGCCTTTGAAAAAACCATGTCGGGGTTAAACCCTTGGTTTAAAACAATCATTAATACTCTCGCCAATCGCTTGCGCCAAACCAATGAGAAAGTAAAAAATTTAGAAAGTAATTCTGTTAGTTTTGGTAAAGATGGCCATGTCGGGCAGTATAAATTCTTCCAAAATGCAGACGTGGTTAAAATACTGGCACTAATTTACCTTGCCTTTAAAACCCATTCAGAAGAAAAAGATGGCAAGCATGAGCTTCATTCCAATAAATTAAAATTTTATATCTTAGATGTTATGGCGATTCCAGAAGTTAAATTGGAAGAGTTTATGAATCTTCTACGTAATGAGCAATTCTTAGAAATCGCTCCCGATGAAGACAATCTGCCTCGCCTCATCCAAATAAGTAATCTGGATCGTTTTCGATCGATGCTGGTATTTTTTAATACTCAGAGAACATTAACGGATGATAAGCAGCTCGATATTTCTGGCAAATGCGAAAAATTACTTAAGAAAATACTTGATCAATTAGTTGCCGCCGGTGGGGACAGCCCAAAAATGAAGGCCGACATTACGGTCATTTTAGATGACTTTAAATCTCGCAACGTGCCCATCACCGAGGAAGACTTAAGGGATGCGGTTAAGGCGGGTATCGCAGAAGATCTATTGGTGGGAGCAGGAAATAATTTGAGCTCAGTTATCGACTTAGAGAAATTAAAAAAATTATATCCCTCCATTAAACTAATGAATTCAATTGCCTCCAAGAACGAAGATAAAGCCAAAGGTTCCTAGTCGGGTACTTTGCGGTCGAATTTTCCCTCTCCTGCTACAGATTTACGATTGGTGCTATAAAGAGAGTGATGGGAGTTACTATGCGCCTATTTTTTGGATACGGGCTTATCCTTTTTTTCTTTTCAATTCAAAATCTGGCCTTCGGAATGACGGCCACCGAAGAAGAACAATTTCTTAGAGAGGATATTGAACTCTTTTGCGGCGAAGAAATTCACCTCGACTGCGAGGGCCTTTACAATTGCCTAACTCGACGTGACTCCTGTGTAAAAGAGGGAAGAGCACGGAATAAAGAAAAGTGCCAAAAATACAATCGCTGTAATCAGAAAAATCATGGCACTCTAGGCGGCACTAGCTGCTCATATAAATGGATTGATCATAAGTCGGTTTCTTTTTGTGACGTTAGTTCTCCAGGTTGGTCGCGCAGCTATCATTGCCCCGGAAACTATGACAATTTTGCCAACGACAATAGTTTTTTTAATTGCACAGGTGCCAAAGACCAATACCTAAACACTAGAGAACTATGTAGTGGTAAGAAGAAAGAGCTTACGAAAAAATTTCCAGGGAAACGTTCATCTACTTTTATTGCCAAGTATAAAATTGCAAAATGTCAGTATTTTAATAATTTCTCTCGCCATGCCACTGGAGAGGATTCGATCTTTAACCGCTCTTCTTCTAAGAAAAATGTACTGGGGCAAGGCCGAGAAGGTGGTAAGAAGCTAGACCTACTATTTTATGATCCCGAAGGATCACTCTCAGTGCCTAAAAAAGTTAAGTAAAATCCACTAAATTTACGAGGCAGGATCGAAGATCACTTGGACGTTCGCTCCATTTGAATAAATTGCTGTACCTTCTACTTTTAAGAAGTAGCCTGAACGATTAACTGCCGGGGTGGCGGGATTATGGTTACCGGGTCCTTGAATTCTAATATTAAAGGAAGGAAAAAATTGTGGAGCCCCACCTGACTTCAAGAGTTCCCAACCATTCGGGCCTCCTTGAGGAATAGTGACTCCATTTATAGTTAAGCTAATAGTACTTTCAACTGGTTTAGTTTGAAGGTGGACAAAGCCAAAGAACTCCACAGGATTTTGTGTGGTAACGCTAAGACATTCTGGAAAAGTCACAACTCCATTGCCAAATAGTTGGATAACTCTACCTGTAAATGGTTCTCCTGGAGTCGGCTCGAAACGGGTATTCACGGTCTGGTTTATATCTGTATAGATAAAACCAGTGCCACCTGGAGCGGGAGGTGTACTTAGGCGAGGTATAACAATTCCACCTGGGTTTTTAACAACAGTGATTTCACTTGGATTAATCGCAGGCGCCGATACCGAAGCCACTGGCCAAAAATTATACTTATGGGCCAGTACTTGATCGAGAATGGAGTTATTCACACCATCAAATATGCGGGCGAAGTTACCCTGGTTACAGATATCATGACTATCTGGAAAGGGTCGACCTAGCTGATCATTTGGTTTCGGATTAAAATTTGTAAAGTCGGCGGTGTAAATAAAGTTGGCGAGATCTCTATAGGTATTATGAACTGGAGAGTATTGAGGTTGGCTTCCGCCACATCTATCCACTTGTGGGCCGATATGCATGAATCGCATTTGTAAGGAATTGAGCGCAGTAAAACCGGCACAGCTTCCCGATTGCGGGTTATAGTTGCCGCGGATACACAGTAATTCATGGCGACGTCCACTGAGGTAATTCTGGCGATCGGCCTCAGCTGGGAAGGCCCCTTGAACCCAAGAAGTGTCATCTTGATTACTCATTACTACTACAATGGTGTAGGCATTCTGTCTGAAGATACCATTTCCTGAATTGAGTGAAAGGAGATTGACTGCCCTTGAAGCGCCATTTTCAAAACTTCCTGGAACGGTTGGAAAAGTGTCCAGGGCATCATCCGCATTTGAGACATCAATCTTCATGCCCATCGCCTGACCATTTAATCCATCAGGACTAAAGCTGGCAAAAGAAGCGTATTGGTTCCCACTGCCAAGAAGCGGTGCCAAGAGAATATGATAATCAAAGCGGGCCGAGATTAAGTTGACGGTATTGTTCAGCGCCGCCTTAGTGGCACTATTAATGAAGTTACTAGAGGTAGAGTTATCCCATAAAAAGAGAAAATCCACCTGGGGTTTAATGGTGGTGAATGCGGCACAGGCCGAAGTACTGCTGGTGGTGATAGGATTTATCACACCGTCTTGGTTCTCTTTTACTGGGCTAAAAATAGCCTTAGTACAGGAGCCAATGCTAGCCGCTAAAAAGAGGCCTAAGAGAAGTACTGTGCAATTTCTTTTTAAATTCATAAGGGTTTTCCCTTTTAAAATAACTCAATAACTTATCGGCGATCCTTCTAAATTCTTGAGTGCAATACTTTAAGTTGAGAGAATCACAAGGTTATCTGCTGAGGGGGAATATTTCTCCCTCTTATCTCGTAGTTTCAATAGGTTAAAATAGAACTAAGAAATTAGTGATCGATCCAAGGGGGAAGTATGTCCAACTGGTACTACGTCCATAATAGCGAAAGAATAGGTCCCGTTAATGAAGGGGAGTTACAAAAATTAATCGATGAAGGCACTCTTCATAATGAAAGTTATATATGGACTAAAGGTTACGAGGACTGGGAACGTTTTAAAAATGTTTATGAACTCTCTCATATTTTAGAAGAAGAAGCTAAGGCGGAGGCAGAAGCCAATCTAGCGGCTGCTCCTCAATTTGATCCAGCCCCCGAAAACGTCGCGGAGGCAGGTCCAGAAGATATTGATCAGACTGACCCTGCTATGGTTTTTGATGATGGGGCAGATAGCTTGGCAAATGAACTCGATGCGGATGAAGAAGAGTATTCCATTGGTGAGCCAATAGAAGAAGCTGCTCCAGTTGAGGAGAGCGATTCCCAACCAGAGATAGATTGGACGACTCTCGACGAAAATGAAAAACTTTTTTCGATAAAAATCGGTCTCGACCGTAGTGGAGCAGAGACAGAGTATGGACCATTTAATTTCTCTGAGCTTAGAACACTTAAAGAACAGAATAGAATAAGTGATAAAACTTTTATTTTTGCCAGAGGAATGTCGACTTGGATTTTCATTGCGGACCTTCCTAATTACCATGCTATTTTTAATTCCTCCCCTGATGAAGTGACTGAGACTGATCGTAGAATTACGACTCGAAAACCTTTTGTCGCGCGGCTCTTCTTCCATGACAACTCGGATGTGTTTGAAGGCATTTGTAGGGACGTCTCAGTAGGGGGATTGCAAGTTTTAATCGGCGCTTTTCCTGCAAATGTTGGAGAAGAGATCACTATGAATGTTCACCCTGATAATACTGAATATAGTTTTGTCGCCAAGGGAACAATTGTTCGTTTGCTAGAAGGTCAGCAAGGATTTTCGATTCGATTTGTCGATCTCAATTCCGATGCACATAATGCAATTGAGCAGTATGTAAAACAAGCTGAATAGAAAATGCCTCCAGAAAATACCATTGATAAAAACCAGGGCCGGCAAATTTTGACCGGCTTTTTTCAATCACCATTAGGTGGCGAGAAAATATACTATAAAAGATCAATTAGTAACGCTACAGAAACATCAGCAAAACACTTAGTGATTGTTCCAAATATTGGAGAATATCACGGGCGCCATACTAAATTACCGGAGTACCTGCAAAAGAAATGGGGAAATTCAACCAATTTTACCTGGCTCGATTTAAAGGGACATGGGCTAAGTGGAGGAACTCGCGGGCATGTTGATAACTTTGAAGAATACTGCCATGACCTTATTTGTTTGTTAAATAAGCTGCCAGCTAGTGATGAATATATTTTGCTAGGAAGTGGGGTAGGCTGCCTGGTAATTCTAAAGACACTTTTGGAATTTAGAAACCAATTTAAATTAAATGTCGTTGGACTAGTAATGAGCAATCCGGCAATAAAAATGAAGGTCGAGCTTTCAAGTCTTTTTCTTAAAATTCCACCAAACCAGGCCTTGAAAAAACTCAAAATTCCTCACCGAATAGACGGCTATGAGTTAACCAATGACACTCTCGCAGCAGAAGAATTTAATCATGATCCACTGGTAAATCACACTATTTCCGCAAATCTTTACTGGGAAATTATGAGGGTTAGTAGAGAAGTGCGCCTATCCTCTTACTTTATTGATTACCCAACACTTTTTGTAGTCGGCGAAGAAGATTCTTATTTTGACCACGAATACACAAATCTCTTTAGAAAAGGCATGGGCAGCGATCAAAAGAGCTATAAAAGCTATAAAAAGCTTAAAAATGACCTTTTTAATGATTTTGAGAGAGACAAGGTTTTTAACGATATTTATAATTGGATTAACGTAAACTTAAAGTGACGGTGCCCTCTTTTATGCTGCGACTGATATTGGCCTTCTTATTACTGTGCTCTTGTTCGAATTTGTCTAAAAATACAATTTACGAGGGGACCTTCGACGTTAAGAGTGGAGTTCATCAAAATGTTTCTTGGGAAGATGCTCTTGTTTTCAAAAGGACCTCTTGGTTCCAGGAAGCGACCTTACTATTTGATTTGATGCTGGTTTCTGTAGATAGTGGCAGCCCATTCTACCATTGGTTTTCAAGTGACGAAAAAAGCTTGCTTGGGCAATGTGAAAAAAATTATGTCGTCTTGGCCTACGCCCTCAACTCAAAAAAATTATCAAATCGAGAGTTTGTTGCCCAAGCAGAGGACTCAGGTTTTGAAGAAATTAAATTACCTAGCTTTAAGTCCCATTTAAGCCTTCATCCAGTATTCACCCGCCAAAGCCTACGCCTTTATAAAGTCTATGGACTTTGTCAGAAAAAGGCCGCCATAGGCCAAAAGAAACTTATTGTGCGTTTCCCTGGCTATAGGGAAGTTGTCATTCCCTAACGGGGGCATAACTTACTAATTTTATAGAGATTATTTTCTTAGAAAAGCGAGGAATTGACTTCAGTTCTGAGCTTATTTTCCGAAAAGATATTGAGGAGTCATTTTTATATGGCCGAAGAACTAGAACGATTTGGAAAATATTTAATTTTAGACCACCTGGTAGATGGGGGAATGGCAAAAATATGCCGTGCCCGTTTTCTAGGTGAACAAGCGTCGAAAATTGTCGCTATCAAAATGGTTCAACCTCAATACTCCAAAGATCCTAATTTCAAATCAATGTTTGAAGATGAAGTGAAGGTTACTTTTGGCTTACTTCATCCCAATATTGTTCAAACTTACGACTACGGCGTCACAAATGATCAGCTTTTCGTTGCAATGGAATATTGTGATGGTCGCAACTTGAAAGAATTTAACGATAAATTATTAAAACAGAAAAATGTTTTTCCTGTTCCAATAATTATCTACATTATCACGGAAGTTTGTAAGGGCCTCAATTACGCTCATTCACTCACTGATAAGCTGTCTGGAAAAAAGTTAGGAATAATCCATCGGGACATTTCTCCCCATAATATTATGCTGACCTATGACGGCGCAATCAAAGTCATTGACTTTGGAATCGCCAAATCTGAAACAAACCAAGATGCGACCCAAGCGGGTACGATTAAGGGCAAGCTCTCTTATCTGGCCCCTGAATATTTAGAGGGAATGACATTAGACCCTCGCTATGATCAATTTGCCGTGGGCATTACCATGTGGGAAATGCTCTGTGGGCGGAAGCTTTTTAAAGCCGCCAACGACCTGGCGATCTTAAAAAAGATTCAAGAATGTAAAATTCCTGCACCTTCAAGTATTAATCCCCATGTGACTCCTGAATTAGATAAGATCGTGCTCAAGGCACTTTCAAAGGACCGCAATAAGCGTTACAAAGATATGATTGATTTCAACAAGGAATTAATTAAATATCTTTACTCAACCTTTCCTGAGTTTAACTCCGCTGACTTGTCTTATTTTGCTAGTTCACTATTTCAAGAAGAAATCAAGAAAGACCGAGAGAAGCTTTTTAAATATGGGAAAATTGATGTCCGGCCTTATCTTGAGGCATTAAGATTAGAAAATGAGGGCGGTAGTGCCGCTGCTGCTAATCCCAGTAAAGCAGGAGGGCAAGCGGCCTTACCTGCTAGTGATATGCCAACCCAAACAGGCGTTAAAAAAGAGCAAGTTCTCGACTTCGGCTTTGAAGAAGGCGACGCTACAGTACCACGACGCCGGCTAAGTAAAATAGAAAAAGAGGAGCCCAAGCCCGAAGGAACGGCTCCAAAAGTCGACCTCTCCAAAAAATTTGGAGATCGCATAGATAATGAAAAATTGAAGATTGAAAGAGTAAAACCTAAGAAAGTCAAAGATAAAACCGAAGTTCGAGGTAAAACCCGTTCAGGGAAAAAGAAGAAGGGAAAGAAGAGTTTAGATAATTCTGGAACTGAGACTGGTACCGAAACGATCATGCTTCGGAGTCTAAAGAATAAGAATCGCAAAAAAGTGATAGTGGTAGCAGTGGCCTGCTTAGTGGCAGCCGTTTATTTTGGGCAAGCCGAAATTATGAAAATAATTAAACCACAGAAAGACGTAGTGGTAGAGGGCCCCATTAAAACAAAAGACCCGGTGATAGAAGTTCCTAAATTGGTAAAGTTAACTTTTAAAAATATAGATAAGTACAATGACCGTGTCTTTATCAATGGAGAGGAAACAGAAATGGCCCTCTTCAATGAGATAGAGATCGAAAAAGGCAGGGATATCACAATCCGAATTGTTAAACCGGGGCGTCGCTATTTCGTTAAACCTCTCACCGTCCGAGGACCTGCATCGATAGAAGTCCCTGAACTGGCCGATGAAGTTTTTGGATACCTAGGCAATTCGCGTAATTGCGTAGTGGGAAAACTATTTTTCAAGTTATACGGCGAAAAAAGAGTTCAGGAACTACCTTTAAGTAATCGAATTAAATTTCCTACTGCTAGCGACGACAAAGGAAATCCAGCTCCGAAGACCTACGAAGTTTTCGTCCAAAGATCAGGAAAGAAAATCCAGCGAAAGCTAAAATTCACAATCGAACGGGAAGATCACGTTGTCGATATCTGTGAAAAAATCTAGAGTACTTTCAATTCCGTAAAAAATTGATAATACAAAAGGGCCAGGTTCGCAAAGACCATTAGAAAAACGATGCCGTAACTTATAAAGTTATAGAGAGGTGTGTTGGTGTATTCCCCCATTACATCAGGGTCATTGCATAGTTTTATAATAAAGATAAGGATTATCGGGATTAATATTCCGTTGATTACCTGTGACCAGATGAGAGTTTGAAACAAATTAATTCCCGGTAATAAAATTACTCCCCCTCCCAATACTATTAAGCCAGTAAAAATGAGAAAGAAATTGGGGGCCTCTTTAAAGGTCTTATCTACCCCCGACTCCCAGCCCATTCCTTCACAGACATAGTAGCTAGTGGCTAGCGGCAAGAGGGCGGCTGCGAATATAGAGGCGTTGAAAAGGCCTACGGCAAATAGAATTGAAGAGTATTGACCAGCTAAAGGCGCCAGCGCCATCGCCGCTTCCTTGGCACTGCTAATGACCACCCCAGATTGATGCAGGGTCGCCGCACAGCAAATTATAATGAATAGCGTGACAAGAAACATGAAAAAGCATCCAACGATGACGTCAATCTTTGAATGACTGAGATGTTTTATGGTTATGCCTTTTTCAACTACCGCAGATTGTATGTAAAACTGCATCCAGGGGGTTATAGAGGTACCTATAAGCCCTACAACTATCGGCATGTCCTTACCTGAAAAGCCCTGGAAGTCCGGTATTAATACAGACTTGGCGACTAAGGCCCAGTCTGGCTGGATTAAAAATCCGGAAACAATATAGCAGAGATAAACTGAACACCCGGCCAAGAAAACTCTCTCTACAATTTTATAGTTACCTTTAAATACTAAAAGCCAAACGAAGAGAGCGCAGAGGGGAACGGAGAGATATTTTGATATTCCAAATATTTCTCCGGCTGCGGCTATGCCCGCAAATTCAGCCATGGTATTTCCGAGATCCGCAATGACGAGGAAAATTAGAGAATAGAAAGTAATTTTAAGGCCAAATCTCTCTCGAATAAGATCGGCGAGTCCTTTCCCTGAAACGATTCCCATCCTGGCCGACATTTCTTGGACCATTATTAATGCAATAGTTATGGGTAATAGTACCCATAGTAAGCGATAGCCGGTTTGAGAACCAGCTAGAGAATAAGTGGCAATTCCCCCAGCATCGTTATCTATATTGGCGGTAATTAAGCCAGGTCCTACAATTCCAAGCAGAATTATAATTTTTTTTAAAAATTTGGGATATCTCGCTCTTGTTATCAAGCTATTCTCCCAAGAGCCATGGCAGGACGTCATCTACTGTAACAAGTCCTAAAAGTTTATTATCTTCGCTTACAATAGGAACATTTATAAGGTTGTACTTACTCATAAAGTGAGCGACTTCTCTCCAATAAGTATCTGGAGGGAGGGACTTGATGTCGTTGGTATTCATAATTTCTTCAATGCAGATATCTTGAGATTGAGTAAGTAGATCGTGAAGGCTGCAGGTACCCAGTAATTCTTCATCCGGTGAGGTCACATAAATATCGTAGATCGTTTCAAGGTCCTCATATTTCTCTGTGATGAATTTCATAACCTCAGCTTTTTTGAGGCCAGGAGAGACTTCAAAAACATCGGTAGACATAAGGCCACCGGCTGAATCTTCATCGTATTCAAGTAACTCGGTTAGATCCTCTTGGAATTCACCGTCTTTAATTTTAGATATAATTTCTTTCGCGATTTTATCATCAAGGTCATTTAAGATATCGGCGGCATCGTCAGAGTCCATTTCTTCGAGAATACGAGCCGTTTCTTCGGGAGTATCATCCCTAATTAGTACTTTTACTATGTCTTCTTCAACTTCAGATAGAACTTCTGCCGCAGTTTTAGGATCGAGCTGGTCGAAGATTATTTCTCGCCCTTGATTGTCTAGGTCTTCTAAAATATCCGCTAGATCGGCCGGGTGAATATCTTTAATATCATCATTTGATAGGTTTAATTCTAAGTTACTTTGAATACGACGGTTGGGAATTGCATGGACATATTTCCAATTGATCAATACATCACCGTGGAGGTAACTTGATTTAGGATTTAGAGACCTAAAGATTAGGTCGACTGGTTTTTCGAAACCGAGTCTCCTAATCATACTGCGTATTCCTATCGCTGCATGGGTAACCCTCAAATGTGGACCAGATTTCATAAATTGGATGTCATTAACTCTTACTACTTTCTTTCCATGAGTATCGACAATCTGTCGGTCCATTACAATCTTGCCAAGTGCCGGATATTCCAATGTCTGTTCAACAGGCTTAGTTAAGACCGAAGTGACGACTTTTCTTCCCTGTATCTTAGGGAAAGTACGGCTTCTTCCTATAAAGAAATCATTTTTGACAACGATGCGTTTATAAGAAAATTTTAATACATCATCCCAGTTAATATAAAAGAGCTGGTTGTTTCTACGGTATTGGATCGCGAGGACTAGCGGATAGACCTCTTCATAATTGACAAAAAAATCGTTCAGATTTCCAATTTTCAGTCCATCTTCGTTAAAGATGCGAATACCCTGACTGCGGCTATAATAAATTGTAATATCGTGGAGTTCACTAAAAACCATTAAGTCTCCTTAAAGGATTAGCCATTAAATTTCTTTTGCTTAAAAATATTATTTTTCCGCATATTCAATAATTTCATAATCTCTGCAGCTGTTTCTTCAAGCGCTTTATTGGTAACATTAAATACCGGCCATCGTTTATTTTCTTCAAATACACCATTGGCCCACTCGAGTTCTTCTATAACTTTGGCATGGTCTGCATAATTACCGGTATGCCGATCGGCACCTAGACGGGATAATCGTTTTTTACGAATTTCTCTCAGGGCATCGACATCGATTGTAAGTCCAAAAATTTTTCGCTGGTCAACTTCTGAAAGTTGTTTTGGAAGAGGTGTTCCCATAACCAGGGGAACATTCACAACTTTGATTCCATGTTGAGAGAGGTATACAGACAATGGTGTTTTGGAGGTTCTGGAAATACCAACTAGTATGACATCAGCTAAATGTAGGGATTCCAGATTACGACCATCATCATGATTTAAGGTAAACTCCATTGCAGCTACCCGATTAAAATAATCATCATTTACTTGGTGGAGAAGACCGGGTTCATTTATTGGTTCTTGGTCGAAGTAATTTGAAAAAGCAGTTAGCGCCGGGCCTAGTAAATCAAGCGCCCTTACGTGATTTTTTCGTGCTGATGCTTCTACTTCCTGGCGTAACTTATTATCAACCATGGTGTAAATAATAAGGTCGTGGTGAATGGCGGCCTCGGTGAAGATGGCCTCTATTTGCTCTATTGTTCTAACGCTTTTATAACGCGTGAAATAGACATCCTTATCGTTAAACTGTGTCATAACCGCGCGACAAAGTGCCGTTGCAGTTTCTCCGGTACCATCAGAAATGATGATAATTTTAAGTCGTTTATTTGCTTGAGTCACAGGTTCTCCCTGCTTTTAACTTAGACTCATTGGTCCATAAAGGCAAGAATCTGCTCTATAATCTTAGACTTATCTTGCAGCGGGTGAAAGCAATCTTTCGGACCAACTTTTTTTAGAAAGGTTCTTTGGGACTTGGCCAACTGGCGGGTGGAAATGTTTATGCGCTCACGGTACTCGTCTCTGTCTTTAAACTGCTTATTGATCCAGCCTAAAGTCTCCTTATAGCCAATTGATTGCATCGGTTTTTCTTCGCCAGAAAAACCTTCAGCTAGTAAATTTCTGACCTCATCCTCAAGTCCCGACTCGAGCATTTTTTCAGTGCGTTCTTTTATAAATTCAAAATGCTGCTCTTTCGGTAGGTCTAAATAAATATGCTTAAACTGCCAACCTGGCCAATTATGCTGAGAGAAGTCATAGGGGTTTTTGTCATTCATTTTTTCTTTTTCTAGAGAGAAAGGGCTTCCAGTGACTTTGAAATGTTCTACTGCTCGCATAATTCTATAATGATCATTTGTATGAATTGACTGATAAGAGGCTTCGTCATGTTCTTTTAAAAAAGTTCTAAAAAACTCAATTCCTTTGTTTTCTAATTCCGCAGCCAACTCTTCTCTTAGTTCTAGGGAGACAGAAACGCTGTCGGCCATTCCTTTAATGAAGGCCCGAAGATAAAAGGTGCTTCCACCAACAAGAATGGGAGTTATGCCATCTGACTCAAGTTGCTTCACCACTTCTTTTGCCTGCTCTATAAAAAGTGAGGCGTTCATGGGAGAGCTTATACTATTGGTATCGATTAGATAATGGGGACAAATCTCCTGCTCTTCTTTAGTCGGCTTGGCAGTGCCTATATTTAATTCTTTATAAAACAAAAGGGAATCAAAGTTAATAATCGCGAACTTTTTTTGTAATGATTCAGCAATAGCTAAACTAATTTGGGTTTTTCCCGAAGCAGTAGGTCCAGAAATGAGGATCATTTTTTTGTTCAAACTTATACCTATGAATTAAAAATTTGTTCTATGCGAGCATCATTGAGAGGAGCGAATAACCCTTCAGCAACTAACTTATCTATCGATAGAGTCGCGATCAGGGTATCCCACTCAGAAGACGATAGTGTCAAGTTTGGAAACTCGAGGTTTTCTTCTAGGAGTAAGCCAAGTTGCTTACTTGGTGAGTCCGATAAGGACATATGAGCGACACAGTCGAAAAGAGGATAAAGCGCCTCTAGTGAAAATGTGTTAAAAAAATCAGGAATGGTACGTACAACAAATAGACCATTTTCTAACTTCTCTCCTTCGAAGCCTAACATCTTTAAAAATTCGATATGCTCAGCTATTTGAGGAGCTAATTCGAATGGTTCAGAAATTAGTAACGGAGTTATAGCAACCTCTTGTACAGGAAACTCCTTAAAACAAAACTGCTTAAAGTAGGCCCAGAAGGCAGCAGAGGGTTTAGTCAGGTAAGCTTTTTTTGAAGAAGGAAAAAAGAGCAGTTGGTGGCCATTATCTAGCATCAATGTCGTCATTGCGGAATTATGCAGCTCTTTGAAACCCTCTATATTTTCATATTTTTGATAACTATTTCCCATTCCCATTTTTTCAACTTGTTTCGCTGCAGGGGGGCCGATTGGCTCTCTCTTAGTATGTTTTGCGAGTGAAGCCTCTATCGCTCCTTTTATTAGAGAATAGACTAGACCAGACTTAAAAAATTTAATTTGGGTTTTATTTGGATGCACATTTACATCTAATTCATCAAAAGGAATGGTTAAGCTAATAAGGTAATGTCCAAACTCTCGATCCGGCCAATATCTCTCCATTCCTCTTAAGACTGTTTGGTGGAGCGCCTTATCAAAAATAATCCGGCCATTCACAAAAAGAAATTGGTGCTTGCCGCTATTTCCTTTTGTGGATAATTGAGAAATATATCCCTCGATAAAATAACCTTCATAAGATTCGTTCAAGTGAAAAAGTTTTTTAAAGGGCTCATTCTTTTTAAAGAAAATACTACTAATACGTTTAGTGTAATCTTCTTGGCAATTAGGATAGAGAGTTGCCTCTTTGTCATCCCATTTAACCGAAAAAGTGATTTGTGGCTGCGCAAGAATAAAAGAGTGGATCATCTTTTTTAAAGAATTCTTCTCAGCAGTTTTAGATTTAATGAATTTTAGCCGGGCAGGAGTATTATAAAATAGATCTTTTATATAAAAGCTACACCCGCTATGAGTTCCTTTAAAAAGCTGGTGTTTTACAATCTGGCCACCATGTAGCTCGATAACCCCGCCCATTTCTAGATTATCATAGGGACTTGTTACACAAGTTAGCCTTGAAATACTTGCAATACTTGCTAAGGCCTCTCCACGAAAACCAAAACTATTAAGGTTATAAAGATCCTCAAAGCGACTTATTTTACTAGTTGAATGCCTTAAAAAAGCCAGAGGAAGCTGGTCCTTGGTCATCCCGGTGCCATTATCTTCAATGCCTATTAATTCAAGTCCATTGTCTTTAATTTCAATCGAAATTTTAGAGGCCTTGGCATCTATAGCATTTTCGAGTAATTCTTTGATGAGGGAGGCGGGACGCTCTACAACTTCACCAGCTTTGATCTGATCGACAAGATGTTCCGGAAGAAGGGTTATGGCCCTTGCTCCGCGAGATGTTTGACTTTGATTAGGTATCATTTATCCGCGAAAAAAATTGACTTGGTTTCGCCCATTTTGCTTCGATTTGTAGACAGCTTCGTCAGACCTTTTAAAAAGCTCCGTACCAGTGGTGACACCTGCACGGTAATCTGCAACCCCAATAGAAGCGGTGACAGGTAATACTTTTTCTTCGTAAAGGAATTGATGTTCTTCTATCAATTTTCGAAGTCGTTCTGCTATTTCAAAACCTTGTTTTAGATTTGTTTTTGGAAGTAAGATTACGAATTCTTCACCACCGTAGCGCGCGAAGATATCGAGATCACGGACACCATTTTGGCGGATAACTCCAGACATTTCCTTGAGAACATAGTCTCCAGCATCATGGCCGTAATTATCATTTAAGTTTTTAAAATGATCGAGGTCAAAAAGAATTAAAGAGAGCGGCTCTCCTGTCACTTTTGATTTTTTTACTTCTAAATTTATAGCGTTATTGAAATAGGTTTTATTGTAACATTGTGTGTGGCCATCAGTATTGGCCTCTAGTTGCAACTTATCGTAAGTTAGGCGTTCAGGATCTCCCTTCGGAAGATATTTAAGGGCCATACTGCCTAGCTTAATCATATCTCCTTTTCGCAGATTCAATTCACCTTCAAGTTTTTTATTATTTAAGAAAGTTCCATTTCGAGAACCTGTGTCTACAACAATATGCCCTTCGCCTTTAATACAAACTTTAAAGTGGTAACGGGAAATACCATTGAACTCAAGGGGGATTACATTATCAGCATTTCTACCGACAGTAGTTTCTGATAAGTTAAGGTCAAAAATAGTTCCGTTAAGATCTCCACCAACTACAAGAAGAGCCGCAGGCTTTTTTTGCGCCTCTTTTTCTGCTGATGCAAGTGCAGCTTTAATATCTGTTAGAACAACGGTTGAATCATCGGCCATAATCGAAAAAATCCTTAATCTCAGTGACTACTCTTCGTCACCCCGAATGGTTAATTTATAGCAAATTTTACGCCTAGAATGGCCACATTTCAATGATTTGATTGATTGCAGAGCATTACAGTGTTTTTGACAGAGCAAGTCAGTTAATTTTAGCGAGAAACTCAAATGCGTAACGCTTACCGGCTTCAACTCCTGGCTGATTAAAAGGATCAATTCCCAGGCTATGACCCACTAAAGTAGTGAGGCATTCAAAATAGAGGATCAATTGCGCCAAGCTCCTCTCATCGAGCCGCTCGAGAGTAATTGAAATATAGGGCCTGCGCTCTCCCTCTAATGCTTGCAGGGTGCCATGGTATTCAGCTTGCATCAGCTGGTTGAGGCTGCGGCCAGAAAGCTTTTCTAGCGAAGGAAGTGTAAGGGAGTTCTTTAAAGAAAAATCATTTTGGCGCTCTTTTACATTCAGCATTATAAGTAATTTATCGTAAGGTCCTTCCATGAAAAGTTGAACCTGACTATGTTGGTCCGTTGCTCCATAAGCCGGAATTGGGGTGAGACCGGTATTTACCACTTTACCTTGGGTATCTAATTTTTTCCCAAGTGACTCCGCCCAGATCTGAACAAACCAGAAGCTGAGGTTTCGTAGCCGTGAAGAGTAGGGCATCAAAACAGTTTGGTTGAAGCCCCTTTTATAGAGATCGAGTATTAAACCGCAACTTTGGACCAGTATATTTTTGTGGTAGTCAGGCTGAAGTAATTCCTCTTTAAATTCCTTGGCGCCAAAAAGAAGTTCGCTAACATTGAGCCCTGCAAAAAAAGCCGGAAAGAGTCCAACTGAGGAGAGCACCGAAAAGCGTCCTCCGATATTTGAAGGAACCTGCAAGCAAGTTACATTTTTTTCTTTTCCTAATTCCAATAAATCGCTTTTAACAGGATCAGTTCCGAAGACAAAGTAATTAGGCCATTCACTTTCACCGATGCCAAGGTCTGCTAAGAGATTGGCTATAATTGCAAAACCTGCCATCGTTTCGGCGGTACCACCAGATTTCGAGACGATGTAGAATAAACATTTCTTAGGGTCGATATGCGAGAGCTGACGGAATATTTCATCTGAATCGATATTATTAATAAATTCAAAGTGTACTTTTTCATTTCCTAGAGCCGAAACTAAGAGCTCGGGACCTAGCGAGCTGCCACCTATACCCACCTGTACGAAATACTCTTTATGTTGGAATCTTTCATAGGCCTGACGGCAATCTTCTAAGTGCTCGAGTGAATCAGGTAACCCGAAAAAGCCTACTTCGGGATTTTTGATAGTTTCCAAAAAAGCACCAAAAGAAATATCTTTTACAGCAAGTTCTTGGTTTTCAGGATCAAAGAAATCGATTTTTAAAGTCATAATTAACCACGGTATTCTTTTTTAAGGTTACGGGCGATAACGACCCTTTGTATTTGGTTTGTACCTTCGACAATTTGCAAGACTTTTGCGTCTCTCATAAAACGTTCAACTGGATATTCTGAAGTATATCCGACTCCACCTAATACTTGAACGGCATCGGTAGTCACTTTCATGCAAGTATCAGTTGCTTTCAATTTCGCCATGGAACTTAGTTTTTGATTACTATTTCCGGTATCGAATAGCCCCGCTGCATGATGAACTAATAATCTAGAAGCTTCGATTTCAGTCGCCATATCGGCCATCATAAATTGAAGACCCTGGAAGTCAAAAATTGCTTGTTTAAATTGTTTGCGATCGAGGGAATACCTGACGGCTTCATCAAGTGATCTCTGCGCCAAGCCAACTGCTATGCTCGCTACAGAAATACGTCCCTTATCAAGTCCGGCCATCGCTACTTTAAAGCCTTTGCCTTCCTCTAAAATTCTATTTTTTTCTGGTACAAAGCAATTGTCGAAAATAACTTCTCTGGTAGGGGAGGCCCTCCAGCCCATTTTATTTTCTTTCTTTCCGTAAGAAAATCCTTCCATCCCATCTCTAAGAATGAAGGCTGAAATACCGCTGGCACCTTCTCCTCCGGTTCTCGCCATAACTACATAAGTTTTTGCAATCCCAGCCGAAGAGATCCACATTTTTGAACCATTTAGGCGGTAACCACCCTCAACTTTTTTAGCTGTGGTTAAGAGGCTAGCGGCATCAGAGCCAGAACTACTTTCACTAAGACAAAAGGCGCCTATTTCCTGACCCTTGGCCAGAGGAGGAAGGAATTCTTTTTTCTGCTCTTCGCTTCCACCGGCCAGAATAATTGACTGGACCATATTTGAAACGGAGATGGTAATGGCGTGGGCGACAGAACTTTTGGCTATTTCTTCTAGCGCTAGACAAGAGTCGTAGAGCCCCATTCCTGCTCCATCATATTCTTCAGGAACCATCATGCCAGTGAAACCTAAATTTCCTAGTTCGTTAAAAATCTCCATTCTGAACTTCTTTTCTTCATCATCGCTCTCCGCGAAGGGTTCAATTTTATCCAATCTAAATTTCTGGAGCTGGGAGATTATTTCAGTCTGCATTTGATTCATATGCCACCTTGCGTAAATTATCGAGAACGATAAGACTTTAGCAAGGAATACTTAAACCTTCCAGCTTTCAAGCGCCAAATTTGGGTCTATAATAGCGGCATGTTACTTTCCGAAATAAATCTCCCCGATTCCCCAGTGTCAAGGATGGCCCCTACGCCTAGTGGATTTTTACATTTGGGAAACTTATTGAATTTCTATCTGACCTGGAAGTTGATTCGAAAAAGTGGAGGTCAGTTAATACTGCGAATCGATGATATGGATGCCTCTCGTATGAGGCCAGAGTATGTCGCCGAAATTTTTCGAAGCCTCGAATTTTTGGATATTGATTGGGACCATGGTCCAACTGGAGTTGATGATTTTTTTAAAAATCATTCCCAGGGCTCTAAGACAGAATACTATCGTGAGCAATTAGAAAACTTAAAAAATAGCTACGCCTGTAGTTGTTCTCGTTCTCAAATTAAAAAAGAGTCAGTTGATGGAAAATACCCGGGAACTTGCCGCGAGCTAAACCTGACACTGCAGAAAGATTTTTCAGCACTTAGAATTCGAGCCGATCATTTGAGCTTAGGTGACTTTGTGATTTGGCGCAAAGACGACCTACCTTCTTATCAATTGGTAAGCCTGCTAGAAGATAGTCAACAAAAGGTAAATTTTATTTTAAGAGGTGAGGATTTATTGGCCTCATCTGAGGCCCAGGTCTACTTAGCTAAAGAAATGGAAATTGTTAACTTTCAAAAAACACAAATTGTTCACCATTCGCTATTGAGAAATAGCGTAGGCGAAAAGTTGAGTAAATCAAATAGTTCGGCTGGATTAAATGATTTGAAAATTGAAAAAAATCAGTTAATAGCTGAGCTTGATCAGCTTGCTGAAGAAATCTCCTTTTTCTAGAATAAGAATGTTAGGATAACTTTATGGGCCACCCAATTAATATTGATATTACCTTCTGCCACTACCAAAACCATGAAGAAACTCTCGAGTTAAGTTGGGAACTTATGCCACATTTAGGTGCGTTGGTTTGGTTGAAATGCCTTAAGAAAATCATGGATAGCAATACTGATTTAGAAGCACGGTTTGCAGGTTTTCGCCATGGCTATATAACGATGGATTACCTTGGCGAAAATATAAATAAATGCGTAGACCTAATAAATGAAGACGGTCGCCACCATATCAAAGAACGCTACGAAGGAAAGTTCTCACAAGAATTTTCTAATGCTATTCACCACCACTTTGAAGTACTAGTGGGTCCCGCTTGGCAACCAACTGAGTTCTACTTAAAATCTCCTCAGGACGTAAAACGCGCTATCTTGGGGCTTAATCAATACATTCATGATATGGAAGGGATGGACCGGGCAATCGCTACCGCTGAGGATTGCCCTGATCGCGTTCATACTTCAGTGCATGTCGAATTTCTCAAAAAAGTCCGCTATGAAATTCCAGACGAAGCCTACGACTATTTTACTATCAATCCAAAATTTGGTGATATTGTTCTGCACTACGCGCAAATAGGTAAAAGCTTATTGGAAATTTATCTCGATCAGGATGAAGATGTTGAAGAGGGAGGAATTCAACCGCTCCGTTCTGTCACAGGTGAATTCGATATATTCTTCTCAGGTCTTAGCATGGATTCTAACTTTGAAAAAGATTTTCATAATTCCTTACGGGAAAATGGATATGATCCAGAAGATAAAAAATTAGCCCTAGGATTTTTACCGGTGGCCAAATTTTGTCCGAAGGGAGAAAAATCGGTTTCCCAATTTCAGGAAGAATTTTCCCAGTTTCTAGGCATGCGTAAAATTAAAATAAGACAGGGCCAAACAGAATTATTGGCCAAAGAGTTTGAGGTAATACCTCTTGATTTCGAAAAACGATTCCACAACTACGGTTAATAAAAAAGCTCTCCCTAAATCCTTTTAAGGAGAGCTCTTAAGAAGCCTCCTGCTACCAAAAAGACCATCCTTGATAAAAACTAAGTTCGAATTCTATGGCGACTAAGGTGGTTATGCCATTTTCATTATTATAGTATCCGTAAACCCTGAAGGGGCAGCCCTCTGAATATTCGAATTGAAATTGACTCTGCTGGAATTTTAGTTCGATCCAATTTGAATCACTGCCATTAATCCTAAGACCATAGGCAGCGCCATTGCGGCTTTCCGCGACTCCATAGAGCTCGACATATTCTTTTTCTTGCTCTTCCTTGGGATTACAGCAAATAACTTCTTCACAGCCACATTTGACCGGTCTGCGTTCTATCGCCTGGCAATTGGCGCGATAGCTGGCCAGACTTCCATCATCTCCCGCGCAGACGATGTCATTCCTTTCTTGGCAGCTCTTTTCTATTCCTCTCTGATTGGGGCCAGTGTAGAAGCGACCGCCTGTCTGTGGAGCTCCCGATTTTGGTGCTGGCCCGGAACTTCCGGCTCCTGTGATCTCTCCTTCTTCTGTAAATTCGCTAATTCCTAATTTCTTGCGTCCCTTGCTCGACTCTTGCACACAAGATGCAAGGACGATTACGAGAAGCAATACCATCTGCTTTCTCATGACCTACTCCCAGTAGTAGTTTTATGACTTCACTCATAATAGACCTGGGGGCCCAAGTTTCGATGAAGAAGCGATGAAATTATCTTCATATTGGTGCCTCAAATATTGCCCAAATAGACCAGACCTCGGTAAGATAAGAGGATGAAAATAGGCTTCTTTTTGCTGTTATTACTAGGACAAGCATGCTCTTCGGGGCCAGTTTATGAGGCCAATTTGAGCCCTGTTCGGATCAAGCAGATACTATTCGTCAATATGGATAGTTTTCAAGAATGTGCCCGCTACCAGCCTAGGAAAGTCCAGAATTACCGGCTGCATTTCACCTTAGACTCCGATGCAGCTGTCACTAAAATGAAGGTGTTTTCAAAAAGCAAGGTTGTTCAAAAAGTCAGGACCTGCATAAGGCAGGCCCTGGGTAGGATAAATTTTCAATTTTCTCTGGGACGCGGTGGGGACGTGAAAGTCGTCCAGCCTATGCGTCTTACTCGTTAGCTGGTCTTGCGCTAGTGAGACCGCTGGCATTGAGTTTCTCTTTTCCTGGCATAGGAAAGGTCCTCGAAGAATTGATGATAAAGCGGTTCTTGAAGGCAATAAAAATTATAAAAAGAGCAGAGACCAAGACTAGCAATTCGATTCCTTCGATGGCGAGTGTTGGTAGGGTTGGCATTTCTGCGCTTTGGATGGGTTCTAAAACCCCATGGAATGAATGTTGAATTTTGCCGGCCATAATAGTCTCCTGAATTTAATTGGCTTTCAACTACTCTACGGCTGAGCATCATAAAACTAAATAGGCCCTGTCAGCTTTCACTATGATTTAGCTTAGCTATTTTAACAATTCTCTAAATTCGCTGATCTAGCTTAGTTTTTAGGGGTATATTGCGCCAGGTTTGAGACCCTTGGAGGGCTTAGGGGCTGGCGCAAATCCTCTTCAAATCGCACTAAATAGATACCCTTTAGTTGTTGCTTTGGGTGCAGAGAATTCCATTTTTGGAACTCAAAACGCAACCAACCTTGCGCCAAAATGTCTTTGTAAGAAGAGTGTTGAATAAAGCTAATGCGAATAAACTGCTGCCAAGGAGCAACCTGGTAGGCCGAGAGATCCTGGGAGGTAGGATCGTAATTTTTTCCAGACCAAATATCGACCTGTTGATTTTTCAGGGTGGTACCTTTTAAGCGCACCCAGCCTGGGGCTGAGGAAACTTCAGGGGCGTAGAGCGGCCACTCTAGCGGAAAGATTGGAGTGTATTCTAGCGCTCGTATCAAACCAGGGGCGGGGATGTAGGGAGCTAATGCTTTTGATCGAGACGAGAGTCTCCATACAGTCAGGCTTAAAATAAAAATCGAGAAGCCAATAGTTATCGGGGTGGCCTTTAAGGGTGGCAGCATCCTTCGAGTTACAATTTTTAGCTTCTTATAAATAAGATCCCAAAATACTCCAGGGATCAAGAGAACGCTGGTGAGACTTAGAATTAGTGGGAAGATTCCAAAGCTAAAAAAGAGAAAGAGAAACCAATGAAAAAGAAGAATTAGAAAGGCGGCGATAACTTGAGGCCATGCTTTTTTAGAGGGAAGTAATAGTAGTGCTGCTAGGGAAAACTCAAAACCTCGAATAAAGAAGGTTAAATTATTTAGCCACGAATCGATAATACTAAGATGGGAAACCCAAGGCTTGATATGTAGGTTTCCCTTGATAGCAAAGCGAATCGCCTCTCCCCCCGCCCAGCTCTCGCCATCTTTTAAGAAGGCATTGAGGAAGTAAAAGAGCGACATATAAAGCAAGAACACGACAACCGGAATACCTCGGTACTCATAAGAAAAAATTTCTTCTCCACTCTTCTTTGACTTATAACAAAACATTTTTTCCACTGGTAAGACCAGGGCAAATATTAAAAAAACGATCAGAAGTCTTTCATGAGTAGAAGTGATGAGGGGATTTCTCTGGAGTAAACTAAAGTAACCAATCAGTAGTACCGTTCCCCAAAAGCGAGGCCAAATCCCGATACCAAAAAAAACAGCGCTGAGAATGCATAGAAGAATTACCAACACCGCGAACCAGGCACCTTCAAAGCTTGAAAAAAGGCTCCAATTCCAGATCCAAAGATCCTGACCCTCATGTATCATAGTCTGCCAAAGAGAATGGTCTAAGAAGCCTTCGTTGCTATAGAAAATATCGTAGAAATTGAGGCGATAGTAAAAAAGGTCAACGATTAAAATGGCCGCCAGGCAGATTCTAAATAAGCCTATCGAGCGGAGATCTAAACGGTGACCAAAAAAATCATTCATTAAATGATTTTAATTTTGTCGTGAGAGTCTGCATACCATTTTATTGATCTGGGTCATCAAAATGGCATGCAGTAATTAAATTAACCTACAAGCTGACTCATTAAGGTTTCATTGCCCCGGCGATGAATTTTATTTTTCATTCGCTGGTAGTCTTTTTGCAGTTGCTTTTCGATTTTTGCCGCTGCTAGATCAAAAGTCTTGTATAGAGACTCCGCTTCGGCATGGGCGTGGTAGTGATGATCCCCAGCATGCACATTGACTTCACTGTGGTGAACATTGCCATCAACCCCGCAAACCCAATTCACTTTAATTTTGCCTTTAAAATGTTTCTTAAACCTTTCGGCTTTGGCGTGAATTTTTTCTTCGAGGGAAGGAGATGATTCTAGATGATGACGGTAAGCAATTCTTAGGTCCATAGGGCCTCCTTTATGGTAGGAACCTTTCTATGTACCTATTCGATCATTTTCCCTGCTGGCCTGATATGAGTAAAGCCAACAGGAAAACTGATAATTATCGCTTTTTGAATTTAAGGAGAAAGCTTAACGCTCAATTATGGCAGTAACTCCCATACCACCTGCGGTACAGATAGATATTAAGCCCCTTCCTGAACCTTTTTGCTGTAAAAGCTTGGCCAGTCCGGTGACAATCCTGGCACCAGTAGCGGCAAAGGGATGGCCCATGGCGACTGAACCGCCCATGACATTCATTTTACTGCGATCGATGCTGCCGAGTGCTGGAAGTCCGGTTTTTTCCCGGGACCAATTCTCATCTTCCCAAGCCTTAAGAGTACAAAGAACTTGCGCAGCAAAGGCCTCGTGTATTTCATAAAAATCAAAATCTTGGAGAGTAAGCTGAGCTCGCTTTAAAAGTTTTGGAACGGCAAATGCTGGTGCAAGAAGCAGTCCCTCGTCACCAACGAAGTCGCAGGCTGCACTTTGGGCGGTGGAAAAATAGGCCATTACCTCTAATTTATTTTCTTTGGCGTATTCTTCTGAACAAACAAAAACACAAGCTGCTCCGTCGGTTAAGGAAGAGGAGTTCGCGGCCGTTAAAGTTCCTGTTTCGGTACGATCGAAAACAGGTCTTAACTTGCGCATTTTATCCATGCTGGTATCTGGGCGTATGATGCTGTCTTTTTCGGCACCTTTAAAGGGAACGACTAAGTCATTATAAAAACCTGTCTCATAGGCAGCTGCCGCCTTATGGTGGGATTCAAGCGCCAGTTGATCCTGTTCTTCTCTGGATATTCCCCATTGCTTGGCCATCTGCTCGCAACCTTCCCCCATACTTTTACCGGTTCGAGGCTCAGTAATACCAGGTAGGTTAGGCATTAAGTCCTTGGGATTAAAACCTACCAGCGCCTTTAATTTATCCGCAGTCGACCTAGCGTAATTAAGCTTCAACATACGATCTGAGAATTCTTTTTTAAATTCGATTGGAATTTCGCTATTGGTATCGGTGCCACCTGCGATGCCTGAGTCAATTTGACCGAGGGCAATTTTATTGGCAAGCGAGACTACAGCTTCAAGAGAGGTTCCACAGGCCTTTTGTAAATCGGTAGCGGGGGTCCTCATAGAGAGCCCAGCTTCTATGGTACATTCTCTGGCCAAATTAAAATCTGCGGCATGTTTTACAACTGAACCCAGTACCACTTCGCCAATTTCTTTTCCTTGTAAGCCGAGCTTTTCTACTAAGCCTTTTAAGGCGGCGCTCATTAAATCTTTGTTGGAGAGTCCCATGTACTTAGTACCGGAACGGACAAATGGAATACGAGATCCATCGATGATGCATACTTTCTTCATTGAAGCTCCTTGGCCTTTTAGGCCCCTAGTATTTTACGAGCTCTTTACCGAGGAGATCCTTCGCGATTATGGTCACCATTATTTCATTGGTGCCTGCACCGATCTCCATCAGTTTTGCGTCTCTCATTAATCGTTCCACTGGAAATTCACGGCTATAACCATAGCCGCCTAGAATTTGGATAGCATTTAAGGCAATATTTGTGGCCATTTTTGGAATCGCCAATTTTACTTGAGCTGCTACTGCGGCTCCTTTATTGCCTTGATCATATTGATAACAAGTATTGTAGAGAAAACTTCTCATCATATTTGTTTCGGTCGCCATATCGGCAACCATTTTTTGAATCATTTGAAATTCGCCAATCGCTTTGCCAAATTGCTTGCGTTCTTTTACATATTTTATGCAAGTGTCGACGCAGGCTTGGGCAATACCCAGCGAGATCCCCGAAATAGTAAGCCGTTCAATTTCAAGATTTTTCATCAAGTGATAAATTGAATCGCCCTCTTCTCCGACTCTATTGGCAGTGGGAACCTTGGCATTTTCAAAAACTAATTCTCCTGTAGGAGAACCGCGCATACCCATTTTATGAATCGGCTTTGAAGTAGTGTAGTGGCCACTTTCTTTTTCGACGATGAAAGTGGTTAGGTCACGTCTCTCGTTTCCGGTCCGGGTGTAAACGTAGCCAATATCTGAACAGTTGGCGTTGGTGATCCACATTTTTGAGCCGTTGATGGTGTAGTGATCACCATCTAACTTTGCCGATGTTTTCATATTGACGGCATCGGAACCATATTCAGGTTCGCTCATACCCATGCAACCAACATGTTCACCACTAATTAATTTGGGAAGGTATTTTTCTTTCTGTGCCTGTGAGCAATTGTTTTGAATATTATTTACACAGAGAATTGAATGAGCAAGATAACTTAAAGTAAGTGCCGGGCAGGCCTTTCCAAATTCTTCCATGACTAGTGTCGCGGCGGTTGCGCCCATTCCAGCGCCCCCAAATTCCGGATCAGCAGTGATACCTAGGACTCCTAGTTCACCCATCTTTTTAAAAGCAGCGTGATTAAAACTTTCGTCATTATCGTGTTTTTCGGCGAAGGGAGCGATTTCGTTCCCTGCGAATTGGCGACAGACTTCGGCCAATTGTTTTTCTTCTTCTGTGAAGTACCACATGGATTTCGTCCTATTTGGGGTTTCGAGCTACTAAATTACCGATTTAAGGCGCAAAAGTCTATATGGTTAGCAATGACAGGATGAGTCTTAGGCGCGCTAAAAAGAGAGCTTTGATTTTACAGAGTTTCCCCAGACTAGTTATAATTTTAAATACTTGTGGAAGATTTTACGGAGACTAAATTGTCGCTTACTACCCCAGTCATTTCTGATGCGGATGCTGTGTTTCCTGGCGAGCATTGGTATTTTTACTGGAAAACCAGCGCTTCTCTCTGGGAAAGTAAAATTGCCGAATATCAGGGCAGGCGCATCATCGTTCCACTTAATTGGTCTTTCCATAGTGAGACAGGGGATAAGTACGATTTTGCTTATAGCCGGCCAGAAACTGACCTTAAGAAATTAGTAGACCTGGCCCATAAATATAACAAAGAAGTGGTTTTTTTCCTGCCTTTGACCCCCGTTCCTTTTTTGGCCAACGGTGGAATTCCTTCCTTGCTTGCCAGGAATATTGCAGTAAACCGCGAGGGGCTCGCCTACAGTTTTTTGGAAGGGGAGGATAACCTCAATAAGCTGTATTCATTTTATGATCCAAGAGTATTCAAAGCTTTCTCACGTTATGTACGGCACCTGGGTCAGTTTTTTGTTGAAAAGGGAATTGGCGTAGGCATGTATGGCATTCGTGGGGGAGCACTCGAGAGAGGAGAATTCCGTTCCTTCATTGAGGACCGCTCTCCGATTTTCTTAGATTCATTTCAAAAATTTTTAATGGCAAAGAAAGAAGAGAATCGAGATTTAGTGATTAGTGATCCTGAAGTCGAAGAGACACTTATAAAAGAATTTCAAGCAACCATTGAGCAAGTTTACCTCGAAGAAGCGCGAACTCAGCTCTCTAGTAATTGGGAAGGGGAGTTTGATATTAGCTTTCTTGGGGCAGACTCCGAAAACTTTTTTCAGAGAATTAATGGCCAAGATAATATTCAGCGCTACTCCTCTAGTATCTTGAACTCGGTTTCCCGTGGTTTATTACCCTCATCGGTTCTTCTCAAAAATGATATCAAGAAGGGAATTCTTGGGCGCCAACTTAAAGAAGTGGTTGTTAACTCTTTTTTAGAAATGCAACTGAGACCTGATTATTACGATGAAAATGAGCTAGGTCTATTGCGACCGCTTACCTTTTTCGAAGCCTTCGAGCTCGATACTAACCCTAGTGTCGCTTCTCCTAATTGGCAGGAGCTGGGGTTATGGGAATTTATCGAAGATCATTATAAATGGTGTTATCAGTATCACCCCACTTATATTAAAGAATGGAGTGAAGAAGAAAATTGCCAAAATAAATGTTATTTCTTTCATGGAAAAGACCTAGATCAGAAATACTTTCACAATATGCTTAAAATTTTTATGAATGGCGGCTACGTTTTCCTCAACCGTACCGGGCTCGATAATACTTTCCTCAAGAAATTAGAAACTTTTTTCTTAGAAAATTCTCTGGAAGTAGAGACCGTTAATTTTCACACCATAATTCATTCAATCACTCTCGGAGAGGGACGGCTTATAATTTTCGAAGGCGATAGTTTGGCCGATAATAATCTCGAGCAAAGAATTACCTTTTGGACAAAAATATTTGAAACACTAAAGATTAGGCATCTTCCAGTTGACCTAGAAGACGGGGTGGAGCTATTTTGGCGATCACGTGGGGCCTCATTTAATGAACTTAATTATGAAGAAGTGCGTCGATTAAGTCTCTACAACCCAACCAGCTATAAGCGCAAAGTAAAAGTTCAAATCTTAAAAAACTTTGCCTTGATGAAAGTTTTAGATGAGGCCAATGTAAAAGTTCAATCTTTTCAAAATGGAATTGATATTGAATTGGCGCCGGAAGGTGGAGTCTCTTTGGATATTGGAGTTTTTACATGATTGAAAGCGAAACAATTATGGCAGTTTACGGGCAAGTTAATTTTACGACTCAAGAAAGTCGTAAGGTTGTCTCTTCCTATGCCTTACTCTATGTTTTCGATGCCAATGGAAATATTGATCGAGATGTTTTGGAAAATCTCTACTGCGATGTTTATGGCGATAGTAGCTACCTTGGCCATCCTCTCTACATCGGCCCCTTCGAAGACCTGGAAATACTCAATCAGTACGCCTTTAAACTATGCTCCCAATTGAATGCCGCCGATATTACAATGGTATCTGTTAGCGAATACAATGCCATTATTGAGCGCGAATCTAAGCCTAGCCAACTACTTTTAGGGCTCTATGAGGAAGGGAATACTATAAAAAACCTGGACCGCAAAAAGGGCCTATTTTCCAAGATATTTAGCTAAGTATCCTTTATAATCGACTTTACTTTTTTTTCAAATTGACCCATAAAGACTGCGAACCTAGAGCTCGAGGATCGTTATGCAGCTTTTTCTTATTATCAGTTTTCTATTATTTAGCGGCGGAATTTCGGCCAAAACTGTAAAATTGAACTCTCTTAATCCGGCAAGAAAAGCCGCCAAGCTATTCTTACCAAGAGCTTATAAAAAGCAAGAGAAGTGGCCTTTGATTATTTCCATGCATGGTTACGGAGGTAGTGGGGCGCTTCAAAAATTCTATATCCGGCTTAAGCATTTTCAAAACCAACGGGGATTTATGCTGTTAATTCCTAATGGTCTAGAAGATCCAAAAGGGAAGGGTCACTGGAATGCCTCGGAGTATTGCTGTGATTTTTGGAAAAAGGGAGTGGATGATGTCGGCTATATTAAAAGTCTTATCGATCGAATTCGAAACGATCCAAAATTAGGCCGGCTTGATGAAGATCGTATATTCGTTCTGGGTTATTCAAATGGCGGATTTATGGCCAAAAAAATAGCCTGTGGAAATGAGATAAAAGTGGCAGGCATCGTTAGCATTTCAGGAACCAGTGACTTGAGAGACGCTAGTGGCGAGTTGATTGCTCCTGAGCAAAATTTCTGCCAGCACCAACGAGCGATTCCCATTTTGCATATTCACGGTACCGAAGATCAAACCATAAAGTATGGCGGATTCGATAATCAAAAGACCGGTCACCTTGGCGCCCTCGAATACTTAAAGCGCTGGGGACAGCAAAACCAATGCCGAGGGGGAATGCTAAAAAGCCGCAAGAAGGTCAATGCCACTAATTTTAGAAAGGGAAAAGAGACAGAGCATTTTGTGATGCAAGAGTGCCTGGCCCCGGTTGAGCACTTCCGAGTTGAGAAGGGTGCGCACTTCATGCTCTATAAAAAGAGCTTTGTGGCGAGAGTTTTGGACTTTCTATCCCTTTCAAACTAAGCTAAGTTGGTGTATTTACTGTGATTGAAGAAGTTATAGGAACTCAATTGGAGTTTCGGTTGCTGGCCTCTTTATGGTACTTGTAAAGCTATTAACAGGTGGAGAAGGTATGAAGTTAGTTTTTTTGATCCTTTGTCTTTCATTTTTCAGCGCTCAAAGTTATTCGGGAGAATTTGAACAACTAGAGGCCCGGATTTATGGCCAATCTGCTAAAAATAAATCCTTAGAAGTGAACCAGCAATTCCCTGAGTTGCATCAGTTGGCGCTTGAGCTGGCAGAATACGCACTTCCTTTTCACAGACAAGTACTGGCGGATATAAAAAAAGGCAAACCACTCCACGGCCAACAGTTAACTATTCTTCACAAGTTAGTCTCTTGCTACATGGTATTGGGTTATCAGCTTGAAAAGGTAGCTGAGGGCGGAAGTGCCCAAAATATCTCTATCCTGGCCAACCTCGATCGCATTTATACTTTTGATAATGCTTACGCACCTTTTTATGCCAATAAGAAATTTCGCCGTTTAGTGAATGCCGCCGACAAATCCTATGACGTCGCCAAGAAAGAATTAAAGAGGCATATCAAAAGACTAATTTCAAAAGCTAGCCTTAAGAAAATTAATAAGCAAATTAAGAAATTCTTAAGCAATTCCAATCCACTTCTTGTAGAAAGAGTTCAGGATCATCCGGCGTTTGAAAGCGTAAAAGATAAGAAGAAATTTAGAAAATTGAGAAAGAAAATGGCCGGGCAAGGGTTTTCCGACTTCTGGGGACGAGTCACCCAGTTTGCGGTTCACCATTTAAGTGGGGCCTTTGGTAATGGGGCAGGGGCGGTTCGTTGGAGAAAAGGTCACCTCTATAAAGACCCTGTCATTTTAAAAGAAATTTTAGGCCAACTTAGGCCACTTGATGTGATTACCGAAAAAACTCGCTTCGCCCTTACTGATACCTTTATTCCCGGGCACTTTGGACATAATGCTATCTGGTTGGGAACAAAAGCGCAGCTTTTAGAAATCGGCATGTGGGATCATCCCTCCATTGTACCGATCCAAAAAGACATCGAAGCCGGCAGGTCCATAATTGAAACGGACCGCAGTGGCACCCATCTAAAGAGTATGAAAGATTTTATGAACGTAGATGAGTTTGGACTCTTACGACTTAAGAATGGTGACTTCACTGAAAGGCGGATGAGGAGCATCTATAAAGTAGCGATTGCTCAATTAGGAAAAACTTACGATTTTAATTTCGATGTAGAAACTACTGATAAGCTTGTTTGCTCAGAACTGCTCTATCAAGCCTTCGGGGACATCAATTGGCCGACAGAAGATTATATAGGACGCACAACCATTTCTCCTGACAACGTTGTTTCCCTGTCTCTTTATAACGGAACCCCCTTAGAATTAGTTTATTTTATTCGAGGAACCAAAGAAGGCATTACCCATAAGTCACTAGATGCGATGGCGGCAGATATTGGTTTCGTAAAAAAAGATGGAGAGTTTTTTCGACCTGAAAAAGTCTGTGTTAAAGAAAAAGTGCGGCGTATCGGGCCCAGAAGAAGAAGCACTCGCAGTGGAAGTAACTCCATTACAGTTAACAAATGCCATACGGAATATATTCCATTAAATTACCAAGGGCACGATCGAATTCGCGACTTTAATCATTAAGATGCTTTTTTCTTTTTAATCCACTGGAAGACTTTATCTTCCAGGTTATGAGCTTTTTTACTTTCAAGTTCCAGCATCTTCTTTATTTCCATCATTTTAGATGGCTCTTCGATATCTTTAAGTACAAGGTCTAGGGTTTGAAGATACCTTTTCATCATTTTAAGAACGGTATCCCTTGCATTTGGTGACTCTACCTTAGCTACTTTAAGGCAAATATCTTTTAGAACCTTGGAGTAGTCTCCAAGAAACTTAAAACCGAGGGTCATAGCTGCACCGTAAATGCGGTCAATCAATTGAGCATACCGTTCGAATTGAGCAGGTTGATTGAGGTCTTCCTCTAGTGAGATGACAACGTCACAGGCCTGAACCTTGATTTCCAATGACTCTTCAACAAACGCTTCGATAAATTCTTTGTCCATACAAATATCCTTAAATACTTATCGAACAAGAAGTTAGAGAATTAAAACAAATTTAATTAATTTAAGTTAAGCCGATTTACGCAGAGATTTAGGGTCGATAAAAATTTTAATGAAGCCTTCTATTAAATCGGAGTGGTATTTTTTAACTCCGTCTCGGTCGGAAATTATGAAGCGAAGGGCATCTACAGGGGGGAGCTCTTCGCTTTTAATCACATGGACGAAATCATCAATTAAGCGTATAGCATTTGCCATTAGCATTATCTTTCTACCTTTAATTCCTTTCGGGAATCCACTTCCGTCCCAAGCCTCGTGGTGTTGGAAAATAATTTGCTTGATATTATCGTTGATGACCTTATTTCCCTCCAGAATTCTGATAGCCACTTCGGGATGAGTTTTATATTCTGCCAGCCTAGCATTATCCATATCTTCTGGCCTTTTCGAGATTAGGAATTCATTCATTTCAGATTTGCCTATATCGTGAAACATTGCCGCCAAGGCCATCATGTCTATCATCGATTCTGATTGCCACTCCAGTTGTTTTATCAGTGAACTGGCAAATAAGGTCACCAGGTAACTGTGAGAATAGGCATCGGGATCAAAGAGTTCGTGTTTTCTAAGTAATTTATGGAGGTTCTTGTGATTGTCGATAATCCCTAATACATTAGTGCAAATTTCCTTCCCTTGATCTAAAATTTGCGGTTTGATGCCATCTGAATAGGCAATGTCCATTAGCTTTACGGCCGCTTCTCTAAGCATCGCCGATTTTTCTTTGACTCCTATTTTTTTACTTTTAAGAAGACCTTTCACCATATAATTATTAAATTTTATATACTTCATTCGGTCTTTATTCTTAAAGTAGAGATAGTCTAATTTTTTTTCTACCTTATAAAATTCAATCCTCTCGCTTGAAAAAGTATCTCCAGAGTGGAGAATCTTGACAAATTTATCTTCGGAAAGTTTTATAAATACGTCGAAGAGAACAGCTTTTGAACTGTAGAATTCATGAATTGAAATGGAAGTGAGATCATCGTCAGAGAGCGCCTCATCTTCGACTTCTTCTTTCTTGCCTCTTTTATTGGCGGTATCCAGTAAGTCGTGGATTGATTGTTGATTTTCGAGAACATCCCTTAGGGCCTGTTTATCAAAAGGCTTTGTTAAAAAACTATTTACTCCCATTTTTTTAAGTTTTCCACAATCGAGCTCTTCACGTTTTTCAAGGCTCTCTTTTTCGAGTGTGAGAATAATTTTTAAGTTAGGGCAATTTGATTTTATATAGTTTAGAACTTGGACTGCGGAATGGTCCGTCGTTTCAAGGCTAATAACTACCGCAAAAAATTTATGCTCAAAAAGGATTGCTTGGGCACTTTTACCATTACTAACACTGGCCACTTGATAGAGCTCGTCCTTTAAGAAGAGTTGTGTTTCTTCTAACCACTTGGTCTCAGGATCCACTAATAGAATTTTTAAGGCCATCGAGTTCAGTCCATTTGGATTGAGAGTTCTTACCAAAGACTTATCGGAGTTTGAGTTTAGATTGAGAGAAAAATTTAACTGAAGTTTACTTAATTTCTACTGAGAATTCTACGTCTAAGGCCTTGTGATCAGAACCGTCGAGGTCACCCCAAACATTAGCCGACTTAAGCACTAGGCCTTTTGTAAAAACATAGTCGAGAGGATTTTTAAAGGTCCTCATTCTGGTGTCGGGATCGAAAACCACCTCGGTTAGGTTAAGGCGGTGCATTTGGTGTTTTAAGTAGCGAATTTTTTCTTCGGACCAAGTATTAAAGTCCCCCGCAAAAATTGTCGGGCCATCATAGGCCTTAATAACCTTGGCGATCTCTTTAATTTGTTGCGCTAATCCCCAGGTGGTCACAAAATTGATTGCGTGAATATTGATCACCATTAAATCTTTATCGTGATCCTTAATCGGATAGTGGGTAAAGAGGCTCATTTTAGGGGTATTAATTACTGGCTCAAGGACATTGCTTCGCTGAAAGAAAACACTGGTAGGTTCCACTTGGGCGGCGGTGGCCAGTCCTGTTCTAATGTTTTCGTCTTTATAGATAAAAGAAGTGGCCAATTTATAGTGGTACTCTGTGTGTTGATTAAAAACTCGTTTCATAGTTTTTCCAAGATACATTTCCTGAAGAACTAAAATGTCATGGCCCCGGGCCAGGAAGAGAAAGTCTCTCTCCCAATCCGGTTTGTCGCCTTTGTACATATTCCAGACCAAGACTTTAATACTATCTTTTGAGAGTGCGCCTCTGGTGGGCTCTCCAATTTCTGACATGACATCTTTTAAGGGAGGAATTCTTAAGCGGCGGCTTTTGAGCTCGTCTTTAATATATCGCCATAACATACGGTAGATACTGACCTTGTTTTCTTTGGACCCAAGGTTTTGGTCTCCACTGAAAACTGGTTGAAAACTGGCCAATAAAACTAGTACTAGAAAAGTACTTATAATGCGATTTTTGTTCATTTTTACTCCCCTCAAAGTCGCAAAAGCATCCCATTTTAGGCGGGTTTTAGCAAAAAAAGTGTAACTTTTTACCGATTTCTAACAGAAATGACAGGAAGCTCTATCATTAAAGGGAGCCAAAAAATGAAAGGTAGGAAGCCGTTCAGTTAAAACAAGGATGTTACAAATGATCAAGGCCATGGGCTGGATGACCATTACGTTAAGTGTGATGGGATTTTCCACTAACGCTTTTGCAAAGCGCTATATCAATGCCAAAAATTCCGAAGTGAACTTGCGGATAGGGGATTATAAGCAAGACGCCCTCAAGACAGACCTCAAGGTCTTTGTCTGGAATATGTATAAAGGCGACAAGCCGGATTGGAAGAAAGAATACAAGCGGCTGACCAAGGGAATGGATATCTTGGTATTGCAGGAACTTTATATCGATCAGAAAATGTCTGAGGTTTTTCAGGAGGACGAGAACTTCGCCTACGATATGGCGACTTCTTTTTTTGACAGTAAGAAAGGCTGGATTCCCTCTGGCGTGGCAATTGCCTCTGACGTGCAGCCTTTGCGCTCATTTTGGCAGCGAAGCCATTACCGAGAGCCGTTTATACGGACTCCTAAAATGGTTCTCTTTAACGAGTTTGCGGTAGAGGGAAGTGATCAGAACTTATTGGTGGTGACAATTCATGCTATCAATTTTGTAAGTTCAAGAAAGCTCCGTCATCAATTGCGCCAAGTCGGAAATGTTGTGCGGGAGCACCGCGGACCTGTTCTTTTTGGAGGTGACTTCAATACCTGGAGTAAAAAGAAAGAGCGCTATATGCGAAAAGAGATGGCGCGTGCCGGATTGAGTGAAGTGGCACTTCCAGGAGGAAGAATGCGGACTTTTAGGCACTATCTCGACTACGTCTTTGTTAAGGGACTGAACGTCAATTACACCAAAGTTCACGGTGGCAGCGATGGCTCGGACCATAAGGCGATTGAGCTAGGGGTTTCAGTTAAGTAAACTCAGCTAGTTACCCCAGTAATTGGTCCTATAGAATTTTCCAAGCTATTGAAACAACACGTTTAGAAGTGATAGAAAACCCCTAAAGAAGGGGTTTTTTTTTGACTACTAAACAATCGATCTACGGGCTGCCATTAGAGTCATTGCGGCAGCTATTAATTGAACAGGGCTGTTCAAAATTTTCTGGCGATCAGGTCTATAACTGGATTTATAAATGTGGGGTTTTCGATCCACTGCTTTGGAGCAATGTCTCTAAAAAGGCCAAGCAATACCTTCTGGATAATTTTAATTTGGAGCTGCCAGTAATCACCTGGCAAGCACGCTCTACTGACGGAACCCGAAAATTCTTAGTAGGTTTTGAAGATAAGCAAACAGTAGAGACAGTCGCCATCCCGGCAAAAGACCGCCTGACTCTTTGTATTTCTTCTCAAGTCGGATGCGCCATAGGTTGTACCTTTTGCCACACCGGAACAATGGGCCTTAAGCGCCATTTACAGGCCGGAGAAATTGTCGGTCAGTACCTAGCAGTTCAAAAATGGCTAAAAGAAAAATCTGATTCGGATAAGCGCATAAGTAATATTGTCTATATGGGACAGGGAGAGCCACTGCATAATTACGAGCCTGTAAAGGCCGCCACACAAGTCTTTCTAGAAGCTAAAGGCCTAGGCATTGGGCAACGGAAGATTACTCTTTCCACCTCGGGGTTAGTACCGCAAATTGAAAAACTATGGGACTTTCCGCCTGTAAATATCGCCATTTCTCTGCACGCTGCTCATAACGATATCCGCACTGAGCTGATGCCAATTAATAAAGTCTACGACCTAGAGCGACTCTTCGAGGCCATCGCCAAAGTTCCTCTAAAGGCCCATCGCCGGATCACTTACGAGTATTTATTGATTGCCAATATCAATGACGGTGAGAGGGATCTCCAGGGGCTCTATAAATTGCTCGACCGCGAGCATAGCAAAGTAAATTTAATTCCTTTCAATGAGTATCCCGATTCAGAATTTAAACAACCTAGTCAGCAAAAAGTTCAATGGTTTCAAGACCAGTTGATTGCCAATGGCTATGTTTGCACCACTCGGACTTCCAGAGGGGACGATATTTTAGCCGCCTGTGGTCAATTGAAAAGTGAAATGGATAAGGAAAATCTCTGGGACTAATCTTGTAGTTCTGGATCACTAGCTGGAACATATTTCCAATAGCGTATTTTATTAACTTTCTGACCCTTCTTACTGGAGGGATCTCGCTTAACTTTTTTAGTATTTTTCTTGTCCGAGGCGACATTGCGCACGGCCGCACCTTCTTCTTCAACTTTGTAGCTGAAGTTAGAATCCAAAGTCTCTTTTTTAACTTTTACTTTGGCCTTGGGAGTCTTGGGTTTCCATTGAAGCTTGGGAGTCTTGTAATTCTCGGCCACTGCTATGGAGGCGAAAAGTGTAATAAGGCTGAATGAGATCCAAATTTTTGCTAGCATGTTTGACTCCTGCGTCTAGCTTTCCCATCGGCATGACAGCCATTTTCTTGAATTATTTAGGGTACTTGAGTGACATGGTCAGTTAAAATCGAAAGTTTACGGAGGAGCAGGAATTTGGGACAATACTAAAGATAATTATGACTTACCTAGTACTGGAGTTAAAGTGTCCACAAACCGAAATCGTGCCCTCTATGGAATCCTTCTTTTAGTTTTTTTATTTTTTATTATTTTAATGGTCTTCGCGGCTTACACCGTGAATATTTTTAAAAATAAACCTATGGGACTTGGGGGCTTAGATGTCACTCCAACAATCGCGGTAATCGAAGTCGAGGGAGTCATAATGAGTTCCAAGACGACAGTAGAGCTTTTGCAAATAGCCGAGAAAGATAAAGAAACCAAAGCAATTATTATGAGAGTTAATTCTCCAGGCGGAGCGGTTGGTCCCTGCCAGGAAATTTATGAGGAGATGCGCAGGATAGATTCCGCCTATGATCCTAAAAAGAAAACAGGTAAGCCGGTCTATGCCAGCTTCGGCTCAGTCGCCGCCAGTGGTGGTTATTATATTGGTGCAGCTGCTAGAAAAATTTATGCCAATGCAGGGACGGTCACTGGATCAATCGGTGTGATCATGCAGTTTATGAATTTGTCACGTCTCTATGAGTGGGCGATGGTTCGACCTGAGACAATTAAGGCCGGTCGTTACAAAGACATTGGTAGTCCAAGCCGCAATATGAATGAAGAAGAAAGAGGAATCATGGAAGGCATGATTGCAGGCGTGCATCGCCAATTTATTCGAGACATTGTCGCCAATCGAAAGAAGAAAATTAAAGGTGACATCGTCGAGTTGGCGCAGGGGCAAATTTTTTCCGGAGAAGAGGCGCTTCAATTTGGTTTAGTAGATGAACTTAAAGGCTTGTATGCCGCGGGTAGATCGATTCATAAAGAGCTGGACCTTAAAGGCGAATTCGGAATCAAGTATATTAAGAAAAAGAAGAAGGTTAATTTTTTAGAGGTTCTTTCAAATCTAGATTCTAAATTGGAAAAATTTAATTGGAAAACATTGGCTGGCATGCAAAAGGCGCCAATCTTAATGTTTAAGTAGGAAAATGGAATTTTATGTAGCCTGGATTCAAGATCATTTGCTGGCCGTAGTCGCGGTTGTATTGACTATGATCCTGATTTATCACTATTTAATTGAGCGCGATAGCGGAGTAAAACTCTCTAAGCGCTATAGAAATTCTATTTTTGAGGCCCAATCAAAAGTCTTTCTTAATGCCACCCAGTATTTGATCTCGGGAAATCGAGACTTGGCGATTAAGGAATTTTTAAATGCCGTAGATATAAATCGAGAAACAATTGATACCTACTTTGCACTGGGTGGTCTATTTCGAAGCAATGGCGAAATTGAGAAGGCCATAAGTATCCATCGTAGTCTAATCGCTAGAGAGAACATTTCCGAAAGTGTCCGTCTCCGTTCCTTGAAAGAACTGGCGGTCGATTTTGATAAGGGTGGTTTTATAGATAAGGCGATTGAAACCTATAAGGATGTTCTTAAAATAAATCGAGACCAATACGAAGTCATCCAATCTCTTTGCCGAATTTATGAAGATATTGAAGATTGGGATCAAGCCTATCATTACCGAATTATGCTTTCGAAGGTAGGCCATGAAAACCAAGCCGAAACTATCTCTCATATTCTAGTTCAGAAAGCTAAAATTTATTTTGGGAAAGGGGATTTTGGTCGCTGTCGCGAAGACCTAGAGGATGCTTTTCGTTTTGCACCTTCTGTATCTGCAAAAATTCTACGCCTGCGTTTACTCCTGATTAGTGGTGACCTAGAGGAATCTAAAAATCTACTTTCTGAGTTATTGAAAGAGCATCCCATGTACGCCTCTTTTATCTTTGAATCGATGTCAAAATTATTCAAAGGCGAGGATAAAATTCAGGAAGACTATCAAGCACGCTATAAAATGCTAAGGGACTTCTTTTTAGAAATCGATGACCAGGACCTGCTCTCTTCTCCCTCTGTCCTTTTGTCGAAGGTAAGACTGCTCAAGGAAGGGAATCGTTCGCATAGCGCTTATGAACTTTTAAAAAACTGGATGGATACTAATAAAAATCCTTCAGAAGTGATGAAAGTTGAATTTGTTAAATTATTGATAGAACTGGATCAGAGAGAAGAAGCGCTTTCACAGACAAAAGAATTATTAAATAATTTACATCAATCATTAACTAAACATTATTGCAGTAATTGCGGTTTTAACTCGGATGATATTTTTTGGCGTTGTCCTCAATGTCATGAATGGGAAACTATTCAGTTTCGTTGGAAGGTTTAATGAAAATAATTAGTCTTTTATTAATTTCATCTTTTTTACTCCTGACTATAAATCCAGGAGTGGCAAAAATTGAAAAAAAATTAATAAGAGTAGCTTATTACGGAAATATGTTTGGCCATATCCATCGCAACCCTTCGCGATATTCTACCTCTATGACGACTGTTGCCTGTGGTCATCCTGTCAAAATTTACAGTGTTAATAAAGGGACCGGCGGGAATAAAGTTTTCTTTAATAAGGTTTGGAATTTTGTAAAAATTGGCCCATATGAAGGATATATACGTAAAGATTATCTAGCATCTAAAAGACCGAAGTGCTTTCAGGATCGCTATCCCAAGTTCTTCGATAATTTGGAAATTGACCTGTCTGAACTTTATTATTGGGGAAGACTCTATGATCATTACTTTACTGGTAAATCGAGGGTTCGATAATGTTTAAGTCACTATCCATTTTACTACTCTCTCTTCTTATCTTTTCAGTAAATGCTGAAACGACCGTTAAAGAAAGCAGCAAAAAAACTCAAGAAGAAAAAGAAAGAGAACTTGTCGATTTCAATTCGATCCAAGATGTTTTAAAAAACGACCAATTAAGTAAAGAGATTAAAAAGAAAGACAGCAAGATTAAAAAAATTGTAAAGAAGAGAACTAGCGTCAATTTGGGACGCTACAATGTTCCAGGAGATGATTTCTTTTGGAGTTTCTTTTCAGAGTATTGGTTAGTTAAAAATGCGCCCATTTTGAAATGGGATTTTCAAAAACCTGACTATGGTGTGGAAGAAACCTTTAAGTTTTTTCTTGAGAAATTGGGGCATTATGAAAAACGTTTTAAAATTCTCTATGTCAATTCACCCTCTGTTTTTCATTTTGCGATTCCTTCGAATCCGGATGAATACATCTTTTTAATCTCGGTCCCATTTATTCGAACCTTAGACCTTACTAAACTTGAAATATCGCTACTACTCTTTGAAGATTATATGCGCTTGAAAAGAGGCTTTTTTAAGAAAAGGGTGGCGGTAAAAGGCTTAAAGGAATTTATTGGAAGTAATTTTCATGAGAGCAAAAAGTTAAATATGAAAATTTTAAAAAAAGTGGCCATGAAGTATGATGAAGTTGTCTTTGACAAAGGATTCTCATTCAAAGAGCAGTTCGAAGTCACAAAAGATATGGGCAATGTCCTCAAGAGCGATCTCAAGCTCTGGAGCACTTACTATAAAATGCTAGGAAAAATTGATGATTTAGTAAAATCTAATATTCTCTATCGAACCTATAATAAAATATATCCCTCTCCCGAAATGCAAATTAATTGGCTTAAACCTAAGAACAAAATCCTCTAAAAGATGGAAATGGTTGAACGAAAATATTACACTCCATTAGTACGGCAGACGATCTACTATCTCTTGTATCATGGAGCTGTCGCAATCCTATTGCTGCTTCTCATCTCAGTAATTGCCTTTATTCATTTCTTATTAAAGCACCGCTTGGCGGTAATTGATGAATGGGTCTTTGATCGGGGATGGGAAATAATGAGCCTCTGTAAGCTGCTCGGCGCTTACGTCTTGGTTAAGTTTATAAACTTGGGAATGAATACTCGAAATCCCTTAAGGGATGTAATAACAAAAGGATGGTATTTTCCACGTCGTGAAATTCTCGTCATCATTTTGTTTCTATTTATTTTTGCAATTTTCTTAGGGCGGCCAACTTCCTCACTGCAAATTTCAGTCGATTTTTTTAAAACTCTTGTTTCCTTCCTTGGCATTTTTATACTCTACGCTACCGACTTATTTATTATCCGTGCTCTTGATTATCGATTTCCACTGAACAAGTATTCTCGCAGAATTCGCCTAGTTCTTTTTCCACTATGCTTCTTTGCATTTACTAAGATTTTTCAAAATGCAAAATTTATTAATTACTTTATTATTTATAATTTTTTATTGCTTTTATATCTGGTGGAGTGGAAACAGAGGAAAAGCTGGTCTCTTCCAGTCGCGCTATTGGTTGGGTTTATTTGTCCGATAGGCGCCTTTTTTGGACTTGATCCCCTATGGGGCAGCGAATTTTCATTTTGGCGCTTGGCCTCAGAGATTGGCTGGCAAGAATACTTCGCTCTATGCGCGGTATCGATGGGTTATATCTACTATAAGACAAAACCTGAGTGAAAGGCTAAGGCAAATCTTTAAAGCCGACTTGGGCACGCCTTTTTTTGGTATAATGATGAACTGACAAGGAGTCATTTTTGGATGCTGCAGAAATTGATCTATTAAATATTATTTGGCACTCGGGCATAGTGGTTAAGGCAGTTCTTCTGTCTTTGGTCGCGGCCTCAATTTTTTCTTGGGGAATTATTTTTAAAAAGCGAAGAGCAATTTCGATCGCTAGAAAAAATAATAAGGAATTTTTGCAGATATACCATGCCGGAGCAAATATGGGCGAGGTTATGAAAACATCCGAAGCTCTGCCCTTTTCTCCTTATAAAATCTTATTTCAAAATGGCTACCAAGAATTGGCCAAGCTGCAAGTAGAGGCCAAGGATAAGACTAAAATGCGAAGCCATTTTAAAGATTTCGGAATGGGCTCAATTGAAAGAGCATTGGGTAGCGGTGTTAATCAAACAAATATTCAATTAGAAAATTTTCTTCCCACCCTGGCGAGTATTGGATCGATTTCACCCTTTATTGGTTTATTTGGAACAGTCTGGGGAATTATAGATTCATTTACTGGTATTGCAGGGGGAGGAGCAACTCTAGATGCGGTCGCTCCGGGCATTGCCGAGGCCCTAGTCGCAACTGCTATCGGACTACTTGCTGCGATTCCTGCAGTCTGGTTTTATAATTCTTACTCTTCACAAAATTCAAATATGAATGCCGAAATGGAAAGCTTTGGACAAGATTTTCTAAACCATGTTGAAAGGACACTTGTTTAGTATGGGTTTTAGTACTAAGAAAAAGGGTGGCGCAATTGCCGATATTAATGTCACGCCGCTAGTTGATGTGATGCTAGTACTATTAGTAATCTTTATGATCACGGCTCCATTGATGTTGAATGGAATTAAACTCGACCTCCCTAAAACAAAAGAAGTAAACCCAATCAACTTAAATACTACTCAAGTGGTTCTTTCGTATACCAAGGCGGGAGATTACTTTCTAGGAAAAGATAAATTTCTTAGGGAAGAAATAACCTCTGAGATTACCGCAAAATTTAAGGCCGATAAAACGGATACTCTTTTTCTCAGAGCAGATTTTGAGTTATCTTATGGAAAAGTCGCCAGCCTAATGTCCTATCTAAAGAGAGCGGGAATTACTAAAATTGCCCTCGTCACAGAAATTGATAAAAAATGATTGAGTCCTTAGAAACATTAAGTAAGCCAATTAATTATTACGCCAAACGTTCTTTGGCGATTCATATTGCTTTAATCCTAGGTGCTATTATTTGTGGCCAGTTCGCTTATCAGTTTATAAATGTTCAAAGAATTAAAAATGTAAAATTGATAGAGAATTCAGTAAAAGTTGAAATGGTAGCAATGCCAACATTGACTCTTAAGGAATTAAAAACACTTTCTCAAGACCAAAGCGGCTTTAAAGTGGCAATTGACCCCGGTAGTAAAGATCCTGAACCGGTGGTAAAAAACAATGAAACTGTATTCAAAAAGGTTAAGGAAAAAATAAACTTCCAGGATATGCTAAAAAATCTGGCCAAGAAAAAAGTGGTGATTAAAAAAGCAAAACCTATAAAGAAAATCAAAGAAAAAAGAGAGAAAGGCTTAACAAATACGCAAAAGAAAAAATTAAATGATTTAATACTAAAGGGAAATAAGATACGAAAAGGGAATGTCGCAGTAGGTAAGGGGAATGCAGCCGCTCAAAGTGAATTTGAAAGCTATGTGGCGACCATTCCAGGACATGTAAAACCAAATTGGAAACTACCAAGCTACCTGCTTGATAAAAGCTATGTTTGCAGAATTCGAATTTACCTCGAAACAAATGGCAAGATATTACGAATGGAAGTATTTCAATCGAGTGGGAATGAGGAATACGACAAGAAGGCCTTAGCGGCGGTTAATGCCTCATCACCATTTCCAAACCTATCAAATAATATTAAAATGAGAGGCGCTCGGGGGGATATCCTTCTGGGCTTCCCTCTTTAGGAAAATAAAATGATTCTTAAATTTTTCTTAATTATATTTCTAAGTGCAAACGCTTCGGCTCAAAACCTGGCGATTATTAAAATTGGAGACGCCGACCTAGAAAAAGATAATATAGTAATTCAAAATGCAGTGGTCTCTGAAGGGTTAGACCCTATTTCGAAAAAAAATGCTGAGAGTCTAGGAACGATTATTCGCAATGACTTTTCTTTTTATAAGAACCTTTTTAATGTCATTGATCCAGCGGTTGGGCCGGCCTCATTGAAAACTCCTCCTATGTACAGTTTTTGGCAGCAGAAAAAAATTCGCTATCTGGTTTCACTTAAAGTCTCTGTGGAACCGGTCAAAAAAGGTGAGGTAGTAAAAGCCGCTAGTAGCATTTTTACCGCTGAATTATTTGATGTCCGTGATAAGAAAAGCCTAATGAGCATTGAAGGTAAGCTACCGACGGTAGAAGATCGCTCAACCGCCCATCGTATCTCTACTAAATTATTCAAACACTTTACTGGTAAGCCCAGTATTTTCGAATCAAAAATAGTCTATGTTTCCGACAGAACAAGCAAGGGAACTCGCTTGCGCAAAGAGCTCTACATAATGGATTATGATGGCCAGGGTTCAAGACAGCTCACTCGTCACGGAGGTACCGTTGTTTCTCCTGCTATTTCCTACGACGGGAGCAAAATCGTTTATTCCCTAATTGATGGAAACCGGCGCAAGAAGAGAAATGTCAATTTGCGAATCTTCGATTTAAAAAGCGGCAGCAGTAAACTACTTTCTAGCCGCTCGGGTATGAATTCGGGAGCTGTCTTTAGCCCCGACGGAAATTCGATAGTTCTCACCCTAAGTCATACTGGCAACGCTGAAATTTACCGCATGAATTTAAATAGTAAGAAGTTAACCGGCATTACTCGCCATTACGCCGTCGATGTTGACCCCAATGTGTCAGTCAGTGGCGACCAGATGGCCTTCCTTTCCGATCGATCTGGGAAGCCAAATATCTATATTAACGACCCTCGAGGGGAGGAGAAGTCTGTCAAAAGAGTGAGCTTTGTCGGCGAATTCACCGCCACGCCGCGCTTCTCTCCCGATGGCAAACATATCGCTTTTTCCGCCTGGCTCGATAATCGCTTTGATATATTCAGGATCGATTCCGATGGAGACAACCTTTATAGACTGACCAAGGATTTTGGCTCCAATGAAGACCCTACCTACTCTAACGATGGGGAATTTATAGCTTTTTCCTCCCAAAGAGTGCTTTCCCGAACTTCCGCTGTCCAAAATATCTACATAATGGACAAAGGTGGCGAAATCATAGGTCAGGTCACCAAGGGCCTTGGCAACTGTATAACTCCTAGATGGTCTAAATAGCTCAAATCACATAAATATGCCAAAAAAAATGGTCACTTGACCATTTTAGTCTTGTAAAAAATTCAGACAGACTGTATTCTGAAAAGGAATTACGCATAGCGTTATATTCCCCCATAAATTCGACATTTTTTAAGTATCGAGGAGAGATTAACATGACCAGCCCGCAGGCCCTATCCCCCAGCAAACTCGAACAACTTACGAGCCTATTACTCACAACACTCGACGAAAGGATCTTTTTTAGTCACTTAGGAAAATTCCTTTTGAAAGATATGAACTGTGACAATGTCTTAATATACGAAGTCAAAGACGACTCAACAGTTCAATTAACTTCCAAAAATGGCAAGGCCGTTAAAAGTAGTAAAAAGGCCGCCAAGAATCCAGGTCCAGCAGGACATGTGCTGAGAACTAAACGTTCTTATTTCTCAAATAACTGTGCCCGCGATCCACTATTTGCTGAAGGCGCAATTGCCGACGGAATCCAGGCCGAGCTAGTGGTTCCAGTAGCTGAAGAGGGAATTATAATGGCCACTCTTCACTTTCAATCGCTTAGTGATATACGCGCTTTTTCAAGAGAAGATATAACTCATATTCTAAATACTCTTCAGGCGTTAAAAAAGCCGCTGACCAATATGAAAATGTACCTGGCGGCAAAACACCTTAATGAAGCACTCTTAAAGAAAGTAACTGAAAAAGAGTTAGAACTTGAGGCCAGTAAATTAGGTCACCAAGTTTCTGATAATTATAAAATTAAAGAGAAAGAAATCATTGGCAAATCTGAGTCGATGAAGAGAATTCTCTCTCTGGTAGACCGCATAGCAGAAGCCGGTGTGAATTCACTTATAACTGGCGAAAATGGTACAGGTAAAGAGATGATTGCACGCAGGATTCACTGCCGTAGTCCACGCCAAGAAATGGCCTTTATCTCACTCGATTGTTCAACGCTAGATGAGCAACAGCTTGAAATAGAACTCTTTGGTGAAGAGTGCGGTATTGATAGAACACGAATTGGATTAGTTGAAAAAGCAGATAGAGGAACCCTTTTCCTAAATAATATAAGTCATATGGGAATGGGTCTTCAGGCAAAACTCTCTCGATTTCTAAGTGAGAAAATGGCCTTTAGAGTGAATGGGACAATTCCATTTCGCTCCGAAGTTAGAGTCATTGCTGCTTCATCAGTTGAACTTGAAACAGCTGAAGAAAAACTTTTAAGAGAGAACCTTTTATACTCACTCAACACCATGAGCCTAAGAGTTCCGGCGCTTAGAGAAAGACATGAAGATGTCGAAACATTATCTTTTCACTTCTTAAATTTAAATAAAATTGGAGATAGCCAAAAAGCTCTTTCTCCTTGCGTTGTAAAGGCCCTCAAAGAATACTCATGGCCTGGTAATGTTCGTGAACTTCAGAATGTGATGGAGCGCGCTTACATTTTAGCAGAGGGACGAATTATCGAAAAAGAGCACCTTGCCGATAGTATTACCAATGCTCAAATAGAAGAAGCCGCCTCGAATGATTCCGTCATTGTTTTCAGTGAAATGACGCTTTGTGAGTTAGAGAGAAAGCATATTTGCCTAACATTAGAGCATTTAGGCGGGAATAAAACTAAAACAGCTAAAAACTTAGGGATTACAGTTAAAACTCTCTACAATAAGCTGCATAGCTACGGAATGATCGCCCCTAAAGAGGCATAAGAAATAAACAACATATGACCAGCTGCAATTGAACTTTTGGCACCTGGTCGCTATGATGAGTCGTTGGAGGCTATAGAAATGGCAAAAGCAATAAATAAAGAAGCAGCGGCAGAGGCCGGAAAGGGTATTCGCAACTTTCGTCAGAGCTCAGATGTCGAAAATTTTTACCGTTTTGTTCATGATAACGGACTCCGTCGAGAAGCTAAAATGATTCTTGAAACGGTCTACACCGCTATTAAGAAATCGAAAAAGAAGGCCAGGCGTCCTCGTAAAACTAAAACCTTACAATAAGAGACAACTGACCTTAATATAAGAACATGGAAGTTTCTCAAAAATCTCAATTAATCTACGATCCAATCTACGGTTTTATTAAGTTAACTCCGGTTGAATGGAAAATAATCCACACTGCTTTTTATCAGCGCCTGCGCTGGATAAAACAATTAGGCACGTCCTTTTATGTTTTTCCAGGAGCAGAACATAGTCGCTTCGGTCATTCGATTGGGGTGCTCAACAATGCCCATCGAATCTTAAAATCTATTGGACTTGCAGTTTCTGAAGCAGAGCTTTTAGATGATAAATGCCAAACTGAAGAAAAGAACTTTCATCAATCCTTGCGGCTTGGGGCATTGATGCACGACTTGGGGACTTTTTGCTTTTCTCATACAACGGAAGCGGCTTATATCTCTTTTGGTGAGACGACTAATGTTAAGGGTGGAAAAAAATTAAAGGATGACCACGAAAATCTCGGTGCCTATATTATTAAAAATACTAATTTTGAAGGCGGAATCACCTCCATACTTGAAGAGTATAATATTGATCCACAATACATTTCAGACCTAGTAAAGGGAGTTGATAAGTCGATCATCGCCAGTCAAATTCTTCACTCAGAAATTGACTGTGATCGCATGGATTATCTACTTCGCGATGCTCACTATACCGGTCTTAATTACGGAACCTATGATCGAGATTATCTGCTCCATCATTTTCAAATGAAAAAAATTAATGAACACCGAATCTTGACAATAAAGCATAATGCCATTCACTGTGTTGAAGATTTTTTAATGTCTCGCTTTGCCTGGTATTCGCAAGTTATTCGTTCCCCAAGAGGCTCGCGCTATGATGCCATCGTCGAAAAAATAACTTTCTATATGTTGGAAAAAGGGCTTATCTATCGCTATAGCGATCTTCTCGAAATGATCTCGAGCGATCCGATGAAGTTCCTGCATTACAATGATAATTATTTTATGGCGACAGTTAACTCTTCTCTGGCAAACGGCGAGTTTGACGGTGACAAAGAAATGAAAGATATGGTCCTTACTTTCTTATTGGAAAAGGGAACACGAACCATCCGGCTACCAGAATTTGAACATCGTTTAGTAGAGCAAGGCTCTACTGAAGCAAAGAAGTTGATGAGGAAGGCCTATCAAAAGGTCGAAGAGATTCAGGCCCTCTTGTCTAAGAAGGGTAAGAAAGAGGACTGGATGATCGCTGATTTTCCACGCAAAGATATAATCTTTATTAAAAGCAAGGCAAATATTATTAAGGACACCAAGTCTGAGAATGTCTTGATAGAAAGAGACCCGGTTAAAATTTCTTACGAGGGGGGTAATGTCCGTCTTCTTGCAGATGTTGAAGACTCGATTATTTCTCGCCTTCACGACCAGGCCCACTTTACTCCCAATCTCTTCTGTTCCCATTCGGCCTATGAAATATTAGTGGCCGAAGGCTATATCGAATAATCGTTAATTAATATCTTCTTACATTTATAGTGAATGACTCCACTCTAGCGTAGAGTAATAGTGATCTACCTAATTTAATTGACCAGAATGGTCTATGATACTTGCAAGGAGTTAGCATGAAGGGTCTCGTAGCAGCACTACTTTTATTTTTTTCTTCCCAAACATTCGCCAATTTTTCCCCCGGGGTAATTGATATTTTTGATCATCCCACAGAAATCATTGTTAAATTTAAGGCCAGCCCAAATGACTTTAAGGCGGACTTTTATCAATTTCTTCAAAATCAGAAAGCAATGCAATCTTTCTCAACTGAAGTTTTAAATGAAGAAACGAAGGTCGCTCTCTTCAAACTTCCAATCGGCCTAGTGGCCAGTACTTTAATTCAAGAATTACAAAATTCTCCTCAGATTGAATGGGCCGAACCCAATAGAGTTATTGTTGGCGATCCTAGAGAGTTCACACCAAATGATCCATTACTTGAGAAACAATTTCATCACCAAATTATGAAAAGCTTTGAAGGTTGGGAACAATCAACAGGAAAGGAAGAAATCATAATCGCGGCGACGGACGACGGCTTTGCCCTTGGGCACCAAGACTTGAAAAATATTTTTTGGACAAATAAAGGTGAAATTGCTGACAACCAAATAGATGACGACGGTAATGGATACGTAGATGACGTCTATGGTTGGGATTTTGCCAATAATGACAATGATCCAAGTACTAATGGTGGAGGGGGCTCCCACGGAACACATGTTGCTGGAATTCTCGGAGCTGAATTTAATAATGGAGTCGGAATCTCTGGTCATGGAGATAAGATCAGAGTGATGGCGCTCAAATGGTATGGAGGGGGTTCTTGGACCGCTGCTACTGTTTTAAAAACTTATAAGTATGCCGCTGATAATGGCGCAAAAATAATTTCGACTTCTTACAATATTGACGGCTTTGCTGGAAATAAGACCTATGATGAAGCGGTTTCTTACTGCTATAAAAAAGGCATTCTAATTTTTAACTCGGCAGGAAATGGTAATAGACAGCAATCTCCTCGTAGTAAAATTGATAAGATTTTTCTAGTGGCCTCTACTCAATCTGGAAAAGACCGTAAGAAGTGGGATGTGCGCAGTCGCTTTTCTAACTACGGTTATGGCGTTGACATTGCAGCTCCTGGTAATCCCATTTATTCTACAGTGCCACGCAATCGTTATAGCGATATGAGTGGAACTTCTATGGCAGCTCCTAACGCTGCAGGATTAGCTGGTCTGATTTGGTCGACTCATCCGGAATGGAGCATGGCCCAAGTCATCTCTCAACTTTTCCAGGCCAGTGACGACATTGATGGCCTTAACTCCAGGTATGCTGGAGAGCTTGGAGCAGGAAGGATTAATGTTAAAAGTGCCCAAAATGAAAAGCGTCTTCCTCCAAGGATTCGCAAATCTTGGTATGCTGATGGAACCAAGGAGCTTTCTTTCCAAATCTGGGGAGTTCTGGACGCCCGCAAATTCACCCGCGGATCTGTCGTTTTAGAAAATACTAAAGGCGAAAAAGTGGAAGGGACCTTAGAGGCCAAGGGAAGCTATTTTCTGGGAACAAATGTCTTGAAGTACCAGGTTAAGGCGGCTGCAGGCACCTACCGGGCGCGCCTAATCGCTGCCAAATTAGCCGACCCATTTGGACAGGAATTGGATGGAGACGGCAATGGTCAAAGTGGCGATGACTATACCTTAGAATTTACGGTTGAATAAAATACTCGGGAATAAAAGTTCCATGAGATCAAGGCCTTAGCTAGTTCCAGTTCAAAAAGATCAGCTATTGCCGGCTTTACACGAATCCTATACATAAGATAAAATAAATAAGACGGCCTGCATATGATGCAGGCTTTCTTTTATCTAAATTTAGAAAAGTTAAATCAGGATGATTTGCCTCAAGACTTAAGGATTGGTCGTATGCTGAATAATAAAACCTACCGGGAAAATCCAAAAAGCTGGACTGGACCCAATGCCTCACTCAATTCCAAGATTGGAAACCTCTTCTCGCTTACAGATGTTTCTGTCGAGTTTGGTGATTTAAAGGCCTTGAAAAATATTGAATTAAAAATAGACCGAGGAGACATACTCTTTGTAACCGGAGCTTCTGGTGCAGGTAAAACTACTCTTCTAAAAGTCTTAGCGGGAGAAGTAGAGGCCACAAAAGGCAAGTTGATGCGGCCAGGGCGAGATATTTTTCTTGGTAAAGTATTTCAGGAATTACGATTAGTTGGAAAGCTCACCTGTGAAAAGGCCCTCTGGGACGCTTACGATCCTAATTTATACCATGGTAAAAAAGAATTTGAATGCGATCTAGCTGAACTCTGCCGTATTTTCGGCATCACTGATCGCCTCGATTTGAAATTAAATTGTGCAAATGGGGGACTTAAGCAGAAGGTCGCAATCATTCGGGCCTTTCTTACTAAGCCAGATGTTTTTATTGCAGATGAACCAACTAGCTCACTAGACCTAGATAATGCTCGTAAGCTTTATGATGTATTGAATCTCTATAATGCAAAAAAAGGCTTAACAGTAATTTGGGCGACCCATAATCGAGACTTAGTTAATAAATTTTCGGGACGAATTGCCCATCTAGATAATGGTCGACTGGTTTATTCGGGGCACGCATGTTTTATTTAAAACAATATATTAAAATTAACTCTCGTCATCCTCTCTTGGGAGCCGTGACATTCTTACTGGCGCTGGGATTTGTTCTTTTACTAGGGCATAGGCAAGCAGTAGAAACTTGGGTGTTCAAAAAAATGCCAAGTAGTTTCGAACGTTCCTACTTCCATGCACTTGTTTCTGGTAAGGAAAATCAGAACTGGATTTCTAGAAAACTAAAAGAACTTCCAGGAGTTCACTACGTACAGATTTTGGGAAAAAAGAAGGTAGAAGGGCGAGCAAAAAATATACTTAAGGGCCTAAACTTCACGGGTAGCTCAACACTTTTTAATATCGATTTTTCGGGGCTAAAGGTTATTTTTAAAAAGAATCTTGCGCTTCGATCGCAAAACTTAATTAGGAATTACCTTTCACGCTTAGTTGGAGCAGAGAAGCTAACTCTTGGCGCTACTAAAGACCCTGACCCGGGACTTTTACAAAAAAGTTATTGGATCAGAGTTCTTAGAGAGAAGGGGAGTTGGGGAGTAACAGGTTTATACTTTCTCGCTCTTATTGGGCTCTTCTACTTATTGTCGGTAAGAATTTCGCGGGCAACTTACTTAGTAGGACAATTCCAGCGTAGGGAAAATGTTTTTCCTAAAACTCTCGTCTCGGGGATTTCTTTTACCTTGGTTCTTGGAATTGCTCTCAGCTTTCTATTGGGACCACCTTCCTATTTGGGGCTGTTAATTTCCGCTATAGGACTCTTATCTATTTCGCTTCTGGCACTGACAAAACAACAATGGAATATATGAGATTAAAACTGATCTTTCTTGCAGTTCTCTTACCTTTCTTATTGGGGGCAAAGGCCCCCTTCCCGGTTTCTAAAAAGGATGATCTAGGAAAAAATAAAGAGCAAATTCTTGTCAAGATTATGGGCCAAAGAAAGCAAATTTTGAAGGTTAGTCGAGAAATTAACTCCTTAGAAAAAAGCCTGGGAGCAGGTAATAATAAATACCTTAGTGTGATACGTAGGAAGAGAAAACTTGAAGGATTAATTTATCGCCTTCAGCAAGGACTTTCGAAAAACAGAATTAAATTGAGAGGCGCCCACGATAAAACACAAATGGTTTTAAATCGTGTGATCATTAGCTCATTTGAAAAAGACGAAGGAGCTTCTCATCTCTTAAGTAATAATATTCTGGTCGGTGACCTTAAAGAGAAATTAGTAAGTATTAAAATGGCACTGGTTGAGAACCGCAAAATGGATTCTGAAATGAAAGTGCTAAGTAAAAGGATGAATGAATACTTTAAAACCGAGAGAGAGCTCTCAGGGCTGCTTTCCGGTTTGGAGTATAAGAAAAAAATAAAGGCCCAAGATTATTTAAAAAGGGTAAAACAAAAAGATCGCTTGCAGTCACAGCTCTCAAAACTCAAAATTGGACTCGCTCCGGTTGCAAAAAATACCGCCTCGAGCATTGGTTTTCGATTTATCCCACCAATTAAAGATTATCTAGAAACGGAATATAAAAGCCGAGGAATAAAATTTAAGTTTCGTGGAGTACAAGATATTCACGCCCCCTATGCTGGTGTTGTTAGTTATGCCGGCAAGCTGTCAACCTTTGGTAATGTTGTGATGATTAACCATGGGGGAGAAATACGCTCGATAATCCTTGGGCACTTTATCCCCAGAGTTAAAAAAGGATTAAGGCTAGCTAAGGGCGATAGAATTGGCGTGACTAGCGTAAATGATCAAAAGAAGAGAGAACTTTATTTTGATGTAAGACTGAAAAATAAAGTTCAAAATACATTTTCACTTATTGATAAACAATATATAACAGCTAATGCTGGAGTTATTCCGGCGAAGTTGTAAATTAGGAATTTAAATGAAAAAAACAGTTCTGATTGTGGCCTTTGTATTATTGGCAAGCGCAAATTCATTTGCAGCAAAATCTCGCTATGAGAAATTAGAGTTATTTAATAAAGTCTTATATCTCATTGAGTCTCAATATTATCGTAAAGTAGATACCGGAAAATTAATTCAGGGCGCGATCAAAGGAATGATGAATACTTTGGATCCTCATTCTGCTTTTTTAAATAAGGAAGTTTTCGCAAAAATGCAGGAAGACACCTCTGGCGAGTTTGGCGGATTAGGATTAGAAGTTACTCAAAAAGACGGGGTTATTATAGTTATCACCCCTATTGAAGATACTCCAGCCTACGAAGCGGGATTGAAACCAGGAGATAAGATTGTTGAAATCGATCACGAATCGACAGTAGGCATCTCCCTCGAAGAAGCAGTTGAAAAAATGCGCGGGAAACCAAAAAGTAAAGTATCGATCGGAATTGTTCGCGAAGGTGTGGATGGCGTTAAGCAAATGGTGGTTCGTCGAAAAATTATTCAAATCCAGTCGGTGAAATCTAATCTAATTGATGGAAATTATGTCTTTATTCGGCTAACTCAATTTCAAAAAAATGCCGCCAAGAATATTTCGACACATATTAGAAAAATGAAAAAGAAAATTAAAAAGAGCGATAATATGAAAGGGATAATTTTGGACCTTCGCTCAAATCCCGGTGGCCTGTTAGAAGAAGCAGTTGATGTCTCTTCAATATTTTTAAAAGATGGAATTGTTGTGTCAACCGAAGGCAGGGACCCAAAAAATAAAGAGATTCGTTACGTAAAGAAAACCGGCCATAAAGAGCTAGAGGCCCCACTGGTGGTCTTGATTAATGGCGCCTCGGCTTCCGCTTCAGAGATTGTAGCAGGTGCTCTACAGGATACGGGCCGAGCGATTATTCTTGGTAGCCAATCTTTTGGTAAGGGATCTGTTCAGACGGTGGCCAAGATTGACGACGAAAAGGGAGTTAAGCTTACAATCGCTCAATACATGACACCTACTGGTAGAAAAATCCAGGCAATCGGGATTAAGCCAGATGTTTTAGTCGCGGAGTTTGAAGAAAAATGGGTCGATTCACATAATAAGACCAGTTACTTTGTCCGTGAAAGGGACCTTAGGAATCACCTCAATGCCACCATAGAAACTAAGGAAGAGAAGGCAGCAAGGCTTATAGAAGAGAAAGAGGAGCGCCAGCTTCGTAAAAAGCGCTTAAAGGCGCTAAAACAGGCGCATAAGAATAAGAATGATAAGGCAAAGAATGTAATTAAGACCTATCAGCCGGCACAGGACTATCTCGTACTGCAGGCCGTTAATTATCTAAAGTCATATAGAATCTTTAAAAAGCTACAATAGTTTTGATACACTCAGGTCATGCAAAATGCTAGTCAATCTGTTACCCACGTAGTTAATTCCGTCAAAAATGTTCTTGAAGGAGAGTTTCGAGGTATCAGCGTTCTTGGCGAAGTAACTAATCTTTCCTCCTCAGCTTCTGGACACTTTTATTTCACATTGTCGGATGGTCAATCTTCTTTAAGTTCGGCACTTTTTAAAATGGACGCTTTAAGAAACCCTGTTATTAAAAAAATAAAAGATGGAGATAAAGTTGTTTGCCATGGGAACCTGGGAGTCTATGCTCGCCGAGGAACTTTTCAACTAATAACAAAGCAAATTGAACCAGTAGGAAAGGGAGACCTCAAGGCCTCCTTCGAAAAGCTTAAAAAGCAGCTGGCCGGAGAAGGACTCTTTGACCTTGAGGTCAAACAGAAAATTCCCGATCTTCCCCAAAAGGTGGCGGTCATAACTGCCCTAAAGGGCGCAGCACTACAGGATTTTTTAAATATTTTTAAACGCCGAAGCCAATTTATGAAAGTAATGGTGGTTCCCGCGCTTGTTCAAGGGGAAGCGGCACCAAAATCAATTCGCCAGGCCTTGCATAATACAATTAAATTTCACCTACAGGCAGCACCAGGCAAAAAAATTGACGTGATCGTCCTAACTAGAGGTGGCGGCAGCTTAGAAGACCTTTGGGCCTTTAATGATGAGGCCCTGGCCTGGGATATTTTTAATTGCCCAGTTCCTACAATTAGCGCTATTGGCCACCAGGTCGATTTTAGCATTAGCGATTTTGTGGCGGATTTACGTGCCGAAACTCCCTCTGCGGCGGCCGAAATACTTACAGAATATCAAGGAAAAGCGCTAGAAAAACTAGAGGTCCTTAGCAAACACCTTCAAAATGCTGTTGAGCTGCAGCTCAACGAATCTGTCCAGCGCCTGAGCGGCCATCACCCTCAAGTGGTGATCGATGGTCTTTATGGGCGCCTTCTGGCGGTAAGAAAGAGATTAGGGCAATTGCAACTAAGCAAGCGCCTCTTTGAATTGTGCCAATTCCATGAAAAATCGATGAGATTAGATGAGCAGGTAAAAAGGCTCGATAGGGCGGTCGAGGAGCGGGTTGCTAATTGGAGCAATCGATTAGAAGAGGCCAATGGATTACTAAGGGTTATGGACCCTCATAATGTCTTAGGGCGTGGTTATTCTTTCTTGAAAGATGAAGAAGGGCATGTGATTGGAAATTTGAAAAAATTTAAAGCAATATCTAGTAAATCTGAATTACAATTAGTCTTTAAAGACGGAATCGGAAAGGTTCAGAAGTTAGGAGCATCATAAATGAGCAAAATATTTATTACCATGGGAATCTTCTTATTTTTATTTTCATCTTGTTCGCTATTTAAAAAAAGTAGTAAAAAAGTTGAAAAGAAAGTAGTGGTAAAAAAAGAGACTAAAATTCCTGTTTTTAAGATTAAGCCTGGAGAAGTGCGAAGGCTTGTATTTAATAGTGAAGATAAAAGCGCTCGGAAGAATCATCTTTTTTGTAAGAATAAAAAAATACCAACTTATTATACCAATGGCACGGGAGTCTTTTTCCTCGCCGAAAGTTATTTTAGTTCTAAAAAACCATATGACTGCACCGTCAATGGTAAAAAGATTATTAAAATCTCGGTAGGATCTAAAAAGTTCCCAGAAGAAAAATTAAAGGTCGATAAGAAGAAAATTGTTCCCCCTAAGAAAACTTGGGCCAGAATAGCCGCGGAACAAAAAATGTTGAATAAAGTATATGCTAGCTCAGGCGCCCGGCCATTATTTAAAAAGCAGTTTGAAATCCCCTTGGCCTCAAAAGTCACCAGTATATATGGTAGTAAGAGACTTTATAATAATTTGAAACAATCCCAGCACCTCGGTACTGACTACCGCGCCAAAGTCGGAGTACCGATTCGCTCTACCAATGCCGGAAAGGTCGTAGTCGCTCAAGATCTATATTTTACAGGTGGCACGGTGGTCATCGACCACGGATTAGGTATCTTTACAGTTTACGGCCATCTCTCAAAAGTAATTGCGGCAAAGGGAGAATATGTTCCTCAAAATGCTTTGGTTGGACTGGCCGGGAAAACTGGTCGTGTGACCGGTCCTCATTTACATTGGGGAGTTAAAGTGAATGGTCACTATATAGAAGGCGACTCTCTAGTCAAAGCAACCATACCAATAGAACATTAAAATGAATTACCCTCTGGCCCTCTCGATTTATGTACATCCAAGCTATTCTGAAAGCATTGGGAGACTACTAGATGAGAGCCAGATTTTTTATACGCTCAGTGAGTACCTCCCGACTCCTTCTGAAAATGAGAAAATTTTTTCAACCTATATAGGTCCAAAAGGGCATTTAATTAAATTCTTTAAAAAAGATACTGTTGAATGGTGGATAACTCAGGGGACGGTACTTAATCCCGGAAGCCTAAGAGGAAAATTTATAGAAATACCTGAAAACAATGCAGGAACCTTACTTGATACTCTTGATTCATTAAATAGAGTCTCCATTTTGAAAAAAGTCACCGAGTCTCAAAGAAATTGCACGAAAGAGCTCAATTCCTGGATTGAAAGAAGCATGAAGTATGTTGATAAGTCGGGATTAAAGAGTGAGAAAACTTTTCAGCAATTTTACGTAAAAATTATAGAAATGAGTGAAAAGCTTTATCTACATAAGACTCTGGATAAAGGGCTCTCTTATTTAAAAAAATGGTTTAAAGAAAATTCAGTTATAGAAGATATCAAATTTGTTGAAAAAGATAATTACGAAGCGTTTCTAGAGCTTTCAACTTTAAAAAAGAATAAAAAATCGACAATCTTCCCAATCCTTCATAGTCATGGTGAAATTTTTCTCCACTATCGTTGGGATCCTTACGCATGGAATGGCTCGGAAAATGAACATACTTTTTTCTTAGTTTACCTACATCACTTGATTGAGCAATTTTTCTTTTTTCGAAGTGATAATTTTTCTATTCGAAATCGATTTTCGGAAATCTGGGAAGAAGCATTTACCGCCCTACCTTTTCCGGTGGCCTTAATTACTTCTGAAGGTGAAGTAATTTTACATAATAATTTATTTAGCCGAATTAAAATTTTACCAAGAGATTGCCTAAGCTTTGAGAATTTAGACAAGATTGATGTAGATAATGAGGGGTTTGAAGTTCGTGTGCAAGACATTAGCTCGGAAGGACAAGAGCTTAAGTTTTACTCGTTTATGAATCAAAATGCCTTTCAAAAGCTGGAAGAGGATAAAAAGTCTACTCGCCCAATTTCAACAGAGGAACTGGGAATTATCTCTAGTTCTATCGCTCATGAACTAAATAATCCAATAGCAGGTATTTTAGCCGCCCTCTCATTGTTAATGCTTGAAGACGATTTAACCGAGGATGCTAAAAATGGCATCTTGGAAATGAAGGATTGCGCTAACCGAATAAAAGAATTGGTGGATATTTTCTTAGGGTTTTCTAAGGCCAGTCCCAATCAAAAACAAGCGACTACTTTGACCAGTTCCTTTGGCCAGGCGATGAAGCTGATGCGCTTTCGAATGATTGAGTCTGATGCTCGACTCGAAATAAAAATTAATGAAGATGGTCAGGAGATCGAGAGAACCTATAATTCCTCTATTCTATCTATGGTTTTTTACCTAGTTTTGAACGAGATCTTAACCGCCTATTCTCATCGCGACTTAGTGGCCGAAAAAAATAGTGATAAGGCGCTTAGGGGATACCTAGAAGAGACGGAAGAGAGCATTGTTCTTTCGTTAGATCATTCTAGTGAGATAGTCTCAAGCGTTGGTGATTCAAAATTGATACAGCATTTAGTTGATCTAGAAGGTTTAAATTTAAAAATAGAGATGAATAAGATAACACTATCCCATTGGACCTTAACTTAGGGAGTTAAATTGCCTCTAACTTTTTCATTATTACTTAGTATCTTTTTAGGTGGAGGAGCTGGTGCTCTTTTGAGATTTTTGCTCTCTCGCTCAGTTAACGCCTTATCAAGTCGGATTTGGCTCGGAACACTTACAGTCAATCTATTAGGCTGTTTAATTTTCTTTATTTTGATTAAATGGAATCCTGTCTGGCCTAAAAATATGGAATTCGCTGTTAAAGCGGGAGTCCTGGGTAGCCTTACTACCTTTAGTACTTTTTCAGTAGAGTTGGTTAGCCTCTTGAAAGAGGGTCGCTGGCAAGAGGCCGTTGTGGTAATTCTACTAAATATAGTCTTTGGGATAATTATAGGGATTGGAATTTTGCGCTAGAAATTTATCTAGCTGACCAAGAAACTCGTCAGGCTTTTTTGTAGGAAACTTTTTATCAAAAATAAATATGCTATTTCCTGTTTCCTTTTCATGAATTAAATAATTATCAATAAAATCTTTGAGGTAAGGATTAAAGTGAACTGGCTTTAATTTGTTGCTTGAGATCCGACTGACCTTAGAATTTATATACTGTAGGAGCTTTTTCTTATGGCTAGGGTAGCGAAAAATCAGCAAAGATTTCTGGTGCATCGAGGCTATAGGAAAAATTACCATCTGCTCAGGAACCAGATGATTGGCGATTAGAAAATGGCCAAAATTCTTGTCTAGGGCAGGAGGGCCATCATTGTCTGTTTGGTGAGGACCTCTGATGGGAATTTTCTTTCCTGGAAGATTTGCCGTCCATAGAAATTTTATGATTTCTTGACGAAGTTGAGGGTCGATTTTATTAAATAAATTTGAGTAATGAACAAGGGCTTCGATAAAGGGCCCAAAGAGCCTAATTGTTGTCGTCTTCCAAGGAAGAGTATCAAGCTTCTCTTTAATAAACTCTAGTGCATCAGGATTATTGGTAGCAGGAAGTGCAAATAAAATAATTCCATTATCTCCCTTAAGCGTGATTAGAAAGGGACTATGAATACTCTTAAGTCGTTTTATCAAGGCATCAGATTTTTGTTCAACTTCTTTTTCTATGGCATCGTCTATTTTAAAGTGAGCACGGTCTAATTCGTAACGATTCCTTGGGTAATAGAGATGGTTTATTTTTTGAATATTTTTGTGGATAAATATTCCAAGGTAGACAAGCAAGAGGTCGGCCGTCGCCTTGGCATCATCGAGGGCCCGGTGAGCTTTCTGATGATGGATTTCAAAAATTTTACTCATATAATTAAGGTTTGAATTCATTAAATTAGGAATGAGGTACTTGGTCATTAAATTGGTACAGAGACTTGGATTTTCTAACTCCGGGCGAGAAAGCCTTCTAAGTACAGAATTAAAAAATGGAACATCAAAAGAGGTATTGTGGGCGACCAAAATGGAGTCCCCCATAAACTCTAGTATTTCATCTAGCACTTCTTCGATTTTAGGAGAATTCTCAACATCTTTAGGGGTGATTGCCGTTAGTTTCTGAATAAATTCGGGAATTTTTATTTCCGGTTGGATTAGAAAACTTTTAGTATCTACAATTTCGAGACCTTCTACTTTAACCAGCCCAATCTCGATAATTTTATCGGACTTGTGATTACCACCAGTTGTTTCCAAGTCGAAAACGCAGAAAGAGAGTTCTTTTAAGATTTTTGTAGATTCAGGGTTTTTTTGATTATTCATGTTTTCATTCGAACATTCGTTCGCAATAGTTTTTTTTTCTTATCAAATCATTTTAATAAGTGACCGGGTCTAAAGGCCAAGGGAAGTAAATCACTCAAGGTGGTTATATCTTCTTTCCCAGCTTCATCTCCAATTATAATAGTTAACTCGCTTCCTGCAAACTCATTCAATACTTGCCGGCACATTCCGCAGGGAGGCCATCCTTCTTTGGTGTAGAGGTAAATTGCCTGAAGTTTGGTGGCGCCTTCCGAAACAGCTTTGAAAAGGGCCACTCGTTCACCACAAATAGTCGCCCCGTAGCTGGCATTTTCGATATTACAGCCGCTGAAGGTGCCATTTTCTGTTAAAAGCGCGGCTCCAACTTGTACCTTACTATAAGGTGAGTAGGCTTTGGCCGCTGCTTTTTTGGCGGTCTCTCTTAGTTGAGAAATTTGCTCGCTATCCATACTTATAGTCCAATTTTGGCTATCGCCGATTGAAGTAGGTTACTAAATGTCTCCATTACTTTAAGCGCCTGCTCTTTAACTTCACTATGGTCGAGTTTCTCGCCGGTAATGCCAGCTGCCATATTGGTGATGCAAGAGAGACCACAGACTTTTAATCCTAAGTGATTGGCGGCAATGGATTCGGGAACCGTACTCATGCCTACCATATCGGCGCCAATTGCCCGCATCATACGGATCTCCGCCGGAGTTTCATAGGTTGGTCCCAGTAAACCGGCATAAACTCCAGTTTGTAAATTATAGTCCATCTCTTCAGCGCAATCTTTTACAATTCGCCGCAGGTCTTCGTTATAGGCCCTGGTCATATCGGGAAAGCGTGGACCGAGCTCATTAATATTGGGACCAATTAGCGGGTTCTGCCCCATTAGATTTATATGATCATTGATAAGCACGATATCTCCAGGCTGGTAACTTTCATTCACTCCACCTGAAGCATTTGTTAAAAAAAGTGTGTCCACTCCAAGAGTGGCAAGAGTTCGCACAGGGAAGACAATATCTTCCATGGCATAACCCTCATAAACATGCAGACGCCCCTGCAAAATTGCAATATCAACTCCGGATATCTTACCTAAGATAAGACGCCCTTCGTGGCCTTCAACAGATGTTTGATGAAAGTGTGGGATCTCGTCATAGGGGATAATAGTAGCGTCTTCGACTCGATCAACAAAAGCTCCAAGTCCTGAACCTAGAACTAGTCCCACTCTTGGTGTGACTTTTTTACGAGATTGTATAAACTTTGCGGCAGTCCCTAATTTTTCATACATAAGAAAATTCCTTTTTAATGCGAGCTCCATTGGCATTCAGTTTCAAAGATAAGAGGGACTTTTTCAACTGGGTCTTTAGTAAGCACTATATTTGTGGCAATTATTTCGTCATTTATGGCCACTGCTAATTCTTTTTGGTCGGCGTGGTGGTGTATTGTTAAAAATTTATCACCGATGGCAATCTGGTCACCAATTTTACAGTGAAGAGTAATACCTACCGAGTGGTCAATGCTATCGCTGGAGATTTTTCGGCCTCCACCTAAACTGACGATATGATTGCCAATGCTCTGGCTATCTATGGCACAGATAGTGCCTGCACTTTTACTACTTACAACAGTATCGACTTTCGCCAGATCGAATAGACTAGTGTCTTCCAAGTAGCGTATATCTCCGCCCTGGCGTCTAATAAATTCTTTAAAAATTTGGTAGGCCGCACCTGAGTCAAGGGCTTCCCTTACTTTTTCGTCGGCTTGTGCTTTGTCAGTTGCCTTACCGGCTATCAAGACCATCGCCGCGGCTAATTCTAATGACAGCTGGGTTAAGTCTTCTGGGCCCTTTCCCTGCAGGGTTTCTAGGCTCTCGATAATTTCATTTGCATTGCCGATCGCCTGGCCTAGGGGCTGGTCCATATTAGAAATCACCATATAGGAATTCTTTTGGAAGCGACCTGCTGTATTCATCAAGCTCTGGCCTAATTTTTTAGCATCTTCAAAATTTTTCATGAAGGCGCCACTGCCGCACTTTATATCGAAGACCAAACCATTGGCCCCTTCAGCTAACTTCTTACTCATAATCGAGCCAGTAATTAACGGAATTGATTCAACGGTAGCGGTCACATCTCGCAGGGCGTAGAGTTTCTTGTCGGCTGGAGCCAGCTCTGGGGTTTGACCAATCATAACGAAATTGAAGTCATCTAAGGCATTTTGAAACTGTTCAAGAGTAAGACTTGTCTTAAATCCTGGGATGGCCTCTATTTTA
>JABGVH010000011.1 GCA_018646195.1 Halobacteriovoraceae bacterium
AGTTGTTGAGGTAGAAGTTCCGAGAGCTTTAAGTCTCGCGGTTCGCTGCTCAACGGTTCCATAATATTGAAGCTTAAGCTCCATTAGTGGATCTTTGATGGTGGGGGGAGTACTTGTCGCGACTGCCGGAGTAGTTGTTGCCACAAGCGGAGTAGTAGTCGCTACGATGGTGGGGGTAGTCGTCGCCACCGTTATGTCAGATTCCTCATGGGGTTCTGTCGGATCGATATGCTCATGTTCCTCGATGGGCATAATAACCGGGGGAACATACTTAGAATCAAAATAAGGCAGCCTAAGAGTGCCGCTCTTATCTAAAGTCAGCTTCTTTTTTCCTGAGCTCTCGAGCTGATCAGCGATCTTATTATACTTTGAGAGTGACAGTTCGGCCTGGTCTAGCAATTCTTTACGGGCCGACTTTTTTACAGCTGCCATTTGCATCAGTGCCTGGAAGCGGTAAGCCTCGGCCATCATATCTTTACGTTTCTGGTCTTCGGCATCACTACTTTTTCTGAGTACAACCATATCATTTACAAAACGACTGCCATTCCGGTAGAGAGCGATTCCAGTCATACCTAGACCGGGATTATCCACCATTTCAGTTTCCAGTCGAGTCATCGCCATTGATTCACCAAAAATAAACATTGCTTCGCCGGCCTTGATTCCCTCGCCTGCTTTCTTATTGCGCGCCAAGATACTTTTTAGCATTTTGACTTTTTCTGGAGTTAAATTAGAAGTAGTATTTCCAATTTTAACCGCCCATTGATCACCCTGGTTAATGATGGTGTAAGGCCCAACCTTTCCCACTTCATTGATTTTCTTTGCCTTGGTTAGGTATTTTCCTCTAAGTACATTTTTTAGCTGGTCTTGGCTGCCGTTTTTGCGAGTAAAGAAATCACCTAATATTTTATTTTTGTTAAGACCGAGAACACCACAGAGAATATCCATTTTTTGACCAGGAGTAGCACAGTCCCAGCTGCCAAAAGGCTTGGTACATTCCCCGGCGGCATTTTTCTCAGAGCATCCAAAATAATCCTCTGAATTTTCATCGATATAGGATTTTATGATATCAGTGAATCTGCCAAATTCTTTTTCGGTATCCTTCTGAGCGTCTTCTAATAACTTTTTTACCTCACTATCATCTTTGAGATGGACCCAAAGCTGCTTCATTGTAGAGTCGTTATTGATATCTTCAAGACCATCAAATTTACGAATCCAAGCAGAAGCGCCAATCTTATTGGTTTGCTGCCAGCCATTATAAGAGCCCTCGACTCCCTTCCACATTGTCATAAAAAATTTGACGGTAGAATCGATAAGGCCGTCTTTTGAATTATAAGTTTTTAATACATTCCAAGCCGCGGTATTCACCCCTTCGTCAAAAGAGTGTTTTGAACGCCACCACAAATTATTCAGAATCATACCTAGTTTTTCATTAACTTTTTTTGAGTCGAGAACTCGCTCCCATAGGTGCAGGAAGCTCTTTTTGGCACATTCCGATTTCTTATTGAGCTCACTAAATTTCTTGTCTTTATACTTTTCGCATTGACCTTTCTTAGAGAAGGCCTTGGTATCCCCTAATATTGCATCGATCCGACTTCCCTTTTCTCCAGTGAGAGTGTTGCAAAATAAGAGTTTGAAAATATTCTTAGGTTCTTCTTTTTTACCTTCGCAGGTTAGTTTTGGCTTGATGCTGCTTGCAAAATTTCCTAATAGGCCATCAATCGCACTTTGATCCCAGCCTTGTTCCCTTAGGCAATTATAAACCTTTTCTTTTTGAGATGATTGTAGCTCGCTTTCCATCATTCGATAGCGCATCGCTGTCAATTCACGGCAATCGACGAAATAATTCATATAGCCTTGCTGGAAGTCTTCTTTATGTTTGCCATGAAAGAGATCAGTCACCTCAATGACTTGATCGATCTCTTTTTCGCTTTTCCCTTCGGCCTTTAAGGCGGCGATAATTTTTTCTCGCTTGGCCTTTACTTCTGGGTGGCGGTGAAAATGTGAGTGAACTCTCAAAGTCTGGTGATTGATAACCCCATTTTTTCCCATGCAGGCATTCATCCTGGCCTCTAGTGACCTCGAGAGTGTACCAAAGGCTAAGTCATCATACTCTTTTGCAAAAAGAGTCCGACTCCCTGTTACCAGTAGGAATATCAAGAGCAAAATATAGGGTAGGTATTTTGTGGGGATTAGAGTCCTCCCATTTTACAATTAAAGCTCTGCAGGACCGTCTCTATTTTTTTATCGCCAGCGCGATAATCTTTTTCTTTATAAAGCCCCTTCATCTGAAATACTTTCTTATCACAGCTAACATAATAAACTCTCTCGACAAAGGTGATAGAGTTTACTGCATAACGATGACCTATTGAGTGGACCTCTTTGGTATTGGTCCATTTCTCTTTTTTATAGGGAAGAATTTTAATAATTTTGCCATTTATCTTTTCTAGAAATTTCTTTTTAGACTTGAAGTAATAATCTCGGTGTTTTTTCTGACCAAGTTCTTTAGGATTCCACTTACTGAGAGGAATTCCGGTTGGAATCACGCCAATCGTTATCCTTGATTCCTTTTTCTTAGGTCCTAAGATCATCAATGGCATCCCCAACAGGTTCTTTTTGGCCTGCCAATTTGTAGGCAGCTCAAAAGAGACGTTTCCATTTTTTAGAGAAAACCATTGGCGGTCTTGCATTTTAACTGCAAGTAAACTGGTACTGGCGCTAAAGAATAACCAGCATAAAAGTACCTTCTGCCACACTTTCATTTTTTCTCTCTCTAATGTTTTTCTACTTCTCGTCATATACTACTCGGTTAAGTTGACTAAAAAGATTAGGTAATTTATTAAACCACGCTTCCTCGAATTTAGAGCTATTTGCGGCCGATTGATTAGAGTTCAGTCACTTAGGGGCAATTCTTCAATAATTACATGCCTCTAATTGCTGGCAATCCTACAAATTGTTAAAACTATCGACAGCCATTACTGCCAAATCTTTCGAAATGCTAAAAATTTGGTCAGAATCACTGTCTAAATGCAGTAATTACAGTGTCTTATATGATTTATAGAAGGTGTACTCAAAGTTAAAAAAGTTTGCTAGTTTGGCGCTATCGGAGCGGATATGCAAATGGACCTTAAGGGGCAGACCCCTATTCAAAAATTAAAAAAGCTAATTGGTGGCGAAAAATCCTATCGAAATCTCGGCCACTATGACTTGGTTCAGGTACTTGTCGATCAAAATGAAAACCCATCGGCCATTTCCCTCAATCAGGATGACCTGCCGGCCTACCTAGTGGCCACCGCTAGCTTCCAAAAAGAGTTTGCCGAAAAGTTATTAGAAAAGGGACAATTAAAAACCATTATGTTGGGCGAGCTTATAAAAATCCTGCAGTCTGAAAAGGCCCCATCAGTACTAAAAGTAAATCCCGCGCCAATTGGATCGGAAAATTCACCTTTAATCGGATGCCAAGAAGTTCTCTTTGCTCCAACTTTAGACAGCTTTACTCAAAAACTTCTTATGACAGACCCTTCCCAGGCCAAGGCCTTAATGGCAATTGATCCAAATGATCAGACTCGCATGGGAATAGAAATGGTTTTTCATGTTTTGACAAATATGGCATTACCGGAGTCAGAGGAACGAGAGCTTAGAGACCGTGCTATACGCTTAAAAATCGAAGAGTTGGCCTTCATCGCCCCTAGAGTAACCATCCGGAACGGCTCTGGTTCTTTTTACTGCGTTCTTTTAAATTTAGAAAACGATATGGAAGAGACTGCTTTCATTAGAGATTACAAAACTTTCGATCCTCATAGTGATATTATTTTCGTTAATTCTAAATTAGAGATTCTAACGGGTGAGCTCGAAAATATTCCTTACAATGGTGATCATATTGATCAAATTTTTCTGCCTCTAATCAATTGGCAGCAGAGTAAAAAAATTCAAGCAATTCATAGATAAAAAAAGGCCTCTAAAATTAGAGGCCCTTTTCTTTTAAGTTTTGTTTAAGACTATTTAGCTTTAACTGTAATATCTTTCTTAAATACCACTCTACCATTTTTACCATAAGTACCAGTAATAGTAAGAGTATGTGATTTTTTACGAGCTTTCTTAGTATTGAACTCGTATTGAAGACTTACTGTTCCTTCTTTCTCACTTGAGAAATCAATTTCTAAATCACTTTTTAAGATATCAATCATTTTTGAATTTCCCGTTAAGCTCAAAACAATATTCTGATCGAGTCTCGAACGAGATGAATTCGAAAGAGTTACTTTAACATCGTGATTATAATATCCAATTGCCTTAACTTTCGGTTTTTTCTCATACTCAAGCCCTGCTTCAGCAACTTCAATATGGCGGTCCGTCTTGAGGTTCACCGTTTCAGTTTTAACATCCCCGTTTGGAAGGTAGCTAGAAACCTGAAGTGAAATTCTCTCACCGACTCTAACGTTATCTGATACCTTAACTTTAAGTATGTTCGATACCGCTGCATTGGTTTCTGCAGGCACTGCGATCAATGCTCTTGAGTCATTGCCAAGCACGCTGACATTAGAGGTGGCCGGTCTGACTTTTATTCTGACTTGACCATTCTTTGATTCTTTTCCACCAAAGTTTAATGCGCTTAGTGCAAGAGTTAACTCAGAGCCGGGATAAACACCGCTTTCATTGGAAGTTAAGAGTGCTTTCTCTGTTCTAATAACTGGATTCTCGGCAAAGAAGCGCGCTTCATCAGAAGTTCCTCTGGATTTTTCGATTGAGAAAGCTTCCTCTTTATTGCGATTATAACCGTCTTTTTTGCCTTTATTATAGGCCTTATTCTTGGCCTCTTCTGCTCCAATTTGATCAAACTTATGAAAGGCGACTTTGAATGCCTCGAGACGACCTTCTTCTCTCTGCCCTTCCAGTTTAAGAGAAAAGCTTTCTCGACGATTGTCACGCATCTTCTCTCGGTACTCTTCACGGTAACGAGCGAAGTACTCTTCAGTGAACTTAGTTTCAAAAGACTTCTTAAACGCCGCTTCACATTTCTTAACAAATAGCTCGTAGGAATCTGAGCAGGTAACTTTGGAAAAATCTGCATTTGGTCTAATCATCAAAGCGCGACCAGCATTGACAATAGAGTCGTCAAATTTCTGTTGGAGATTAAAAAGACGTGAGCTAAGACCTTTAATCTTAACTTTCACCCCATCAACTCCCTGATGCCCAGAGTTGGCATAATCGTACCATTCAATATTGACATCTCTAAGGGTCAGTTCACTACTTGATTCGTTAAAATCATCAAGTCCGATATTTCCACCGTTGCCAGCTTGAGTATTATTGAGCTCTACATTTTGATTTGGCCTCTGACTTAATTGCCTGGCCTTTTCCTCTCTACGACCTTGTGGATAAGATTTTTGTTTGGCCTCAGAATAAACTTGATTGCGTCCTTCGATCAGACCGGCTTCATAACCATTAGTCCGGGCATCTTCAGAATTGCGACCATGTTCTAGTCCTTCTCTCTCGCCCTGTGAAAGTCCGCTTTCCAACCCTTCTTTATAACCAGTCAGCTCGCCTTGGGTGCCTCCAATTTCTGCCCCAAGTGTTTTACCTTCATTAAGTCCCAGCGAACCACCTTCTTGACCACCTTCAATTTCTCCAAGGTCAGAACCTTGATTGGACCCACTATCAATTGAGGCCTGTTCTCTCTCTTGGTAGAGTCTCTTGGCATTGTCATAAATCGATTTTTTATTGGCAGTAATTGTTTCTAATGTAAGTGCCTTTCTATTCTCGCTATCAAAAACTTTCCAAGCCTGTTCTGCGCTAATTCCATTTCGAGCAATTGAAGACTCATTGCCAGTTATCTGGCCTCTTAAGTCTTGATTAGAGCGCCGCAATTGAGCAGTATTTGTAATATTGCTAGATATTGTCGACTCGTGAGAAGCAACAGTGCTCTCTCTGCCAGCAATTTGCGAGTCAAGATTTTGAGCACTTAATCTAAGCCCTTCAATTCTTGCATCGGTATCGTCAAGCTCTGCTTTTAAAGTATTCATTTGTAATAGCTGTTGCGCTTGAACTTGTAAGTTAGTCTCTCTAAAAGAAGCAAGAGAGTCACGGCTTTGATAAAGTCCAGACAACTCTGAACGAACACCATTTAACTCGTAGGAGTTATTCTGAAGAGTCTGTTGATTGAGACCCATTTCATTACTGCTCTGTTGCATAAAAGTACTAAGCTCATTCATTATCTGAGGCAACTCATCCCTAACTTGTAGGTTTCTTTGCAGCTCTTCGTAGCTCCTATTAATTCCCTCTACTTGTTCGTAATGGATTGTCTCCATTTCTTCAAGCTCAGCTATTGCAGTATTTAAAAGGTCAGTATGTAATCGGAATTGGCGACGATGCTCTCTTAAGCGCTGATCGACTTCAGCATGCTTTTTTTGCAATCCACTTAAGATCTCATTAAATCCTTTAATCTCTAGCTCTTTCTCCCCGACTCTCTTCACGGTTTCTGCCAAGCGAGTTTCTCTTGGTTGAACTTTCTTCTTAAGTTCTTCTAACTCTTTATGCTTTTGAGTTTTGGAGCTTTTTTTCTTGGCCAGAAGTTTTTCATTCTTAGTTTTTTCTTTTTTCTTCAAGCCTAAAACTATTTTGAAAGCTTCAATATCGCCTTTATTAGACTCTATTTTACTATTAGCAGCGGCCATCGCTGCCTTAATTGTTCTCACCTGGCCGGCCAAGTGAGGAACCACGGTAGGATCTGAAACAATTTGATTAATTTCGGCCTGCTTGGTTTTAGCCTTTACTGTCAGGCGATCGATTTGAACTTTGACCGGACCTAGTTTAGCATTTAAGCTGGCAATGGTTGCCTTTGCACCTGGTATCGCAGAACTTAATTGCCCAAGTTCGCCAACAAGCTGGTTGATCTCTCCTTGCAATTGACCTTTCGTTTTAGTGATTGCCCCTAGCCCCTCTTTATATTCAGCAATCTTTTCATTTAATCCTGTAATTTCCTGGGCCTTGGTTCCTTTCAAATTACTTTTGGCATCAATCGCAGTTAAGTTTTGCTGATTGCGCGCTTTAACAGGCTTTAATTGCTCGCGAAGGGTCACTGCAGCTGCTCTTTGTTGGTCCCTATTGGCGCGGGCCTCGCGGTACTTCTTCTTATATTTATTGCGACTACCACCTATAGCAAAACGATACTTCTTCTTATACTCGTCATACTTTTTATCAAAGTGCTTAGCTTGCGCGAGATGCCCTTTAATTTTACCGCTGAGGTTGGCAATTTGGGCAGTGTCGGCTGCTATACTTTGACGAAGACTTGCTATCTCGTTTTCTAGGCCACTTATTTCAGAACTTAATGTAGAGATCGATGACTTAGATTTTTTTATATTTTTTTCTAGGCTAACAATCTTATTTAAATCGCTCTGTGCTGAATTTTTCTCTGCTGTCTTTGTACTTTGTTGAAGCTCCATTTCCTTAAGACCTTCTTCAAGTCCATTTAAGGTCGCCAACTCGGTAGCAATACTCTGACTCTTTGTTGCAATTTTTTTATTAAAAGAATCTAGTTCGGCCTGCAGTGCTGATATTTTCTCTTTAACCACTGGATCATTTGCTGCCTCTTTAACTAGGGCACTTAATTCCGCCTGCTTTGCAGTTGCAATTGCAGTCTGGGTCTTTATATCCGCCTGAAGTGGCTTGATCTTATTAACTGAAATATCAGAAACATCGATACCGAGGTTTCGAACGACTGTCTCTAAAGCGGGAATTTCATTTGTTAAAGAAACAATTTGAGTCGCCAACTGATTCCTTTTGGCCTCCTCTTCACGCTTAGTTTTCTCAATTTCTTTTAAGCGTTTTTTCATTCCTGTCAATTGAACAAGGGCATCTTTAAGCTGCTTTTCTTTATTTTCAATTTTGTCGTGAATTTTCTTAGCTTCCTCTTTTCTTAACTCTTTTTGTTCCTGTGAAAAGTTACGAGCCGCCAAAAGTTTCTTCACATTCTGTTCTTTAACATCGATCCTTCGTCCCATTCGGTCGGCCCGCATCCGTAGTCTATCAACTTCTGGAGTCAGCCTATCAATATTAGCAATAGCTAGTTCGCGATCACTTGAAAGTTGAGCATATTGAAGCCTGGCATCTTCGATTTTTTGCGTCAGCTCATTATTTCTAGCGGTAAGGTTAAAGCTCTGAGTCTCTAATTGATTCTGTCTTGCTTCTTTTTGTGAAATGCTTGAATTATTTTGATTAATTTCATCTTGATTCACTTGTAGGGATCGAGTCGTTTGAGTGTAATTATCTCTACTCCCTAAGAATTGACTATTAGTATTTTCACGATTTGTCTGCTCCCGTCCGAGCTCCATATTATTGCGGGCCAATTCCCCTTCCAGTCCATCTATTTCAGACTTTAAGCGAGAAATTTCAACTCTGAGTGCGGGATTCTCGAGCTCCATTCTGGCGATTTCATTTCTTTGAGTAATAATTGTCGAATTGTCTTCTTCTACTTGAAAGCGAAGGCGCGCTATTTCACGATCAATTGATTCTGCTGCTGACTTTTTAAGCTCAGCAAAAGACCTTTGCTTATCGGAAGCGCTTTTGGCGGCCTCATAAACATTAAAATGCTTGGGATAATTTATTTCCACCGGAATCTGTATCGCCGCGGGAAAACGATCCGCTGCAAATGAAAATGTTTGTGGAATTAACGCTTGTGTGGCCAGTAAAACCGTAAGGGTTCTCTTCATGTGGGGCTCCTGTCTCGACTTCCTATTAGGGTAAGCCTGTGGGGTGAGGAAATTGTAAAATCGACGCATAGTGCTACGGGGTGAATTTTTCTCAACTACCAAGTGAACCTTCTGAAATCTTTACAAGCTTTGAATGCCAGTAAATTTGAATATTTACAGTTAAAGAATGGGAGGGTAGAGGTAGCGAATCATAAAGGAGTAGCAGATTGAACGATACACATAGTAAAACAGTTGGTTATGTCCTTTGGCTGCTTGGGTTTACCGGTTCCCACCGCTTCTACTATGGAAAACCAATTTCGGGGACTATTTGGTTCTGTACCTTAGGGCTGCTCGGAATAGGTTGGATTATCGACTTCTTTCTAATTCCCGAAATGGATGGCGAGGCCGACAGGCGCTTTCAAGAGGGTCAAAAAGACTATTCCCTGGCCTTCTTGCTCTTAACTTTCGGGGGATACTTAGGACTTCACCGCTTTTATCTCGGAAAATTCGCCACAGGCATCCTCTACCTATTAACTGCAGGACTCTTTGGAATGGGCATACTCTATGACTTTTGGAACCTAAATGATCAAATTTCTACCCTCAATAAACGCCTAAGAAAGAGTAGTTTTTCCTCAAAATTCCCTGCCTAGCTCCGATAAGTACCTATAAGGACTAGGATTTAATTTATCCTAAGTAGGGTGTGAGTTTGCAAAAAGTTAGTAAAATTCTAATATTGTTGATCGGTATTTTTGCTTCCAGTCCTGTACTTGGCTCATCCTGTTTTGAGTTGATCGAGCAAATATTCAAAAAGAAGTCCCATCCTCGTCAATTCGATCACGATGCCATCGACCTCCTCAATAAAATTGAAGGTCAATCCAATTGGTTTCGCGGTAACAAACTCAATCCAAAAGTAGAGCTCAATTTAAGAATTGAAGAAGAAATAGTTGGAATGGACTCCTTCATCCTTAATAACGAATTTGCAGTTGTGGTAAGAGAGTGGCGCCCCTTAATCCGAAAAGTCGAATTCGCATCAGGCTTCATGAAGCGCTACCAATTTCTAGTAGAAGTACTTGAAAAGTCAGCAGATAATTTCGATCGTATTGCAGTGACAAAGCTTTTACGCGAGAAAGAGTTTGGCGACGAGTTCATAGAAATCTTTCTCAATCGTATCGACCAAAAAGGTCGATTGGCCGTAATATTAGAATACAAAAAGCTCCATAAGAAATACGCTATTCAATTAGGTCAAAACTATCATCACTACCGCTTAGTAATTGATCACCTCGAAGAATTACTTGCAAAAGACTCTTGTGATGCCTACTGCAGAAAAAATATTAAATTTCTGATCAGTAAAATGGGTGTGGACTCAAGTATCGACGAGAAGCGCTTTCCCATACTCTTAAAAGGTATGCACAAGATGCAAAAATCAGAAATTTATGACATTTTATACCGCAGTCAGGTGGCGGACCTTACTAGAGCAAAACTAGAACGAAATTGGAATGTCTTTGCTTTCTTTAGGGATATCGCAACAGAGATATTACTCTATAACAAAATCCGGAGCCTTTTAATTAATAATAAGTATGTCGGTGAATTTTTTGAGGCCTTTCTCAATTCCAGAGAAATAAGGCGCCTGTACTTTCCACATATTAATAAAATCATGCGCTCTACCAAAACCACTGAAAATAAATTAAAGATGCTTATCAGTGCCAATGCCCTTCCCGATCTTACTCGAGATAAACTTCTTAAAATATACTCTCAGCGAGTTGATGACGGGACTCGTAAGAGCTGGCTGGCGATGAAAGAGTTGGCCGAAAAAAATGACCACGAGTTCTTTCAGAGAATGCTTGCCCAAGAAGAATTAGGAAAAGGTAGGGAATTAACTCTCTTGCATAAGAAAACTCTAGCGGCCAGAATCGGCTATGCCATTGGTGCCCTAGGAAGTGGCTATGCCGTTTATTATATGGCCACGGATGGAAAAAAAGAAATCCTCGAGCAAATCGAAGACCTCGGGATCACAAAAGAGCAACTAGAAAACGGTGAAGTCATTATTATAGAACCTGGTGGCCAGGACGACAAAGATACCGAGGCCTTAATGGAGGAATTGGAACAACTTGGAGTTAAGATAAAAGGAATTGACAGAGGTCCTTCAAGCGAGAAGAGCCCCTGGTGGAAATTCTGGTAAGAGGAAATATAATGCCAATAAAATCAGTTAAAGTACCTGCACAATTTGAAGAAATATTTAGCAATGCTGAAACCTATGTTTCTAAATATTTCGAAGATCTAAAGTTAACTCCGGAAAAAGGTCAAATTGTAATTGATGGTGAACGCTATATTCTTGTTAGGTCTGCATCCCTATCCGTCAACTTTTTCGGATTTCTAATGCGAATGTACCCAGGGCTTGATCAAAGCGAAGCACTTGAGGCGTCTGGAGGAATTTTATTTAACATGGCCCATACCATTGGACTTTCAGATGCCAAAAATTTTCATAAGAAAACAAATGTAGAAGATCCTGTTGCAAAATTATCAACTGGTCCCATTCATTTTGCGCACACAGGATGGGCCTTCGTCGATATTAAGGAGGATAGTAACCCTTCCCCCGATGAAGATTATTACCTGCTCTATGACCATCCACAGAGCTTTGAGGCCGACTCCTGGATTAATTCCGGCAAAAAAACTAGCTTCTGTAGCTGCTATATGAATGCCGGTTATTCCTCAGGCTGGTGCGAAGAAAGTTTTGGAATTAAGCTTATATCTCGTGAAATACTTTGCCGCGCTAAGGGAGACCCCTACTGTCGTTTTATCATGACCCCACCCCATAAAATCGAAGAAAAAATAACCGCTTATAAATTGGCAAACCCAAAATTATTTAAATGAAAAAAGAAATATATAATTCTATTCTAAAAAAAATATCGAAGGCCGCTCCACTCTTTGCTAAATCAGTATTAGAAAAAGCAGTGAGCGCGAGGGGGCACACTCAGGAAAGTATTTCTGCCGCTGAAATGCTGAAAATTCTCTCCAACGAGGTTGGTCCAAAACTCGCCAAAGACAAGACCCAATCTAACTCAATTTTATTATCTGGAGCAGCCCTAATCATTACAAATGATTGTGAAGAAGTGGTATATAAAAATGCTCAAGGTGAAGTATTATTGTCGGAGCTTCGAAGCGGCAATGGAATTGCTCAAAATGATTTCGAAGTCTTTTCCGAAAAAGGTATTGTCGAAAAAATTCAGGACTGCTACCAAATAAAAGTTCGGGTTATTTCACTACAGGACAAGGTGTACAACGTTTCCATCTCGCCTAATTTTAATAGCGCAGGGGTCATAACAGGAACCGTCTCAGTAGTACAAGATATCACCCTGCAAAGAGAAATAGAGGATGAAGTGGTTTCTTATATGAAGAATTTGAAGGAGGAAGTTATTAGGAGAACTTCTTCAGAAAAAGAATTAAAGGAATCGCAGGAACTTATACTACAGTCCTCTCGGATGGCCAGTCTGGGAGAAATGGCCTCTGGAATAGCCCATGAAATAAATAACCCTCTTGCTATGATCGGGTTAAATATAGAGCTCCTCTATCGTTTTCTAGATAAAAAAAGACTAACTGACGATATTTTAAAAGATAAGCTGGCAAAGATTGTTGAGGCCGGAGAACGTATCAATAATATTATAATCGGCATGAAGCGTTTAACCAGACCAACTGATGAGCTTGATTTTGAAACTTTCTTAGTCAGAGATATTATTCATAATGTACTAAATATCTGCAGTGAGAGATTTAAGCTTGCCAATATTAATCTCACTCTTATTGGCGATTTTGAGAATATAAAAATCAAAGGTAGGGACACTGAAATTGGACAAATCCTGGTTAATATTCTCAATAATGCCCACGATGAAATTGAAAATAAGTACCCTATGCCATGGGTAGAAATTGAAGTTTATGAAGAACAATTCCATGTTGTGATCGCAGTCACTGACTGTGGACCAGGAATTCCAAAAGATATCGAAAATAAAATGTTTGACCCTTTTTTCACTACCAAACTCCATCGAGGAGGTACTGGGCTAGGCCTTGGGTTCTCTCGCAAAATTGCAGAATCCCACAAAGGGACTATTATAATTAACAAAGAGTCTCCTAATACTAGAATAGAAGTTAAACTACCAAAGGTGTAAAGCATGGCCAGAAAATTATTGGTTGTAGACGACGAAGAAATGATCAGAAGTTCTCTAAAAGAATTATTTGAATTAGAGGAATACGATGTTGTAATAGCTGAAAATGGTACCCACGCTTGGGAACTTATTGAAAATAATTCCTTTTGCTTCGTACTGTCGGATGCAAAAATGCCTAACGGCAGTGGTATTGAGCTCTTAGAAAAAATTCAAACCATTACTAATGGACGTCCCCAGGTAGTTCTGATGACTGGTGATGCCAATATCGACCGAGAAGAAGGGATCAATAAAGGGGCATTAGATTTAATCTATAAGCCGATCGATTTTCAAAACTTATTACAGATTATTCAAGATAGCTCTTCTCCTGAGTCGCAATGAAAGAGCTTAATACCATACTAGTTATCGAAGACGATCAAGATATGGCGAGCCTAGTGAAGAATTTTTTGAATTCCCTCTATCCCGCCGCTGATACCATATTAAATGACGAACAAACTGCCTTTAAAACCGCCAAGAATTTCAACATCGACCTCTTCATCGTTGATATTAATTTACCTACCTACAGCGGTTATGATCTTGGACAAATTATGCGTTCTATCACGGGAAAGGATATTCCCACTCTATATATTTCGTCCAATCCTGACTACCATTTTGAAAAAGGCGAATTAGGCGACGATTCATCACTATTCCTTAAAAAACCTTTTGGTAAAGAAAAACTAAAAGAATACATCGAAAAAATAATCTCAGAGGCCTGAACTAATCTTTACTTATTTTTTCGGTAATTGGCTCAAAAGAATCACTGAGCGTAAGATTGGGGACTTTGTCTTTAACAGGAAAATCGTGATGACAGCTATTGCATGAAAATTTTATTTCACTTTTTTCAAACTCAGCAGAATCTTGGTGGCAAACTGGACACCTAAATGGGTCTTCGGGTAGGTCACCACTTAAACTGCCATCTTTTTGATAAACTACAAAGTACCCAAGAGTCAGGTATTTATTCCTATCTAGAAAATCAAGAAGAAAGACTATCGGGGCCCCGATGGTTTTATCAAACAATTTGGTGACAAAATTTATAATTTTGAAAGGACCTACCCAGAGCGGATGATCATTCAAACTAAGCAAGGTGTAGTTAAAAAAGATATACCTTAGTACAGTGAAAAAACCTCCCATATTCCATAGCGAAATTATTTTTAATTTATTTCGATGAGCGTAACGTTCCAAAATATAGCGAGTAAATCGGTGGTAATCGTATGGTCTTTGATGAAGAGCAAAGGCAAAGGGCACACTCAAAAAAATTCGACCACCTGGCCTTGTCACTCTTACCATCTCTGAAAAAACTTCGGTTGGGTTCTCAACATGCTCTAGAACTGAGTTTGAAATTACTTTATCGAAGGAACTATCTTTAAAAGGAAGTGAATGGAGGTCTGCCAAGGCCGTAACCTTATAACTGAGATTTTCGTCCCCAACGGCCAAGTCGATGCCATAATAATCAATCGGTTCATTGTAGCGCGCAAACTCATTTTTCACCCAAGCGTCACCACAGCCTGCATCGAGCAGTCGGTCACCTTCTTTAACGGTAGAAAGACGCTTTAGCCAAGCCCTACGGTACTCGGTCCAGTACATGCCTAGGGTATAAATCCTATTATGTATCTCTTTTAAGGATCTAAAAAAACTAAATTTCAATAAATACTGAATCACCACTTTATTTTATTTATAACGTGCTCCAGTGACAATCAGAAATCTTAAAAATAAACAGAAAATTTCCCACTGTATTTTTGGGTTCCAAAAAGACCGGCATACTCTAAGGAGAAATGCAGTAGGAATAGCTTAAACTGGACCCCAGCAAGGTAGTGAAAGGATTTTTCTCGGGAACTCGCCACTCCACTCGAGTCGAGAAGAACCGAATTCTCAAAAATGGTTGCGCTACCATTGGCCTGTATATTGAAATCAGTCCTGCCTTCGACTATGCCAACAGCAACAAAGGGTTCAACAAATGGTAGATCGACACTGCCAAGTAACTGGACCCCCCTGACTTTGTTTTCAAATATTATATTGGAAGCAATAGGCTGATTACCAGTTGATTGATTTTGGATTAATTGCCCGTACGATACATTACTTTTGGAATAATGGACTTTAACTGCCAGCTCGACCAATGGAACCGGAAGATACTGTGAAAAGGTCCACTTAAGCCCAAGCGCCGCACTTTTAGCCGAAATATTATTGATAGTTATTTTAGGGAAATAATTTAACTCTGTGGTGATACCAAAGGGCACCGTCACCTGCCCCATCAATGAACCGTGGGGGATTAGTGAAAAATCATCATTTTCAGAATTGATTTCTTGAATCAAGGCGTTAAAACGTTTCGAGCCTGTCACACCCCCAACTAGACCCACCTCGAATCCCCAAAGACTCCCAAGAGCACTAGCAGGGGAAACACTGGTCTGGGTGTAATTGGCGGAAAAGTCTTTGGAAAGGCCGTCGAGGTTACTTTGGTCGATATTATCGAGTGCCGGTCCCGCAAAGCAGTGACCCAGGTAAAAAATACTAAGAGCGAAATACCAGAGCGTTTTAATCGGCTACCTCTTTTAGGTTTTTCTTATTTTCCCGTATCGGGAGGCAAAAGCAAATCACAAACTACTTGTAAGCTTTTGTCAGCTATACAAGAAACAATCCCTATTGATAGAATGCTATGTCGTTTAAATATATCAATGGATTAAGATGTCTAATCTAATTCTAGCGGGCAAGAGGCTCGCACTTCTGACCTTCTCAACGGTCTCATTACTGCAAATCAGTGCGGTAGGAACTTTCTTTTTGAAATGGGCCCATCACTGGAACTCAAATAGTGCAAAAATAATTACCCTAACGACTATAAATACCACAATGACTTTTGGATCTGAATTTATATCGCGAACAGTACTCTCTAAATCATTAACTAATGGGAAAGAATATCAATTTATAGTTGGTAATGGAGCCTGGTATCGAAATATTAATCGCCAGTCTTTGATTAATATTTGGATGACTTTTTTTGCTTCTCTTCTAGGTGCTCCGGTTTACTTTTTTGGCAGAAGAAGGGACCGCTATCTTTTCTTTATAGGCTTTGGTGTCTTTAATTCCGCCCTAAGCCAAGGGCTACTCTCTTTTTTAAAGGACGGATTTGTCTTTATTGCTGCCAAGAGGCTCTTCTTTGATTTTATTTACAATGGCACTTTAAAATTTGCAATGTTTGAGTTTTATCGAAAACCAATTAAATATAAAAATGGATTTTTTAAGCTTTATTTTATTAGAGGTAAACAAGACGTATTAACAGCATTTATAAAAAACTTATTCCTAAATCTATTACGATTCAAAGGTTAAAATTGGAGGAAAAAATGAAGTATCTTATTACGCTTGCATTAATTTTTTCACCGCTTTTTGCATCGGCACAAGACAGTACTGCGCCTGATCTACGAAAGCTAAGTGAAATTGGAAAAATCATTCACTCAGAGCAAAACCGCTACCCTACTGACAAGGGTTGGTTAAGCACAACCAAGCTCATGAAGGAAGTAGATGTCTTTGATCAACATGTAAAACGTATGATGTCTGTTTTCTGTGGAAATGAAGTCAATAAATCGGTACTAGTTGTCGGTGAACCCTCAGATACTTACAAGTACCTTTTTGCTAGGCTTGCTAAAATGGCAACTCCGGCAGGCTGTAAGAGAATGTCTCACGTTGATATTAGTACCTCGAAATTGCAAGGTTATATGTACGTCGGGACTACCGAGAGACAGTGGCGCGATTATATAGAAAAACCTTCCTATAATAAAGATGCCATCCTCTACTTTGACAATCTCGCCTTACTCATTGGTATTGGGACAAGTATGAATCGTACCGTTGGTATTGAGTCAACTTACGTCTCCGACTTTAAGGCCGGAAAACTCAAAACAGTCGCCTTCCTTAATAAGTATGATTATCGAAGACTCCTGGTCAGCAGACACGGATACGTTATCAATGGCTTTCAAGAAGTTATTGAAATTGACGATCTTAAAATGCATCAGGTTGATGCCTTGGCACGTAAATTTTTGGAAATCAATGCTCCCCATATAAAGATGTCCAATAAGGTAGCTCAATACCTCTACCGAAATGTTCAATATTATCAGCCAAATTTGTTAGAACCTCAAAGAACTATGAATGTTCTTTTATCATTGATTCGCAAGAACCAAATGAAGCTAACAAAAGTTGATGCCGATATAAAGGTTGTTAAACCCTATACTGCAAACATGAATCAAGAATTCATTATCGACCGTCCCGACTCCGTTGGTATGCAATTGGTGTTTGACTACTTTAATACCGAGTCAGGCCCAGATAAACTACGCATTTATAATGCTCATGATGAAGCACTACTTGACGAATTCTCAGGACAAGCGGTCGACCTCATTACTAAAAGATATGATACAAATAAAATTCGCCTGCAGTTCGTAAGTGATAGCAGCGTCCAAAAAGAAGGTTTTAAAATAAAAAACCTCAATCTTCAGAAAATGGAAGATGTTATTCTTAATCTTGAAATGGTTAGAACGGCAATAATGGAAATTGTTCAAGTTCCAAAATGGATTATGAATAGAGATTACGATGTTGTGCGAAACCTTCCTCGAGAGCTTGATGCTGACGTGGTCGGTGTCCATGAAGGAAAGAAGGCCCTCATAAAGCAAGTCAAAATCGGTTATGTTTCAGGACGTACTGATGAAAAACCTGCAGGCTCTCTGCTACTGACAGGACCAACAGGTACCGGGAAATCCTATATCGCCAGGAAAGCCGCTGAGTTTCTAGACATGAAAATCATCACGCTAGACATGACTCAGTATAGAACGGACGCTACGTTTGACCGTTTTCTCGATGCCGTAGCCGATAATCTTATCCTTTACCCCTACGCGATCTATCTTTTCGAAGAGATTGATAAGGCCAATCCTAGAGTTCTCGATAGCCTTTTCTTTATGATGGATGAAGGTATTTTTTACGATAAAACTCAAAGACCACTATTTGCTCGTGGCGCATTAGTCTTAATGACTACTAACGCCGGTGGTGATCTCATCATTAGAGAGAGAAATAATCCTGATTTAAGAAGGTTAGTAAACTTAGAGCTACAAAAAGTTTACCGTCCTTCATTTTTAAATCGTTTTGATTCAATTCCAATTTTTACTCCTTTTACTGAACCTGAGTTTCATCAACTGGCCACAATCATGGTTAAGAAGAAAATCAAGAAAATGAAAGAGTACTTTGATTGGAACTTAACTGTTGATGCTGCATCAATCAACTTCCTAGGAGCAGAAGGCGGAAGTGATCTATATGGAGCTCGACCAATGGAAAGAATAATCGAAAACCTTATTTCAGTTGGTATTTCTGAATATCAAATTAACCGAGATACAATTGAATACGGCTCAACCATTTCGATTACAAAAGTAAGAGGTGAAAAAACTCGCTTCAAAATTAACGTCAATGGAGATACTCGTGGTGGTCTAAACTATGAAATCGACTTAGACAATAATAGTGGTTTGATCCCAGATGAAACTACTCGCAAGCTCAATGAAATGTTTGCAAAAAATAGATTATATTAATTTTATTAAGGATGGTCTTTTAGAAGGCCATCCTTCTTTTTCAAAATCCAAGTTCCTATCTGATATAATCCATTCGCTTGAAACAAAAATACAATTGGCAACCCCGGAATCAAAAAGCGAGAAGAGCCAAAAACTAAGAATGGTCCAATGAAATTGATTAGCAAAGGCAATAAAAGATGAAATAGTAGAATTTTTCTTTCACCTCTAAAACTAGAAAAAATTCCAAAAAAGAACATCAGCATGAAGAAAAATTGCAAGATCCCATCAATAGAGCTTGTCGCAATCCTTCCCCTAAGTAAAAAAAGAAATGGATTCCCGAGATTCCATACATCTGACTTTATATCCCAAAAATAGAGAAACCTTTCTTTAAAAAGCCAAATAGTTTGAAGAGGATTCTCTAAAATAAAATTGACCCCTGAGGGTTCTTTTAACTCAGGATAAGGAAAGGCATAACCCATACTGGCAGGGCTATAAGCTGACCGAAGTCGAAAGTCAGAGCCTTTTGAAACAACCACCAGCTCTCCGTGAGCGACCGTTTGCTCAAAGCACCAGCCACCAAGGATTAGAAGTATCGGTATTCCAAATCCCAGAGTTTGCTGTTTCCAATCAATTGCCTTTAAAGAATTCGCTCGATAAAAAAGATAAATCACTAAGCAAGGAATTAATAAGAGAAAGCGGGTCTGAAATAAGCAAATGACACTTGATAAAATACCAAGAAAAATCCAATACTTTAATTTCTTAGTCGAGTGATATTCTTTATATAGAAAAAATGCCACTAAACTTAAAAAGAATGCCTGCAGCACCTCTCCCTGCAGGAGGGTATTGTAAATATGAAACTTTGCAGAAAAGGCCATCAGAAAGAGCGCAAGTAGAGCAACTTTAACCCCAAGCAATTTTTTACCTAGGTGAAAAATTAAACCACCAGTTAAAGTAAAAATTAAAAATGAAAGAAGCTTCACTATTAATATAAAGTTCTGCTCCCAAATCTCGGGGAGCAGCAGCTTAATTGAGGCCAGGTAAATTTGATATCCTGCTGAATGATAAATATCTTTAAGTCGGATAAAACCTGTTTCATTTAAGATTGAATCAATACCTTTTAAATAAGAAGGCCCGTCGATTGCCAAAAAATTCTCAAACCATGGATTATTGCCTGTTTTAATAAGGAATAGAAGAGCTAGCGAAAATCCAGCGAATATAAACACTGCCATGATTATTTTCACGAAGAAATTTTTGTCATCTCTACTCATTTATTTTTTGCTCCCACTTTATATTAAATCAAAGGGACCACTACAATCAATACCTTGCTCTTGTCAGTTTATTGAATAAGTGAAATAGAGTTACTTTAAGCTAGGAGAAAATATGACAACCTATCAAAATGAAATATACCCGCTATTAGCAAAAAAATTGAAGTTTGAACTAAAACGCGAAAATATACATCAAAGTGCCGTCGGTAAGGCATTGGGTATAAAACAATCAGCGGTCTCGAGCTTATTGAATGGAAAATCAAATATGACTCTGCAACAGTTCTTAACCCTTTGCGAGCTTGTCCATTTGCTTCCAGAAGTATTCTTCAAAGAGGTTAAGGCCTGCTTATTAAGCCAACACCCGACAACCCAGGTCAAGAATTAAGGAATTTTAACAAGCAACGCCGAAGCCTGATATTATAGAGCAATGAAAATTGCATTTTTTGTTCATGATTTTCACCTCGAAATTGGTCACAGTAACGCCATGATCGAAGTTCTCAATAACTTTCCGAAAGAGAGCATTGAGGAAATAGTGGTGGTGGCTTATAGCACTTCCCCACTTCCCGACTTACTTCCAAATTTTAAAGGTAAGACACGTTTTATCAGAATACCTTGCACTTGGCTTAAACCTTTTCTCCTTCGTAATTTAAACTATCAGGTTCTTAGCTTTATCTACACTTTCCTTTTTTTAAATAAGAACTATCATAAGATTGGAATTGGGACCGCGGCACTGCATGTAGATACCACTTATGTTCAGTTCATCCATCACCAATGGAAGGAAGAATACCTAAAGAGTCAAAGGTATTCTCTCTTGCGCTATGTTTACAAATGGGTTCTCTATAATTATTTCTGTCTTTGTGAAAATTTCCAATACTCAAGAAAAAAAATAAAATTCGTTTCTATAGCCAATTTCCTAACAAAATTTATTCAAGAACAGTGGAAAGTAGAAGCTGAAAGGGTCGAAACTATTTATTCAGGGATCAACCTGGAGCGTTTCAAGCTTCCAAGTGGAAATAGAGAAGAGCTCTTTGAAAAACTTTTAAAGAAATATCCGGTATTAAGCGTTATTGATCCTTCCCGCCCCATTTTCCTTTTTGTTGGGGCCTATGAAAGGAAAGGTCTTCAAGAGGCCTTAACCTTTCTTGAGAAAGAAAAAGGTACTCAGATCATCGTGGTAGGTGAACCTGAAAATAAAAACCATTTCTTTTTCCCTAATACTTTAACCGTGGCAAAAATCTCTTATACCAGCGAAATTCCCTCCTTCTACGCATTAGCCGATTGCTTTATTTTTCCAAGTAAGTATGAGCCCTTTGGATTAGTTATCATTGAGGCGGTGGCCATGGGAATGACAGTATTGGTTAATCGAAAAAATGTAGGTGCCAGCGAAATTTTGGATGAGCTTGATGATATCTTTTTTCTCGACGAGTTAAGCGCTCCTCCATTAGATAAAATTCGAGTTCTAAGTGCTGAGAGTAAGGCCAATATAAGAGAGACCCGCTTGGATAGACTGTCTCAATATGAATGGGCCAATGCTTCTAAATCATTTTATCCTTTCCTTGAAAAGCTGGTGTTCAATGAAAAGTAGGAAAGTCTTAGTCATCGGCCACCCACTTGTTGTAGATGCCAATAGGCAACTTTGGAACACCTTGGCCAAACATCCCAGCTACCAAGTAGACCTGATTGTTCCAAAGTCCTGGCCAAGTAATCTTCTAAAAAAAAATGACTTTCAATTCAATAAGGAAACAGACCAAGATTTAAATAAAATCTACTCTTTAAGAACAGTATTTAAAGGTAGCGGTAGTTTTTTCTTTTTTAATCCAATTAAAATCGCTCAGATCTTTTGGTGGAATCGCTATGACGTGGTCCTGCTGACACAAGAAACCTGGAGCCTAAGTCTTTTCTTTATACACCTTTTAAAATTCCTAAGCCCAAATAATAAAGCTCTTTTCTATTTAACTGTTTGCCAAAATATTAAAAAGAAAAAATTATATTTCCTACGATTTTTTGAACGATTTAATACCTGGGCCCTGGATTCAATCCTCTGTTGCTGCAGTGAGATCGAGCAGGTTATTCGATGGAAAGGTATAAAAAAGGAATGTAGGTACTTCCCGTTTTCTTATGATGACCAGCTCTACCGAAGCAAGGCACCTAAATTCGATTCAAAAAAAATTGTTTTAGGATATATGGGCCGACTTTCTGAAGAAAAAGGAATCAGCCTTTTATTAAAAGTTTTTACAAAAATGAAGGGTGAAAATGAAAACCTATCGCTACTAATTGCTGGAGCAGGCCCCCTCGAAGCCAGTTTGCAGGAAATTGATGGCGTGACTTTTTTAGGTGCTCTTCCCCACCAATTGGCCCACACCTTCTACAATCAAATAGATATTTTTGTTCTACCTAGCCAAACCCGCTCTTTTTGGAAAGAACAATTTGGTCGCGTGATAATAGAGGCGGTTGCGAGTGGTTGTCCTGTGGTCGGTTCTTCGAGTGGAGCTATTCCGGAAGTACTGTCTATGTTGGGACTAGAGACTACTTTTCAAGAAGACTCTGAAGAAGAGCTAACAAAAAAATTGCAGCAAGTCATCGATCAAATTGAAGAGGGCGTCATCGTAGATTTTATGGAAAAGGCACGCCAAAAAGCAACCGAACTCTATACTCATGAGGGTGTAGTCCAGCGTCTTATTGAATATATCGAAAAACCAGGTCAGTATGGCCTGATAGAATCTAAGGAGTCCTGAATGTTGGCCTGTCTTGTAAAAGAGAAAAATCAAGCGTTAAAAAGTGAAATCGACCGACTTCGGACCACCGATTTTCAAGAGCTATACATTCTAACAACTATGCAGAAAATCATATCTACCCTACCTAGGGAATCCCATATAATCCTGCAAATGGAAAAAGTTCAATTTTTGGTATCAGGCCAACTCTCTATTATCTATGAAGGCCAAACCTACCTAATCTCGTACGAAGATAATTACCTTGAAGAAGTTCTAAAGCTTATTTATAAAGGAGCTAAAGCTCAATCGCAGACCTTTCGAAAAGAGCTAGCAAATTAGATTATTTACAGTGCGAGCTTATGGCCTTAATTAAGATACAAGATATTAAAATAAAAGTAGGAATTCTCTACCAAGACAAAAACTATATCGCCGTTAATAAACCAAGCGGGCTCTTCGTCCACCCCTACAAAAAAAACTCAGGTGGCGAATTACACCTTCTTAAAATTGTCAGGAAACAAACAGGACGCTACCTCTACCCCATTCATCGACTTGATCGACCAGTTTCAGGGGTTCTTCTCTTTGGACTCAATAAAAATTCTGTTCGAGACCTACAACAACATTGGAATACCGACCTGGTGGTCAAAGAATACCTCGCCTTAACCAGAGGAAAACTTGAAGGAGATGGAGTTATTGACCTCCCATTACTCAAGAAAGATATGGAAGGCAGAACTGGTCCTAACCGCAATTTCCAAGAATCCAGAACGGAGTATAACCTTTTGGCACATCTAGAAGATTATTCGCTGATAAGAGTTCGGATTAAAAGTGGCCGAAAGCATCAAATAAGAAGGCATTTTGCTACAATCGGCCACCACCTATTGGGGGATACCACATACGGAAAGGGCCCGATTAACCAAGAGTACCGAGAACGATTCGGACATAGACGAATCTTCCTACATGCCCATAAATTAGTGCTACCGATCGGCCAGGATGGTTCTCCTACTACAATTTCCTGCCCTTTGCCGCAGGCGTTAATTACTGCTTTTTATCAATTGGGCTTAACAAGTCTGCAAATTAATGAAAAAATAAACGCCGAGTTTATTCCACCGACAAATAGCATCCAAAGTGATGAATAAGAGGAGTCCATATGCCCATTAAATCTCGAATACGAACTATTCCTAATTTTCCCAAAGAAGGAATTCAGTTTCGCGATATCACCTCTCTCCTAAAAGATCCTGAAGGATTTAAATTAACGATCGACCAATTGGTCGATCGCTATAAAGACCGTGGCATAGAAGTCATCGTAGGTATTGAGGCCAGAGGGTTTATTCTAGGGGCAGCGATGGCCTATAATATGGGGCTGGGATTCGTACCCATCAGAAAGGCCGGTAAACTGCCAGGCGAAACTATTAAAGAGGATTACCAATTAGAATATGGAGTTGACACTATCGAGGTGCATGTAGACGCCATTGAAAAAGGACAAAAAGTGTTAATTGTTGACGATTTATTGGCCACTGGTGGGACCATTCTAGGGGCGATAAGCTTGGTTGAAAAAACTGGCGGAATTGTCGAAGAGTCTTGCTTTATAGTCGACCTTCCAGATATCGGCGGTAGCAAAAAGCTTACAGATGGTGGCCATAAGTGGTACGCTCTAACTGAATTTGAAGGTGACTAAAGTACCCCAGTATCGGTCTAAATAGCTCCTTTTCTGCATGCTGAAGCGATTATTTGATAGAATAGAATAATGGAATCGGCGGTTGACCCAAAAGAAAAATTCATTAGATATTATTTCTATCTCTACCTGGCTGTCATATTTCTTCACCTAGCTTTCAATCTTCAGGGATCATCTGCAACACTCTATACCTATTTCCTAATTGCTGGATTGATGGGCGTGGCGACCATCGCCCTGCCCCTTCGCCACTCCCTTCCCTTTATGTTTTTTTTCCTGATCTTTGAAGGACAAGGCCGGATATTAACCGGCTACAATCCTTTTTTCAGAATTGTTTTCGATTTATATTTAGCGATAATTATTTTAAAAAATCTGGTAAAAGTTCGCATTCTCTTTCCAAAAGACAAATTACCACTACTCATCTACACCCTATTTATAATGCATTTTGCCTGGTGGACAATTGAAATCTTTAACCCAAGAGGAGCTAATGTCTTCGCTTCACTTGCCACCTCCAAATTTTATATTTTTCCCATTGTGCTTTTCTTAGGCATTCTCTCTAGTGATCTACGGGTAGAATCAAAAGAATTTCAAAATTATCTCTTTTGGTACTTCATTGTTCTTTTCATTGGAATTATTCTCTGTGGAGTGCAAATGAATTTTGGGGCTGACTTTATGCATGGGATTAGTCCTAATTACTCTTACCTCTTTAAAAAATACCAGGCCTATAGTGGAAAATTATTTCGCCCATGGGGGACTACTCACATTCCAGGAGGATACTCCGGCATCCTCTGCTATGTAGTAGGTTTTATTTTTATGTTTAGGTCGAGTGACGATATGGGTGTATCTCTCTCTAAAAGGAAAGTCAGGATTCGCTACGTAATCTACATTATTTTTATACTGGCATCTTGGTACACCATGCTTATTTCCCAGGTCCGTACCCTCTTTATTCAAAATCTGATGATCACCATATTATGTATTTTACTCAGGGTTTGGGGTTCAAAGGCCAAGAGTAAAACGATTTTGGCACTAACTGTTGGAACTCTCATTTCGGTGGGGGTATCGAGCCTCTTTTTAAATAACCTCACTGATTTTTCAGATAAATTTCAATTGGCCAACAGTATTGTACGAATTGAACAGCTTGATAAAACTGGAATAATGTCTAAAAGAGCATCCCCCTCCACCGTATTAGACAAGCTCTCATCTGATATGGAAATACCTTTTGGTTGGGGACCAGGCATGACCACAACCTTTCTACCGGCCTTTGTAGAGGCCCAGAAAAAGAGATGGGATCTTAAGCGCTATCAGTTCTGGGCGTTAGATAATTTCTATGTTTTTGCCCTTCTCGAACTTGGCCTAGGAGGAATTTTTATAATTTTAATCTCCTTTTTCATACCAGCCTTCATTTTTAAGTACATGGTCAAATTAAAAGGTGTGCAGGAGGAAAACTCCCTATCGAGTATGGCACCAGCACTGGCTGTTGGAATTGTGGTTATCATAGCTAATTGGGGAGCTGTCCTACTGCCTTTTAATCCAGCCTCTTTCTTTTACTGGTTTTACGTCGCCATTGCTATGAAAGAGTACAATAGGATGGTCACCAAGTATCCTCAGTTTGAAACTAGTGCAAATAGGGTTGAAGACCAAGCCTTACCTCCAGCACTATGAACGATAAATAGGCCAAGCTGGCCTAAACTCTCTTGTAATTTCTATCAAATACTTTCAATTGGCCTATTTGGGCCTTGATAAGCTTTTTTAACTGCAAAGCTCAAAGCACTGTTGGTAAGCTTCAGGTGACTTTCTAAAAGTCGTTATCTGGAGAGGCGAAATGAAAAAAATGAATTTATCCAAGATAGTCTTACTGCTAATAGCGGTTTTTCTCACTGGTTGTGAAGACCCCAATAATAATTGCTCCCAGCAATTTCTATCCTCTTACAAGACGATCCAAGAGGAATTCTCATCCCTGGTCTCGATAGATTCTGATCAGCAGCAATTGGACCAATACCTACAGCGGCTTGAGACTTTTCTAGCTGAGCATAAAAATGTCTCTTGTAAATCCAATGGTGAGAAGATTTCGCCAACAAAGGAAATAGAAAATTTCTTAGTAAAGCATTCAAAGTCATTTGAAGTTATATACGGTGTAGGAGGCGACAAAGTTATCTATGGAGACGATAACAGAGTCGATGTAATGGATTCTACTAATTCGTCATTTAGGCTTTTGGCCAACTCAACAGCTGCCCAAATTTCGAGCACTAAAATTGCCAGCGATGGCGCGCTTCCAACAGATACTATCGGAGTATCGATGGGACTCTGTTCAGATCAAAAATTTCATAAACAAATTAACCCTGCTCGTTGCTCTGGCTTTCTAGTTGGTCCCGACCTTCTGGTCACAGCAGGCCATTGTGTCCAAAATGAAAATGACTGTGCCAATTACCAATGGGCCTTTGGTTTTTATCGTGGAGTTACTAATTTAGCATCGGATCAAGTTTATAAATGCAGAAAAATTATCTCTCAAAAATTAGACTCTAGAAGCAAAGCAGACTACGCACTCATTCAACTCGACCGGGTAGTTAAAGACAGGGCCCCTCTAAAATTTCGATCCATTGGTAAAATTGCTGAGAACGCTCCCTTGGTAGTTATAGGGCACCCGTCAGGGCTACCGACTAAAATTACCGACGGTGCCAATGTCAGAGACAATAAAAATGAAGTCTTCTTTTCTGCCAATCTCGATACTTTTGGTGGTAATTCTGGCTCGGCAGTGTTCAATACTCAAACCGGTACCGTTGAGGGAATCTTGGTTCGAGGGGAAACCGATTATATTAGTCATACCAGGCCTGATGGCAGTACTTGTAGAAAGGTAAAAGTCTGTAGCAATAGCGGTTGCCGAGGAGAAGATGTCACTCGAATAACCACTGTCGAAGGGTTAATTCCAAATGCTCCACTTGAAGTTGCTGAGGTCTTCGAGGGAATTTTTGAATCCAATTTTGAAACCGTCAACCTTGGAGGGGTCCTATCCTTTCATTCTTATCAATATAAAAAATATAACTTGGCCGGGCGAAAATTTCTCGGGCAATGCGCCCTTATTGTCAGTAGCTTCCCTTCTCCTAAAGACTGGACTGAATCTGTAGTAGCAGACTGCCAAAGTGGAGAGGAAGAATTAGCTGCAGTTTATCAAACCTTTAAAGAGCTAGTTCTTTGAGAGCTCCGCCGCTATAAAAAGAGCGGAAGTGACAGTTTCAAACATTTAATTACACCTCCCCTGGTTATTCCTATAACTCCCTGTAATTTCGAAATTCACATTTGAAAAAATTACTACAAGAGCTAGGAAATTTTTCTGAGCAGGCTATAGAAAAGACCTACTTAGAAAAAAGGAAGAGCTGTGAATCTTTTAAAATCATTACCTTGTGCAATCGTGTTGGGAATAATGCTATCTGGATGTGGCCAGGGTTCAAGCTCCGATGGCCAGTCGATTGGCTCGGCAATTGTCGGAGGAACACCAGTCGTTAGCGGTGAGTTTCCAAGCGTTGTTGCCATTACTCAAAATGGACGACGTATCTGCAGTGCTAATCTGATCTCAGAAGACACTATTGCTACCGCCGCCCATTGTATTCAAGCCCCAGATTTTTCCTCTAGGGTGCAGGTCATGACTTATATAGAAAAACTAGGACCAGTGCTTGAAAAAGTCACCGCAGGCCAGAAAAAACCATTCAATCAGCTCGCTATAGCAGACCAGAGAGCGCTGATGAAAAGGGCCATCAAGCTAACAATGATTAGTGATGCCAAGGCGCTAGGGGTTGCCACAGGACTAGGCCAGGCCGGTGGACAAATGAAGGCGCAGCAAATTATCTCAAGTGTTGAAATCGACGACCGCTACGTAGACATAATTTTCAGTAGTCTCTTTGCCAGAACCCCGCTGAATCAAGGGCAGCCAAATAGGCCTTATATTCAAATTGCCGACAAAGTTACCCTTAAGATCTCTAAAAAATTGAAAGGTGTTACTCCCATTCCTTTTATCAGTGCCAACGAACACCGTGACAATGTTTTGTTAGGCCAAGACGTTAAATTAGTTGGTTATGGACTAAAAGTTGATAAGCGTTATCTATCGGCCAGTGGTGAAAAAATTTCTCTTTGGACAAGTTCTTTAAAGGCCGAAAATGCCAAACCTGAGGCGCAACAAGATACCCAAGTTCTGGAGGCCTTAAATGCCAATATCGAGAGAGAGTTGCCTACTTTTTTAAAGTATATGACTCTTTACCAGGCCTCAGGCACAAAGGAACAAGTCGACCTTAAATTGGAGAACTACGATCATCAGTTAATAACTCTTCGTGCAAAGGCCGCCCAAAATAATCAAGGGGCCTGTAGTGGTGACAGCGGCGGGCCGGCCTTTGTAAAGCTTGCTAATGGCCAGCTTCGCCAATTGGGAGTTATAGTAACTGTCGATTTCTGTGGCCGCTCAACTCATATTGCCCCGGCCTTTAGATAGCCTAAAAGCACTCTTTTTAAAGCTTCTTCCCTCTCTTGGCGTGGTATAATAACAGCCTATTAGAGAAATTCACGGAAGAGTTATGAATCCATCCAAAAAAATGAAAGAAGTTTTAATTTCCCTTGCATTGGCGCTGATCATTATTGGCTTGGCCTATTTAGGTTTACAGGCGACAGCGGAATCACCTGGCTCCACAGCTCAGAGAATTTTTACTCTCCTTGGAGGTAATATTTTAAGTGGGGGTTATATTCAGGGCATGACCTATTTTGCATTTTTCTGGGGCATGATCGATATTTACGCCATTAAAAAAAATATAGCGAAAGAAAATAAAGGCTATCGGCTCAAAATATTACCGACCCATGAGCGCCACCTTTTACTGGCCAAGGACCTAGTCGATATTCACCTCAAGGCCTCAAATCTCGAACGCCAATCAACCCAATACCTATTAACCAGTTTAATAAAGAAGGCCTGTATAAAATTTAGGACCTCTAATTCGGTTGGTCAGATGATCGAGATCATCAGTATTCAAACAGATATTAATAAAGAAAAGGCCGAAAGTGAGCAATCCAATATTCGCTACCTCACTTGGGTAATTCCCTCTATCGGCTTTATTGGAACCGTACTGGGAATCTCCAGTGCCCTAACGATTGCCAATAGTGGAGATATGACTTTAATTACTTCCACCTTAGGGGTCGCCTTCGACACCACTTTGATTTCATTAATACTCAGTATAATAATTATGTGGTTTTTTCATGCCCTCCAAAAAGATTCTGATGAACTACATGCGGGAATGAAGGAATACCTTATCGAAAATCTTGTAAATCGCATTGAGGTATAGGCCGTGAAGCGTAGAGAAACCTCTGTCTTTAATATTGACTTTTTAGACCTGCTATCAGGTGCGCTTGGTGCCGTTATCATTCTTTACATAGTAGTCCCCAAGACAAAAGTTGACGAAAAAACCCCTACTGATATTCAATCTCCAACAGGTTACTCAAAAGATACGATAGATACCAAAAAGTTAGTGGTGAATCATTTACGAGCAGAATACAACCAAAGCGAGGAAATCAAAAAAAAGATTACCAAGCTTGAAGAAGTAAATGAAAAACTAAAAAAGCAAAATAATTTCATGAAAGAAGAAATTAAAGAAATTCAAAAAAGAGAAGAAAACTTAAAGTCAAAAATAGCAGCAAAAGAAGAAAAAGTACCCGGTTCAAAAAAAGGCTTACCTGTTGATGTTGGCTTTAAGTTTAAGGGTAAGCATATAGTCTTTATTATCGACGTCTCCGGAAGTATGGTTATGGAAGATCGAATTGGCCAAGTTAAGGCGGGCTTAAAGATGCTCATAACCTCAATGAACAAAGATTTTCACGTCAATGTTATCCATTACCCAAATAAAATGGTGAGGCCTTATAAAAAGCTCTGGGAACTGCTAAGGCCTATGACCACCCGAAATAAAAACCAGGTCTATAATTTTCTGCATAAACTCACCCCTTACGGCGCCACTCCAACCAGAAAAGTTATGCTAGATGCCCTCAAGAGCTATAATAAAATCACAGATATCGTTCTTCTTTCGGATGGGGCACCCACCTTCCACAACTCTCGTAAAAAAGAAAATATTCAAAATGTCTTAGTTGATATAGCCAATAACAACCGCCGCGCCATTCAGATAAATACCATTGGAGTTGGCTCCAATTTCCTAGTAAATAAGAGCAATAATAAATACATCTTTTTAAAGCGCTTAGCTGAACAGCATGGCGGTTTTTTCTTTGGATTTTAGTCTTTATAACGATTGCCGATAAGAAGTTATGAAGAAGAAAATAATTCTCACCTCTTTTACTCTGTTATTCGCCCATTGCGCCTACTGTGATGAGCAGGACTCAATGCAAAAGATGATCGAGCAATTGCAGAAACAATTTAAAGACAATCCCGAGGCCCAAAAGCTGCTCGAAAAATCCAACCCAGGCAGCAGCTCTTCTGGCGACAGCGGTAGTAGCAATTCCGGCGGTGGCTGGATAAAGCTCAATGGCAAAGACCTATCTAAGACTGACGAAAAAAAGCCTGAGGCCGAGGCAGAACAACCGAAGAACTCAAAAACATCCGACGGGGACGAGCTGACAAATGGTGAAAAATACCAAATAATCAAAGAGCAAAGAGCGCGCAGAATTGCCGAAGAAGAACAACGTAAAGAGAAAATGCAGCAAAAGCGGGCGATTAAAAAAGACCAGAAATACCTCAACGAGAGGGAACTCTTCCTTAAAAAACTACGCCAGAAACTCAAATAATCAAGCCAACCTCCTGTTTTTACGTTAACCTCTCTCCATGATTGCGGGAAAGCTTTACACATACCCTTGCTGCTTAATGCATCGCATCATATAAACACTGAGCTTTACCACACTGGAGATTAGATGCGCTTACCAATAGGGATCATTCTTATATTATTTCAATTAAGCAGTCCTTTAATGGCGAGTGGCTTTGGTGTGCTGCCCTCCTCCTACTTTGGACCGCAAGCAGAGTTTGGCTGTGACTCGCCAGATGCCTGTGCCTTGCCCGAGCGGCAGCAATTAATAAAAATTGGAGAAGAATTTTTAGGTCTCTCGAGTGAGCGTGCCCAGGCGCTATCACAAATTGAAGTGGCACTTAGAGACAGATCGACCCTATTAAATGAGTGGATCAATGAATACGACCTGACAAAGAGCTCTGGTCCCTACCGCTTACTTTTAGCCGACCTCTCTCAACAATTCATAGATTTAATCGAGAAGCGCCAGCACGCTTCCCTGCTCCATGCAGTCAGTGGTCGCTCTCAGTTTCTACAAGAACTCAATCAGCTGACCCGAATTCTTGCAGAATTCGATAGCAAAATTGCCCTGGCAGATGAATCTAATAAAGAACAACTCAAGGCCGAGAAGTGGCAGAAATACCGCCAGTTTCGGCTTGAGGGCAAATTTGAATCTTATCAAAATATAGACCACGCTCAGCACCTGCTATCTGAATTTTTGGCAAAGGGAGTGGATGGACTCTTAGAGGCCACAACTCTTGCTCTTGGGGCGCGCTATTTAAAAGTTAGCGACTGCCAAAACTCCTCCGGGGTGAAGACTCTCTCGGCAATAAGCATTGTCGCTAAAGCTCCTCAGGGATTTAAAAGGAAGCATTTTAATATCTTCCAACAAGAGGATCGGAAAACCCTAAAAGAGCTATTCAAAGATGGTCCCCTGACAATCCAATGCCAGCAAAACGCCGCAAGGTTCGGCCCTGAGAACAACTTATTAAGGCTTAATCCAGGCCAAAAAGGTCCTATGCTGCTTAAATTCATAACAAAATCCCTTTAGTTAAAAGCATTCGCCACTTGACATACTAGGTCATAATTTCTTATGGTAGGTCCCACATTACAAGGGGCCACACAAATGAAAAAAATCTTACTTATTTTAGGAGTCTTCGGGATCTGTTCCAGCGCCATGGCAATAAACCCTCACTTCCGCCTTCTACGGGCCAAAGAAAATACTGTCAAAGCGACAGAGATTGGAACCCGCTATAGCAGTATTTATGAATCACAACATGGCCAGGCGCTCATTTTATTTGATCGCCTAATGTCTGAGTACAAAGTCAAAAAGATAAATGGCCTAAGTACCTTAAGAGTCAATTGGGAGCTGCATGGTTCCGACCACGACTACCTGGCCTGGATGCTTTTCCAAGGATTAGTTCGCTATTCTTTAGAAAAGAAATTTAAGCCGGCACTTCCCGAATTGTTTGAATTTGATGGCCTTGTTTGGCTCGAATCGATGCGCTACTTAGATCAGCTAGGAGTCATTATTGACCAAGAAATGGACTATGCCTCACACCCCCGTTTTGATTTTGCACGTCGCAGGGATCTCTCCATTGTGCGCTTTTACCGACTTTTTAAAAGAAGTCGCAAAAGTTTTAACAAGGCAATTTCCGACAGGAAAAAACGCCTCGAAGGAAAGTCCCTTAAAGTAGTAGACTTCTTAAAAAGAACCGACTTGACGACTTCACAGAGAAAGGCCGGCGAGCAATTACAATTATTATGGGAACAAAGTAAATAGCCTATTGAATTTTTAGCTCAACCCGGAGGGGAACACAGAACCCCTTCGGTATTTTCTTCCACTGACATTTTTTCTTTTTCTTATTTTGTTTTTTCGAAACGCCACGATGACAGCTCTTGCGGTATTCTATCTTATGAATCTTAAGTTCAACATCGGCGACTTCTCCAGGTAAATGGAAGCGGTACCAACGACTACGGCGCTTCCTGCGCAATAAGCGAACCTTTTTTCTAACTTTTTCCTCTGCGATCTTATTATTAAGTGTGACTGAAAAACGCAAGGCCCTCCTCTTTGAGAAATAACGGCAGCTTTCATCTTCCGATTTTTTAAAATTCTTACGACTGATGCGAATAAATCGAACACGGTTTTGTTCCGACATTTGATAGTCTGGAAAAAGTTCTAAAAAAGAGTTCTTTATATTTTTCCTGGCCAATAAAAAAAGACGGCTTTGGATTTTTTCATTTTCATTTTTAATTTTGAATGATGTTTTATTATTTTTATTTCTATTTCTTTCACAAATAATCTTTTCTTCCCCAGTATTTCTATCTATTTTGACTAGATAAAGACAACTATTCGAATCACAAGAAGAATCACAATATGGAGCAAC
>JABGVH010000010.1 GCA_018646195.1 Halobacteriovoraceae bacterium
AAAGGAAACAAGGATCCCAAGTACCATGAAGATAATTGGAACAATCCATGGTGCCATGTCAGAGAAAATTGAAAGCACCATATGGTCACCCATCATATTTGAACGTAGACGAAGCGCTAGTGAAAGCGGACGAACTAGGTTTGAAATAATTTCGATGGGAAGGATTAAGAAGGCCATATACCAAAGCGGCCCACAGAAGTGTTTTAGATAATTAACAAGACCTTGTTCTTTAACTCCCATCACGTTGTAGTAGATGAAGGAGAAACAACCAAGAGCTAATGTAGTTGAGAGGTGGTCTGTTGGAGGAAGAAATCCTGGGATCAAACCAATAAGGTTACAAATTAAAATAACAAGAAAGGTTGTTGCGATAAAGGAGAAGTACTGTTGCGTTCCTTTTTCACCCAGGAGTGATTTACATTGGGTGTAGATGAAGGAGCCGTAAGCTTCTGTAATATTTCTGAAGGTTAAACCTTTGTCGGGAATGACAATGTTTTGAACCTTGGCCAGTTTGGCGCGATAAATAACTCCACCGATTGCAATTATGATGGCGACTAAAATCATTGTGAAAACATGTTGGCCGACATGAATATGAGCACTGTGAAGAAGTGAACCTATCCAAGTAAATCCGCCAGAAGCGTGAGCGACTGAGGTAAGTGCAATTGTTAGAAGGGGAAATAATAGTAAAAACTTTTTCATCTCTTAAACCCTTGGGTTCCTAGCTTTTGAGTGGGTTTTGACGAATACTGACACCCAGCACAAATATTTGAAATACATAATTTAATACGGGAATTATTATCCTATTGCCCATGAATTGCCAACCAAAAGCGCAGGCGCCAACTATCACTCCGACCTTCGCAATGAAGAAAATAAAGAGCAGTAATTTATTAGTGGTGCGCCCTTCAGCATTTTCCGGGTCCCTTAAGATATCGCTGACGATGTAGAGGAGCATGTAGTGGTTGAGTAGGGTGGCGGCATAAACCAGGGTAATAACCCCAATATCATGAGCGTCACGGGCCAATAAAAGGGCCAGGCCAGTAATTCCCAATGACCAGGGAAGGTAACGCGTATAGTTAATTTTTTCTCTTATTCGCATAATTGACCATCATGTACAAGCTGTAGCTGATAATGACCAGGAAAATTCCCCATGCTAGGTAGGGATGCAAGATTTTCTCTTCGCTTAAGCGGTAGGCGGCATAGGCCAGCACCACAATCATCGAGGGCAGGCTCATCGCCAGCCCCAGAATAGCTACGTACTTTTTTTCAAATTTCATAGCTAGCGCTTTCTCGCGATTCGGCGGTGATAAATTGAATTGAGGCGGTTTCTTAAAACTTCAGTATTGGGGTATTCACCCAAAATTGAATAATAGAGGTTATAGGCGCGCTTTAATTGCTCGCTGGTTTCAAAGGCATTGGCCATCATAAATTTAGTTTGAACCACGGCATCTTTTCGAGTTTCTCTTTTGAGGTACTCCTTCCAAAAGGCAATCGCCTTATTCCAATCTTTCTTTCGGAAGTGAACCATTCCCAATTCATAGAAACTGCGAGTGTAGTATTCGTGCTCTGGGTTGCCCTGAATCCTTTGGAATTCTTTGGCGGCGAGATTTAATAGGCCCAGGTTAAAGAGAGAGCGTGCTAAGCGGTGCTGGTAATAATCGATTTTCTCGAGGCGCGGGGTAAAATTGGCGAGCATTTGGTAATTTTTGCGACTGTCCTCAAAATTCTTTAGAAAGTTAAAATTAATTTCGGCGACTCTCTCAGAGGCCTTCACTAACCAGACTGGGTCTTTGTAGATATTAATAATTCTTTCAAAATAACTAATCGCCAGTTTGTTTTTTCCGAGGTTTGTGGAATAGAGCTCACCCAATTGGTAGTTGATCTTAACTTTGATGGGGTTAGGGGGATTACTTTTTAGGATTTTCTTATACTGAGCAATCGCTTCTTCGTAGCGCTGAATTCCCAAGAGTCCCTGGGCCTTTAAAATGTCTCGGTGAATAGGAGGCGTGAAATCCCGGAAAACTACAAAGAACAGGAATCCTATGACTCCTGCTCCTATGAAGATTCTTTTAATCATCGGTTGCGACGTCTTCTTCTTTGGCCACTTTCTCTACCGCTACCACTTTTTCTTCGTCTTTGAGACGAATAATGCGGACACCTTGAGTTGCCCGGCCCATAAGTGAAATGCCTGAAATACTAGTTCGGATCACTTGACCTTTATCAGTAATAATCATCAGATCGTCTTCATCATGGACTGGTTTAATAGCTATGATTTGACCGGTTTTATCAGTCAGGCGCATAGCAAGGATTCCCTTACCACCGCGACTTTGTTTTCTGTATTGGCTTGAACTGGTTCGTTTGCCGTAACCATTTTCAGTCATGGAAAGAATTTCGACATTGTCATCGATAATCTCCATTCCGATAATTCGCTCAGTTCCGCTAATAGAAATACCTTTCACTCCTTGAGACACACGACCCATAGGGCGGCAATCTTCTTCAGAGAAACGAATAATTTTTCCGCCATCAGAGCAGAGTAGGACATCTTTTGTTCCGTCAGTAAGCCTAACATTTAATAAGGCATCCCCGTCGGTAATCTTAATGGCGCGAAGACCTGATTGTTTAATTCTTTGGTAGTCTTCTATTTTTGATTTTTTAATCGTGCCTTTTTCAGTGGCAAACATTAAGAATTTACCACTCATATTTTCAAGGTCATTTATGCAGAAAATTTCAGTAATTTTTTCACCGGCCGGGATAGCAATAAGATTGGCCAGGTTTCTTCCTTTACTAGTCCGACTTCCCTCAGGAATGGCGTAGACTTTCTTGGCAAAAACAGTTCCTCTAGTCGTGAAAAAGAAGAGGGTGGCGTGAGTATTGGCGACAAAAATATCAGTGAAGAAATCTTCTCCGCCGCTGGCACCTTTAACACCTGTTCCACCACGTTTCTGGGTTTTATAAGTGTCTTTAGGCATACGTTTTATATAACCCTTGTGGGTGATAGTAACGATAACGTCTTCATTTTTAACGAGGTCTTCAATTTGAATTTCATCGGCCTTACCAACAATTTCAGTCCGGCGATCATCAGAGTAGGCCTGATCAACTTCTTCAAATTCTGTCTCAATAATTCCACGAATTAAGGATTCGTCTTTTAGGATTCCTTCTAAACGAGCAATTTCTTTCATAATGGCTTCGTAATCGGCGATGATCTTATCTCTTTCGAGACCAGTTAATCGCTGAAGACGCATATCCAAAATGGCCTGTGCCTGAATTGGCGACAGTGAATAACCTGTCATCAATTTTTCTTTGGCCTGAGCTGGCCCTTCAGATTTTTTAATCATCTCAACAATTGCATCAATATTTTCAACAGCTGTTTTTAGACCTTCTAAGATATGCGCTTTTTCTTTTGCTTTCTTGAGTTCGAAAACAGTACGGCGAATAACAATTTCGCGGCGGTGATCGATAAAGAACTGAAGTTGTTCTTTAAGGTTCATCACTTTTGGGCTGCCATTAGTTAAGGAGAGAAAAATAATCCCAAAACTAACTTGTAACTGGGTGGCCTTGTAGAGGCGATTGATAATAACGTTGGCAATTTCACCACGCTTTAAATCGATCACTACTCTAATACCTTCACGACTGGATTCGTCGCGAATATCTGAAATACCTGTTAAGGTTTTTGCGTTTACTAGGTCTGCAATTTTCTCTATTAACTTGGCCTTATTCACCTGGAAAGGAAGTTCGGTGATAATAATTCTTTCACGATCACCATGTTTTCCGTGTTCTTCGACATCGACTTTGGCGCGAATTTGAAGAATTCCTTTACCGGTCTTATAGGCCGACTTGATACCTTCCATACCATGAATAAATCCGGCAGTAGGGAAGTCTGGTCCCTTAATCACAGTCATCAGATCATCGATGGTTGTTTCAGGATTTTCTAATAACATTTTTAAACCCGCCATAATTTCACCTAAATTATGGGGAGGTATATTGGTCGCCATACCAACGGCGATACCGGCCGAACCGTTAACTAAAAGGTTCGGTATTTTACTTGGAAGAACTCGTGGCTCTTTTAGTGAGTCATCGTAGTTTGGTTGCCAATCGACTGTTTCTTTATCGAGATCTTTCAGCATGTCTTCCGACATCTTCATCATTCGAATTTCGGTATATCTCATGGCGGCAGCAGAGTCGCCGTCAATAGAACCAAAGTTTCCTTGGCCATCAACTAATGGGTAACGAAGAGAAAAATCCTGGGCCATCCGGACAATCGTTCCATAGACAGAGGAATCTCCATGGGGGTGATACTTACCAATAACATCACCAACAACCCGGGCCGATTTCAAAAAAGGTTTATTGGAATAATTCCCAAGTGCATGCATGGCAAATAGCACTCGCCGGTGGACTGGCTTAAAGCCATCGCGAACATCTGGAAGGGCGCGGGAAACAATCACACTCATGGCGTAATCTAAAAAACAGCTGCGCATCTCATCTTGGATATTTACCGGTTCTATATTTCCGTTATTATCTACTGGTGTATCATCGGCCATATTTATTCTCTATATATCTAAGTTACGCACATTAAGTGCATTGTCTTCTACAAATTTCCTGCGGGGTTCAACTTGATCCCCCATTAAAACTGAAAAGGTTTGATCGGCTTCAACGGTATCTTCTAATTTAACTTGTAAAAGTGTTCTATTGGCAGGATCCATTGTTGTTTCCCATAGCTGTTCGGGATTCATTTCTCCTAGCCCTTTATAGCGCTGGATATAGGCCCCTTGCTTGCCGTCTTCCATAATGAAGGTGGTAAATTCGCCTAAACCATTAAATTCTCTTTTCTCAGATTTCTCTTTCTCAAGAGTGAAGAGGGCGGGAATATATTTTTTAACACCCTCGTAGCTATTGTAAAGATCGGCAAATTCTGGGCTCTCTAAGAAGTAAGAACGCAGTTTGAATTTCTTGGTGCGGGCAGTGGTTTTAATCACCGCTTTAATCATATTTGTATCGTGCTCTTTATCTTCGAGTACCTCGAAAGAGTAATTTTTCAAAGTAAGCGCTTCTTTTTCATTTAAAGTTAATGTGATTTTGTCGAGCTCACTTTGAATGGCATTTTTATCTTTCAGCATCTCAGCATTGATTCCGGTATTTTCAATAATTTCCCGCAATAACATGGTGTCGAAGTGAATATCGTAAGAATTTAAATTCTGAGAGTAGGTAGTGTATTTGCTAATTAAGGTGCGTGTCTCAGTTTCACTTAAAGCAACTCCGCCGGCGGTTACTTTAGAACCTTTAACTGAGTTTTCAACTAAAAATACCTGCAATTCTTTATCGTCTTTTAAGTAGCTTTCTGTCCGACCTTTCTTAAACTTGTAGAGAGGTGGTTGGGCGATATAGATATAACCATTTTCGATCAGTTCAGGAAATTGACGATAGAGCAGAGTTAAAAGCAAGGTTCGAATATGAGAACCATCGACGTCCGCATCGGTCATGATAATAATTTTATGGTAGCGCAACTTTTGAATATTAAAATTGCCACGACCAATTCCTGTACCCATCGCCTGGATCAGCATCTTGATTTCGTTATTGGCCAACATTTTATCGTAACGGGCCTTTTCAACGTTTAAAACTTTACCACGAAGCGGAAGCACCGCCTGGGTTTTACGGTCTCGTCCCTGCTTGGCCGAGCCACCGGCAGAGTCCCCTTCCACAATGTAAATTTCACTTAGCGCCGGGTCTTTTTCTTGGCAGTCGGCCATTTTACCTGGCAAGCCACCGGACTCTAGTACCGATTTTCTTCGGGTTAAATCACGGGCACGCCGGGCTGCTTCGCGAGCGGCGGCGGCATCGACAGACTTTCGAATAATTGTTTTGGCGGTATCGGGGTGTTCTTCTAGATAGGTTTTAAAACTCTCTCCAACGAGTGAGTTAACAATTCCCTCTACTTCGGAGTTACCAAGTTTTGACTTGGTTTGACCTTCAAATTGAAGTTCTGGCAATTTGACTGAGACGATAGCGGTTAAGCCTTCTCGCATATCATCGCCAGTTAAATTCGTTTTAATATTTTTAAGTAAATTATTATTTTTTGCGTAGGCGTTGAGAACTCGAGTTAATGCCGTCTTAAAACCGGAAATATGGGTTCCGCCTTCAGGGGTTGAAATGGCATTGGCATAACCATGCAAGCTCTCCGAATAGGCATCCGTCCATTGCATAGCAATTTCAACTTCGTGGTCTTCCCGCGATTGCGCGATATAGATTGGTTTCTTATGGGATGGATTTTTGGCGCGGTTGAGCCATTCGACAAATTCCGATAGGCCACCTTCGTAATGAAAAGTTTCTTTCTTTTCAGTCCGCTCGTCACGAAGAGTAATTTTCAAGCCCCTGTTGAGGAAGGCCATTTCGCGGAAGCGATTGCAAAGTGTATCGTAATTAAATTCGTGAATTTCAAAAATTTCGTTATCGGGCTTAAAGGTGACAGCGGTGCCGGCATCTTCAGCTTTTTCTGTGGTACCGGTTTCTTTTAAAGGCGCTTTGGCGATTCCGTGGTCAAAAGTTAAGGAATGGGTCTTGCCATCTTTTTTAATTTCAAGCTTAACCCATTTAGAAAGGGCGTTGACAACAGCTGCCCCAACTCCGTGAAGACCACCAGAAACTTTATAGGCCGAACCTTCTTCGTTAAATTTTCCACCGGCGTGAAGTTTGGTATAAACCAATTCCGCGGCAGAGACACCTTCGGTAGGATGAATTCCAACAGGAATTCCCCGGCCATTATCGACTACGGTGACAGAGTTATCGACATGGATAATTACTTTTATAAGGTCGCAGTAACCGGCCAATGCTTCATCGACGGCGTTGTCGACGATTTCATAGACTAGGTGATGAAGCCCTTTATTATGGGTGTCACCAATATACATACCTGGTCTTTTACGAACAGCTTCTAATCCTTCTAAAACTTTAATTTGATCTGCGGTATAGGTCGAACCTACTTTTGAAATTGACTGAGGTTGATTTTCCAACATTACCTTCTAGCTACTGGATCGAAACAGATCCGGAGTCGACGTAAATTCGTTTTGCGCCGTCTATTTTTTCCAATTCCTCTTTAAATTTTTCATTGGCCGTGGTGATCAAAACTTGGAAGTGACTATGTTCTAAGTAATTTATCAACCGACTCCATCTGAGCTTGTCTAGCTCGCCTGAAACGTCGTCGATTAGGACAATAGGAAAGGATAGGAATTTATACCTAAATAGCTCGATATAGGCAAATAAGAGGCTTAGATAAGACATTTTTTGTTGGCCTAAAGAACAGAAATCAAAACTATTTAAACCATCAAAAAGAAGCGTGTAGTCATCTTTGTGTACGCCGTAGCGCGTATGACCGATTAGAGTATCTTTTTGCAAGTTGCTTTGAAGTAAATCGTAAATTTGTGACTCACTCCAGCCAGAAACTTTTGAGTCCAACTGAATCTCTAGCAGGTGTTCCTCTGAAAAAATTTCTTTAAAAGCACCTGAGCAGTAACTTTGAATTTCTAATAAAAAAGCTTTACGTGAATCGGTTAGTATTTTTGAATACTTGGCCAACTCTGGATCCATCGCTTTAATCTGTTCGAGAAAATGAGAAGGTTTTTTGCTAAGCAGGGCATTTCGAAAGCGAAGCGCCGTATTGTATTTATTAAGTACTTTTTTATACTCAGGGTTAAGCACACCGATATGTTGATCAAACCAAGTCCTACGCATAGAGGCGGTGTTGTGGAAAGAATAGGAATCAAAAGGATTGATAAATAAAACCGCCACTTCTGGCTTTTTACGAGTGGGCCGGCCGTCACAGTACCATTCGTGGCGATCTGAATCCCATTTACCAGTAAAACTAAAGGGACTTCCCTCGGGGCCATCAAAGACTGAGGAAAAATATATTTCAGGGATATCCCCATCGATACTGAGAAATTGGGGAAAACTCGAGTTTTTACGGAATGATTTACGGGTAATTAAAACGTGAACAGCTTCCAGTATATTAGTCTTTCCATTACCATTCTCACCCAGAATACAATTGATCCCTGGGCCAAATTGAATAACTTCTTTTTCCAAGTTTCGGAAATTGGTAACCTGTAGCTTTGAGAGCTTCAATGATTGCATTTAGAAATTATAATTTAAGTGGCATGATAATGCCTAGGTAGTTTGGAAGATTTTGAGATTTGATAACTACTGGAGATAACTCGTTATTCAGTTCTAATGTAATATCGCCGTCATCAAAAGCCGCTAAAGTATCAATTAAGTACTTTGCGTTGAAACCAATTTCGATTTCTTTGCCGTTATAATCCACTGACAATGTTTCACGAGCATCACCTAGTGAAGGGTGATTGGCCATAACGGTCATTTCATTGCCTTTTAAGGAAACTTTTACGCCATTTGATTTTTCATTAGACATGATTTTTATGCGTCTAATAGCATCGTGAAAAATAGTCTTATCTGTTTTCATAACAAATGAAGTCTTAGAGGGAATAACCGCTTGGTACTTTGGGTATTCTCTAGCTATCAAACGAATTGAAAGATAGTAGCTATCGTCGGCTGAGATATAAATAAATGAATCATCAACTGAAATATTTAATTTTTTATCAGGAAAAGATTCCGCCACTTTCTTGATTTCAAAGACGCCCTTTTTAGGAATAATTATTCCATTCATAAGGGTTTCAATATTATTTTCTCCAAGATCAGTATCTAGCATTGAGAGGCGGTGACCGTCTGTCGCTACTGCTCTTAGCTTGGAATCAAATTCTTGTAGGTAAATACCGTTTAGATAAAGTCGAGTTTCATCAGTACTGATAGCATGAGAAGTCTTACCTATAATTTCTAATAGCTGAACTGAATCCAGTGCAAACGAATTTTCTTTGTTATCGAAAATCAAATGAGGAAAATCATCTGATTTATAAATCAACAAAGTGTAGTGAATATCGAGACAACTTATTTTTAGAGTGTTTTCACCTTCAGCTATTTCAAAGTTAACAGTTCCTTCAGGTAAGCCTTTGAGTATGTCAGATATATTCTTAGCATTTACACAAAAGGTTCCCGCTGTTTCCACATCAGCTGCTACTTTAATTCTTGAACTTACTTCAAGGTCGGTAGCTGAAATTTCTACTTTGCCTTCGCTTACGTCAATTTGAGTATAGGTTAAGATAGGGCGTGAGTTTCTCTTATCGACTACTGATAGAATCTTATTGAGAGCATCTCTAAATGGTTCTGTTTGGACCTTAAACCGCATATTTTCCTATTTCCTGATTGATTGCAGAATTTGTATCGTTTAAAAGGGAGTAAATCAAGCTTTTAAGGATTAGAGAGTTATTCTTTAATTCACATCTATTTTATCTAAAACCCTCTATTTATTTTTATTATATATATATACCCGGTGGATAAGTGGAGAAGTCCAAAATATGTTTTAAAATCGAAGGCTTAAGGATTTAACAACTTTCTCGATTTGGGGAAAAGGCAGGAGCGCTGCTGGCCTCAACTTCGGATATCCTTTGTATGTGAGGAATTTTTGACTGCTTTTCCCCTCGTTACTCACAGCTTGCTCACATAAATAAATTCCAGCTACCTGAAATTTTCTTCAGCGCTCTTTGACTACCTACTTATCCCCAAACTTATTCCTTTGTGGAAAAGTTTTTTTTTCACTGTGAGTACTGCTCGCGAAATTTTTATCCCCATTGTGAACAAAAGTAGAAGAAGCCATTTAAGTTATTAATATTAAAAATGAATTTGGCCAAAATTAGATGTGAGAAAAAGGTGGATAAAATGTGAACAGTTGTGGATTGGAAGGAAACTTCACAATTGACTAGTCGGCCACCCACAGGGCCTGTGGACAATTTCCGCCACAAAAAAGAAACCCCCAAAATACTGGGGGTGGCTGTTAATTAAATGTGGATTTGTGGAAAGCTTAAGACAGGTTGTTTTCGATATAAATGACATCTTTCGAAGTATTCACATCAGTCTTGAGTTGGTCAGTGATTTTTTTGACTCCATGGATTACAGAAGTGTGGTCCCGGCCGCCATAAAAATTGCCAATATCTTTTTGAGTCGCTCTTAAAATTCTACGAGAGAGGTACATGGCGATATGCCGTGCCTTGGTAATATCTTTTCCTCTTGCTTTGGATTTTAAATCGGCCATTGGAATTTTAAAGTATTGAGAAGCTGTTCTGGCGATGCTTTCAAGAGTGATTTCTTTTCCTTCACCTTTGCTTTTTAGATCAAGTAATTCCATAACCATATCGTTATCAATTTCAACATTCATCACGTCGGCAAAAGCAGAAAGTTTAATAAGGCTGCCTTCGAGCTCTCTAATTGAGGCCTTAATTGAACTTGCGATCAGATTAAATACATCATCAGTTAAAAAGAGATCCAGTTCATAGGCCTTGCGTTTTAAAATGGCGATGCGGGTCTCGAGGTCTGGTTTTTGAATATCCAGTACTAAGCCCCAATGCAAACGGGTTTTAACTCGCTCTTCAATACCGTCAATTTCCTTAGGGGATTTGTCCGAAGTGAAGATTAATTGCTTACCTTTATTATGTAGTTCATTAAAGATATGGAAAAATTCGTTCTGAGTTCCCTGCTTGTTTTTTAACTCGTGAATATCGTCGATCATTAAAACATCAATGGTCTCAGAATATTTTTTCTGAAATTCGGCCAATTGCTTTATTTGAATTGCCTCGATCATTTCTTTCATAAAATCACGAGCGGTAATAAGGCAGACAGCGAATTCCGGATAGTTTTCTTTAATTCTATTGGCCACGGCATGCAGTAAGTGAGTCTTTCCAAGCCCCGAAGAACTATAAACATATAGCGAAGGATACTTGCCGGATTTTCCAGGATTATTGGCGACCGATATAACGGTGGCGAAGGCCATATTATTTGAAGGCCCAACAATAAAATTATCAAAAGTTTTATTGGGGTCGATCAGAATTCCAGAGGGCCCTGGATTCATATGGTCGATATAAGTCGACTCAACTTTAGAAATAAGGTCTTCTTTAGTAGGGGTTAAGTCGAGAGTGAATTTAACATCTCCAGCTCCGCGGGGTTTTTCAGACTTCTGCGGCTCTATTTGAGAATTATTTTCACTGAGAGAAGTTGTTTTCTCTTTATTTATTGAATTGAGAATATTGTTAGTATTTGAACTTAAGCTCTTTTTAGAGCCTGTGATGATTAATTCAATGCTGTAAGATTTGCCCAAAATTCCGATGATAGCTTCGTTAATCTGCTCCAGGTAATGGTTTTGGATCATATTTTTAATAAATGGAGTAGTGACAGAAAACTCAATCGTCTGGCCCTCAATACTGGCCAGGGTAAAAGTATTTTCAAAAAAGGTGCTGAATTTTTGAATAGCGATATTTTCTTTGAGCTGGTTGAGAATTTCTAGGTTAATCCCTTCAAGTTCTTCATAATTGAATGGACTTTGGTCAAGTTGTGGCTTTTCCGGCGCTGTATTAAAACTTTTTGGTATCGCCGGGATCTTGTCTAACTTGTGATTTTCATTCACGTTAGGAAGATTGGTTAGTGTTTGTTTGGATAAAAACTGGTCGAAAGGAAATTCCTGACTCATCTTGGGTCTTCTCCGTGTGTTTGCGTGTGTGCGCGTTTTGTAATGTCTCTATCAATTGGGAACACAAGATTTAACACGGCCCCATAGGGCCGGCCATGGCCTTTTTACTAACATTTCAGATGTAATTTAATACAGGTGGCCATTGACCTTTGAGGGTCACTTCGGTAAAGCTAGTCTCTCGAATAAAGCTATAGAAGGAAACAGTTATGAGCAAGCGTACATGGCAACCTAAAAGGGCCAAAAGATTAAAGACTCACGGTTTTTTAAAGCGTATGTCATCTCCAGGTGGAAAAAATATCATTAACGCCCGTAGAAAGAAAGGCCGCAAGCAACTTACTGTTACTACTGGACATAAATAATTCCTATGAACGACCTTGGTTTTCCAAAAGACCATAGGCTCCTCAATCAGAATGATTTCCAATACCTGCAAGGAAAAGCAAAGCGAACTGGAAACCGTTGGCTAAGAGCTTATTTTAAACCCTCTCAGAAAGCCGGAGGCCCGTCACGACTGGGCCTAAGCGTCTCTAAGAAGGTTGGCAATGCCGTGGCCCGCAATCGCATTAAACGGCAAATACGCGAGTGGTACCGCCACACCGATTCATTAAAAAGCAAAGGGGTTGATTTCCTCTTAGTGGTCTCTCCACAACTTTATAAGGCTTCAGAAAATAGAGACGCCGGTGACCAGCATCTTAAAAAAGCCTTGAATGACCTCAATCAGAAAATTTTGGGGATCCATTGCTAAAAATTTTGATTCAATTTTTGATCCGGCTCTATCAGGTCTTGATCTCTCCCTGGCTCGGCCCTCGTTGCCGCTTTGAACCCAGTTGTTCTCATTACGCACATCAGTCATTTCAACACTATCCAAGCCCAAAGGCCTTGTGGTATTCCATAGTCCGAATTTCAAAATGCCACCCCTTTCATCCCGGGGGTCACGATCCACTGCCTTTAAAGAAGCCGGTTCAGGAGAATTAAAATGGGTTCAGATCAAAAACGCGCTTTCATAGCGATTGTTCTCTCAGGAATTGTCCTCTTTGGTTGGCAGGCTTTTTTCGCTCCTCCAAGAGTTGAAACACCTATTCAAAACACAAAAGCGGTAAGCGCCACTAATAGTGAAAGTGCCTCACTGACTATGGCAAAAGCCGCCAATAGCCCTAGTCAAGGGACTTCGGCGCAAACTGCCCCGATAGGGGCAACTCCCAATCTCGAGTTGAAAAACTTTGTAGTTGAAAATGGCGGCCATAGCGTCACTATTTCAAATGATTTAAAAATTCACGGCATGCAAAACCCAGAGGCGGTTTTTGATTTTCATAAAGTCACCGGGGACAAAGCTCCTTTCTCTATAGAGTATTTCAACGGCCATAACTACCTGCCATTAACTATGGTTATGGAAGAAAGTCGCGACGCTAATCAGTTGCGAGGAGAGAATGCTAAGTTGGGAATTCGCTTAGTTTCTAACCTAGATGCCGAGGGACGTTTTCACTTCTCTCTGCAATCAAAAGATCCTCAGCGCTACCGCTATCGCTACCATATGGACGAGGGTGAGTCGGATAATAGACAAGTTCGCCAGCTGCTAATTTATGCCAAAGAAATGGATAATTTTACGATTGGTAGCGAGGACTCAGGAGAGGCCAGCGCCAAATGGGTCAATATTGATTTTAATAAGCAGAAGTCTGATTTAACTTTAGGCATTGTTTCTCGTGATTACCCTCATAAGAATTTAAAAGTTCTCCCAGATGTTGCAGTGGCTTTAAGACAAATATATGGGATAAATGTTAGATTTTTAGTGACATTAACTGATGATGAGTGGTCAATGAGGGATTTAAGGTTTTATAAATATATTGATAATGTGGGCTCTATTAATATTGCTCAATGCCCATCATTTTACAAATTATTGGATGGTGTTATATTTCCAAGTTTACTTGAATGCTTTTCAGCAACCCCAATTGAATCTATGATAATGAAAAAG
>JABGVH010000009.1 GCA_018646195.1 Halobacteriovoraceae bacterium
AATTTTATAGGTGGTTAAAAAGGAGCTCAAGGGCTTTTTTGAAAAAAAAGCAAGGTCTATAAATGATTGAGAGGATATTAAATTTTTTAAATTGTCCAAATGTTGTTCAAAACTTGAAGAGCTTTGAGGGGCGCCATCGGGCCTTCTGCAAGACTTTACCCCTTTTTTTGGGGAGACTTGGTAGTCTGGCCCTTCCAAGTAAGGATTGTAAATTTCGCTAGTTTCGGGTAAGTGGTATTTTCCCTTTTTTTCAAGTATTTCACGAGCGTAGGAAACGGAGCTTAGCATGCCTCCTCTCAAAGCATTGACATGATCTTTTTCTAAACCTTTATAATGATAATTATGCAGCGAGGCCTTAGTGGGGTTCTGACTAATCCATTTCCAGCCGGCCCCGAGGTATTCTCGCTCTCTGACTTTATCCTTTCTCTCCGTATATACAGATTCCAGCTCACCAGTTTTTTTCTTGGGATTAGTGAGGGCATAAGAGAGATTATTGCGATCAACTGAAGTGGAACCACATATATTGGGATTGGACTTAACAATTGAGGATTGAGAGATTTGGGCCCCCCAGCAAATATGGGTAGCATAGGTAATATGGGCCCCTTTCATCTCTTTTAACTCTACGATGTCTTTAAAAAACTCATTGGGAGTTATATAGCGCTCCTTTTCAGTGAGAGGGATTTTGCCATCGGCCCCGTGGTCAGAAAAAGAAAAGTGAAACTTATCATTCTTATCGATATTATTTTCTTTCAAAAATTTTTTAATTTCTGCAAGCAGGGTAGCGTGAGTCTTATTATGGGCCTTATAGACCAGGCATCCCTGTTTCTGGGCGCTCTTGGCGACATAGTTCATGCGAGTGATATGGCGCGACTCATTGGGTTTATCATGGGGTTTGTCGGCCATTCCCCCTAGGGAAAAGACCACGCATTTTGCTTCAGCACTCTTGAATCCCATCATAATGATAAAACTTATAAGTAAGATGGAATTTTTAGGGAATTGAGCAGTCATGGCCATGGGGGCTGATCGGATTAATGACTGTTTTAATTGAGAATTAAACCATTTTTAAAGGGATTCAATCCAATAGGACAGGACCTCCAGCTAAATTTGGCAAGCGCCTGAGCGCCAGTAGCTTGACTAAAGTGGAGAAGAAATGTCCGAAAAGGGGTGCAGGAACGTGATTAGTTTGCCATACTGGTTTAAATTACTTTTATTTTAGGAAGAAATATGAATTTAAAAGAAGGCGATTTGATTTCTGGACACAATGTGGCAATCAATATATAGAAGTACAGCAGTTCTATTCAATATATTTTTAATTTATCGTCTTGAGAGGGGAGAGTTGGCCTTTATGATTTGTATTATACTTGGCAGGAATTAAAAATAGGGCTTTTGTTTGTCCTTACCTTTCTAAGTTCAGTTTTGCTTGAAATCTTCGGGCCTTCGGCGGAAAAAATTGTCAACGAACATATCTTTAAAAGACCGAGTATCTTTTCTGGGCCCTGTGATATTTATGAGCAGGTTAGGCCTACGGCGGACCAAATCCACGATAAAAAGACAACTTGCTACGGAGGTAAACATACTTTTGCGGCGGCCTTGAATGGTAAGGCAAGTTTATTAAGAGCAGGTTTAATTCTTAAAACTTGTAAGGCCTTACTGGCCAATGATAAGACCTATGATTATTTAAGAAGTCGCGTGAAGTCCGATAGCGATGACGACTCTGTTAAACGCGCTTTTCACTTGTTTAATCCGCTTGAAAAAATTGATGATAAATTGGTTGCTAAATTTCGCTCACTTCAAAAACATTTTTGGAGCAGCAGTAAAAAATGGAAAGCGGTATTTCTTACGCTTTGTATTGATCCTGGCTGGCAGATCCTATAAACGAGGCTGTAGGTAATTCCACAATTCTTTTGCCGCAAGCTCATGGGCCTTTACATTCCAATGGGAATCCCTCAATAAATAGAGATTTTTAGGGAAGGGAGAATTTTTTAAAGAAGGAAGGAGATCCAGACAAGCAATCTTATTTTCTTGGCAAAAGGAAGCGAGCTTTTTCTGCGGTAGTTCCGAATCATAATTTTCAGGATTCTTTAAATTTTTCAAGATCTCGCTGTTAAGTTTTTTATTGACCTGGAATTCATCAGGAATAATCATAACAACAAATTTTTCGCCCCATTTTTCTTTAAAGAGAGTTAGCTGTGAAAAAACCCAAGAATATTCTTTCTCTAAGACCTGGTCTTTAGTGTTACAGACTTGGAACCTCTCACTTTCCATTTCCAGAAAATGGTCTTTGGTATAGGTGCCCTTATTAGAGTATTGAAAATAATCCCCATGAGATAAGACTCCAGGCCTCCCCAGTTGCTTGATATGAGAAGACGTTTTAAAACCAAACTTGAAGACTCGGTGGGGGATTTTGAAAATCCACCAATTAAAAAAATCGTAGGTTAGCTGTTCTTCCATTCCTGGCCCGTCAATATCATTTCCCACAAAGAGCGCAAGAACGATAAGTTTAGGTTTGAATGTTCTGTCCAACTCATTAGCGACTGTCCAATACTCCCTCATACCGGCGGCATTGACCCCGGCGTTCATAACTTGAAGCTTATTTGAAAAGGCCTTTTCTAGCAGAGTCGTAAAATGATAAGTATGGGGGACAGAGGGACCACCGAAGGAATCGGAAAGAACTAAGATCTTGTCCTTTTGTTGTTTCCATTCATTGTCGTAAAAACCCAATGAATTGATTTTTTGTTTCCAGTAAGTTTCTCCCGGGGTCATTAAATTGGCCTTAACCCGAGCAGCACTATTAACCTCATGCCAGAAAGGAGTAGGATAAATTCGTACCAACAGGTTGAGGGCCCCTTCCGCTAGGATGAGGAAAAGTAGAGTGTTGCTAATGATCAAGATGGGAAGAGAGATTTCTTTAAAGCGCCACTTTTGGCAGAGCCAGTAGCTAAGAGCGGTATTGATTAGGGTCATGCCCCAAAACAACCAGTGGAAATAAGACCGATCCCAGCGAATGCCTACGCCTCTTGAGAGGGTGGTGGTGACAATCAAGATGAGAATGCATCCGATTGCAAAATTTAAGACAAATTGACTGCTCTTTTTCATTTTGTTCTATTTTCCACTAGTAACGGGGGAAAGGCAAAAATTTGGGGCAAAATGGTCTTTGTTCAGGCCTGTAAATTTAAGCACTTCAATATATAGAAGTACAGCAGTTCTATTCAATATATTTTTAATTTATCGTCTTGAGAGGGGAGAGTTGGCCTTTATGATTTGTATTATACTTGGCAGGAATTAAAAATAGGGCTTTTGTTTGTCCTTACCTTTTTAGAAATTTCTAATCCCG
>JABGVH010000008.1 GCA_018646195.1 Halobacteriovoraceae bacterium
AAAGGGCCAATTTACAAAAAGAAATGCTGGCCGCTCAAAAAAGTCTTAAGAAGTTAACTGGTACAAGAAAACTACTTACTGCCGCCAAAGCAAAAACCGATATGGATCCAATTTTTGTGATTAGAAATGCTCCGCTTGGAGACTTTCTCGATCCTACTTTGAAAATTACTCAAGTGGTTCTGCCTAACTTGGTAGATGACCGTTATTTTCAGGTTGTGACTAAAGTTGACCGTTGTATGACTTGTCACACTTTTATCGATCAGCCGGGCTACGAAAAAGAGAAGAATCCTTTTAAAACGCATCCTAAATTAGACCTAATGGTTGGTAAAAAATCAACTCACCCGATGAAGCAATTTGGTTGCACAACTTGCCACGGTGGAGAGGGGCAAAGAACCCATGATTTTAACTCCATTGCGCACATGCCACAGAATCCTGAACAACAGAAAGAATGGCAGAAAAAGTACCATTGGCATGCCCCTCACAAAGTGCCAAAAATTATGTACCGTAAGCAGTATTCACAAGCCGGCTGTATTTCTTGTCATAAAGGTTCTCAATCCCTTGCAGGCGCTGAAACTTTAAATGCCGGTTTTAGGAATATTGAAAAATTTGGTTGCTACGGCTGCCATAAGATTAATGGCTGGGAAGAAAAGAGAAAACCAGGTCCTTCTCTATTAAAAGTTAAAAGTAAGCTGACAAAACAATTCTTTAAAAATTGGGTATGGGAACCAAAGGCATTCAATAAGCATGCAAAAATGCCTCGCTTTTTTAACCAACTTAATAATAGCAAACCAGAATTCTTAAATAAGAATATTGCCGAAGTTAATTCAATGGCAGAATTCATCTTTAGTATTTCAAAACCTTACCAACCAGCAAAGGCCTACTTTGGCGGCAATAAGGTCAGAGGGAAAAAGTTAATTACAGAGATTGGTTGTATGGGATGCCATGGAGTAGAAGGGGCGGAAAAAGATTCTAAGGCCGTTGGTGCTTATGCTGGTCCTTTCCTGGCGGGAATTGGTTCAAAGGTCAAAGCTAATTGGCTGATCTCCTGGTTGAAAAAACCCTCTCATTACCAAGAAGACACTATCATGCCTTCTTTTCGATTAACCGATAGAGAGGCGGCTGATATTACTGCCTACCTAATGGGATTAAAGAATAAGAAGTTTGAGGACCTAAAGTTTGAAAAAATGAATGAGGGTCTGCGAGACGAAATCTTAATGGGTTACTTTTCTCAATTTGATACTCAGGCAGTTGCCCAGGCGAAATTAAATAAAATGAGTTCCCATCAAAGAACCTTGGAGCTCGGTAAACGCTCAGTAGGAAAGTATGGCTGTTACTCTTGCCACAATATTGAAGGCTTTGAAGGACGGGCACCGATTGGACCTGAACTTTCAAGCGTAGGTTCTAAGCCAATTGCCCAATTTGGATTTGGTCATGAGAAAGTTGAGCACCAGCCAGACTCTTGGATTAAGGCCCACCTTATGAGTCCTCGCCGTTGGGATAATGGAATCGATAAGCCTTTTAAAGATCTTTTGAGAATGCCTAATTTTGATATGAGCGAAAAAGAAGCCTCTGAAATCACCACCGCCCTGATGGGTTATAATGCCGATAAGATTCCACTTCGAGGCATTAAGAGAAATAATGCTCACGAAGCGGTGGTAGCTGAAGGAATGAAAGTTGTTACAAAATATAATTGTAGCGGTTGCCATCAGATCGACGGTTGGCGTGGAGACATTTTAAAAACTGAATCCTTTAGTGACGATATAAATGAAGGACCACCTCGTCTGGTTGGACAAGGACATAGAGTGCAGGCCAATTGGTTGCATCACTTCCTGGATAATGTTTATCCTATCCGTCCTTGGTTAAAAGTAAGGATGCCTTCATTTAATCTAAGCAATGTTGAAAAAAATAAATTGGTGGAAATGTTTCAGGCCAAATCGAAGCAACATACCTTTGAAGCGGCATCTAGTTCTGTTGATTGGAAGCCTGGAGAAAAAGCTGGAGCTAAGGCACTTTTTAAATCTCTAGACTGTGCTTCTTGCCACACCACGGGGTTTAATTCTGAGGACCCCACTGCTCCAAACCTTTACTACGCCAAGAAACGATTGCGTGCTAGCTGGATTAAAAAATGGCTTTCGGATCCTCAGAAAATTATGGAAGGAACCGCTATGCCTAACTTTTGGGAAGACGGAGAATCTACCGACGAGGTTATTTTTGGCGGGGATAAAGAAAAACAAATTGATGCATTAACAAAATACTTATTAGAAATCGGTTATGAAAGATATGCCCCACGGGCAAGTAATCAGTAAGGAGATGCCATGAGTACTCATGTAGCTAACAAAGGAATGATTAGTTATCCCGACGATCCGGAATTCGGAACGGCGACCCCAGGTAAATTGGCGATGTGGCTTTTCTTGGTTACTGATGCCATGTCCTTTTCAGGTTTTTTAATCGGTTATGGGATTCTTCGCGCTGGTGCACTCGACTGGCCAGATCCCGTTAAAGCGCTAGGAGGCGTAGGGCTTTCAGGTTTCATGACTTTCTGGCTGATTTGTTCTTCGGTCTCCATGGTCTTTAGTATCGATGCCTGTAAAAAAGGCGACCGTAAGAAAATGTTAAAATGGTTAGGTTTAACTATTGTTGGTGGATTTGGATTCCTCGCCATGCAGGTTTACGAATACATGCATCTCTTTCATGACATGGGAATGTCATTTGCCAGTTATAATCCTCCCGCGGCCATGGGAATGGCTTCGACTAATGATCTCTTTTCTTCGACCTTCTTTGCTATTACTGGCTTTCACGGTCTGCACGTTCTGACGGGAACGCTCTACTTATGCGCCATGTATGTCAAAGGTGCCAAGGGAGAGTTTGATAATGGGAATTACAATCTAATAGAAATCTGTGGCCTCTTTTGGCACTTTGTAGACTTAGTTTGGATTTTAGTTTTCACCTTTGTTTATCTTCTTTGAGGTTTCTACTAAGTGTTTAATTTTATCAAAAAATTGGTATTTCTCTCGACCCTAATGTACATCGATTTCGCGCATGCCTGTCCGGGCTGCGCGGGCTCTATGAATAACCCCAAAGATAGCCGGATCGCCTATATCCTGATGGCCTTTGTCGCCTTGGCCTATATCCCCGGTTATATAGTCTTCAAAACAATCTATAAAAATAGAAAAGACAGTCCCAAGATTTCTAAGTAATGAATTCAAGCCCTAAGAAAGACAGTGCCGCATTGATCTCGATAGCGACAGTCTCGTTTCTGGTGATCTTCTTTTTAGTCTGGTGGATTTATTTTAAGTCGGCAGCTACTTCAAACCACGGTTTTGTCGCTCTACTTCCTGCAATTAATGCCTGCCTCAATGGACTGACGGCAATTCTTTTATTGATAGGTTTGCGCTTTATCCGCATGGGCAATAAGGCCGCCCATATAAAAACAATGCTATTGGCGACTGCTACCAGTGCACTTTTTCTGATCTCTTATCTTCTTTACCACCACTACGCCGGTGATACTAAATTTTTAGCAACGGGAATGGTAAGGCCGATCTACTTCTTTATTTTGATCAGCCATATAGTCTTATCGATTCCACAGGTATTTTTGATTTTCACGACGCTCTATTTTGCCTTTAGTGGAAATTTCGAAAAGCATCGTAAATTTGCCCGCTTCACTTTCCCTATCTGGCTCTACGTCTCAGTGACAGGAGTCTTGATCTTTTTCTTTCTTAAAATTTTTAATACTTAGTTAATGAGATTTGAGAACGCCACCATCGACAGCAATCGATTGGCCGGTGATATAGGCGCCTTTTTCAGAGGCCAGAAAAGTCGCTAGGTCGGCAAGCTCACAAGGTTCGCCAAGTCTTCCGGCGGGAACCATCGCTTTGACTTTTTCGTCGCTAAGGTTGAGCGCTTTGAGGCGGTCGGTATTAGTGTAACCAGGGAGTAGTAGGTTTAGGGTAATTCCATCGGCTGCAAACTCATTAGAGATCGAGCGGGCCAGACCAGAGAGGCCGGCGCGCAGGCCGTTGGAGGTAGTCAGCCCTGGTAGTGGTTCAATTGCTGCGATCGAGGTGACCATCAGAACTCTACCGTACTGATTTTTTTGCATACTTGGAAGTGCTGCTTGCAGTGATTCCGTCAAAGAGAGCCAGAGAGAATTAAAATCGGTTCTCCATTGTTGGCTGCTGACTTCTAGAAAATTATTCTTATCAGGGCCACCAGTGTTGGTGACTAGGATATCGAGTTTACCAAAGTGGGCGATGGCCTTTTCGGTGACCTCTTTGCCGGCGCCGTCACTAGAGAGATCGGCTGCAAAAAAGGTGTCGGCTGAAATCTCTTCACAGGTTTTTTTAAGTTTATCAGCGGATCTTGAACAGAGAGCGACTTTGACCCCCTCACTAATAAGAGCTTCTGCAATGGCCTTTCCAATTCCCTGGGAAGCGCCCATAACAAGCGCCGTTTTACCTTTTAAGTTCAAATCCATGTGCATAACCTCGTTTAATAATTATTGATGTCGAGCCCAAGCCAGTCAAAAGCATTATGGGCCAATAGTTTTTCTTTAACTGTTTTAGTAAAACTTGAATCTTCAATCAGCTTGCCCGGTGCCAGTTCTCCAAGAGGAAAGGGGTAGTCAGTCCCCAGGCAAATTCTATTTTCACCCATTAGCTCTACAATATACTTGAGAACCATCGGGTCATGGACGAGGGAGTCGAGATAGAATTTTCCAAGATAGTCTCTGGGATTGGTTTTATTGTCGATGGCGCAGAGGTCGGGTCTGACATCAAAGCCATGTTGAATCCTACCGATGGTCATCGGGAAGGAGCCTCCGCCATGGGCAAAGGCAACTTTTAGCTTAGGCAGTTTTTCGAAAACTCCACCGAAGATCATTGAGCAAATGGCAAGACTGGTTTCGGCGGGCATTCCTACCAGCCAAGGCAGCCAATACTTTTGCATCCGCTGACTTCCCATCATATCCCATGGGTGAACAAAAATCGCCATGCCAAGACTTTCGCAGGCCTCAAAAATAGGGAAGAGCTCTGGAGAGTCGAGATTCAAGTCATTAATATGGGAACCAATTTGAATGCCGGGAACATTTAGTTTTTTAAGGCGCTGTAATTCTTTTATGGCAAGATCGGGTGCCTGCATTGGAAGAGTTCCAAGGGCGATAAAGTTTTTTGGATTTTCTGTGACTACTGAAACGATATGATCATTTAAGTATTTTGAAACGTATTCCCCGTCTTGGGGTTTGGTCCAATAAGAAAACATGACCGGCACGGTTGATAACACCTGAACATCGACAGAATGATTCTTGCAATCACTAAGTCTGGGTTCAGCACTGTAACAATTTGGCTCGACTTTCCTAAAGAATTTTCCATCATCGCCGTACATATTGGCACAGCAATTCTTTTGGTCATGTTGAAGCTCTATAAAACCACCGTAGCCAAAGATATCTTTAAACTTAGGGATTTCTGGCGGGAGGATATGGGTATGAATATCAACTTTCATTTTTAATTTCTCTGCTTAAGGATTCCAAATTTTTCCGTTCTGGTGGCCACACTTTTTACAGGCCTCATGCTCACTACCAAAATATTTTTCGAAGACACTTCCAAATTGAGTTTCAATATTTTCGAGATAAAAAGTTTCTTGATAGAGGAGGTTGGTGCATTTAGCGCAGTACCACTGCAAGGCATCTCTAGATTCTACAGGACGGGTTAATTCTACCACTAGCCCAACACTGCCTTCTTCAGGCCGCTGGGGTGAATGGGGAGTTCCTGCCGGAAGCATGAATACTTCGCCTTCCTTAATTTTAATTTCTTCGACTTTCTTATCGCTATTAATAATCCGCAGGAAGATATTTCCGTGTATTTGATAAAAGAATTCGTCGGTTTGATTGACGTGGAAGTCAGTTCTCTCGTTAGGACCACCCACAACCATAACAATAAAAGTTCCTCCGCTATAGACACATTTATTGGCAACCGGTGGTTTGAGAAGCGGGCGATTCTCTTCTATCCAGGCATTAAAATTAAAAGGAGGCATTAAGCTCATAATTATTCCTTAAGATTCTCTTAAATAGTGGCCATGCATTTTAACTCAATAGCAATCGGGGTCGGTAAGCAATTAATTTCAAGGGTGGTTCTACAAGGCCGGACTTCACCAAAATATTCGGCGTAAATTTTATTATAAATGGGGAAGTCTTCTTTCATATTAGTAAGAAAGACGGTGACGTCGACTAGCTGGTCCCAGGATGATCCCGAGTCTTCTAAGATGGCCTTGATATTTTTAAAAACCGAATGGCATTGAACTGCAATATCGTATGAAATTATTTCGCCGTTCTCATTCAGTGTAACCCCTGGGATTTGGCTTTTGCCTTTCTCTCTGGGGCCTACGCCGGAAAGAAAGAGTAGATTACCTACTTTCTTAGCATGAGGATAAGCTCCTACTGGATCAGGGGCGCTACTTGAATTGAGTTCTTCGCTCATAGTATTTCTCTTTTAAATATTTATACAAATATTTTTCATTTCACTAAAAAATTTAAGTCCATAGAGACCGCCTTCTCTACCTCGGCCTGAAGCTTTCATACCTCCAAAAGGTGTTCGGAGATCACGCATAAGCCAGGTATTAATCCAAAGAACTCCAGAATCTATCTGCAGTGCCACTCGCTCGGCCTTTTCTAGGTCTTGTGACCAAATGGTTCCGGAGAGTCCGTACTCGCTGGTGTTGGCCATTGAGATAACTTCTTCTTCATCATCAAATGGAATGATGGTAGCGACTGGTCCGAAAATTTCTTCGCGGTTAGTTTGGCAATTATTTGAGAGTCCTTCTATAAGGGTGGGTTCAATAAAATAACCATTGCTATTTTCTCCACTCATTTTAGCGGGGCCTCCTCCTGCAAGAATTTCTCCGCCTTCGGTTTTGGCAACTTCAAGGCAGGAGAGGATTTTTTGATAATGCTCTTTAGAGACCACCGCTCCCTGACTGGTGTTTTCGTCCAGCGGGTCACCTTGTCTTAAGGTCTTCATCTTTTCTAGTAGGGCGTCTTTAAATTTGCTATAGATTGGTCGCTCTACAAAAATTCGAGAACCACAGAGACAGATCTGACCCTGGTTAGCAAAAGAAGAGCGCAAGGTGGTTGAGAGTGCTGCTTTGAAATCACAGTCAGCAAAAATTATATTGGGATTCTTTCCGCCCATCTCAAGTGAGTACTTCTTGAGACTCTCAGCACATTTCTTAGCAACAATTTTTCCAGTCGCCGTACTTCCAGTAAAGGACACAGCTTTTATTTGCGGGTGACTTGTAATGGCGTCACCTACATTCTGTCCCAGACCGTGGACAATATTCAGCACTCCTGGCGGCAATCCCGCTTCTATACAGAGTTTTGCAAAAAGATAGGCAGTCATTGGAGTGACTTCGCTGGGTTTTGCAACCACAGTATTGCCGGCGGCTAAGGCCGGGGCGATTTTCCAAGTAAATAGATAGAGAGGAAGATTCCAGGGAGAGATTATTCCAACCACCCCGAGAGGCGAGTAGTGCACGGTATTTTCACCGGCCTCTTCTTTGGAAAATTTCTCTGGATTAAGATTTAGGATCTCGTCTGCAAAATACTCTAAGTTATGTTGGCTTCTGGGAATATCTACTAGCTTACAAACTTTAATGGGCTTGCCGTTATCAATGCACTCGGCTTTCGAAAGTTCTTCAAAGTCTCTTTCTATGAGACTGGCTATTTTTTTAAGATAAGCTGCCCGCTCTTCTCTACTTTTATTTTTCCAGAGGGGGTAGGCGGCAGAAGCGGCAGCAACCGCTCTTTCCACATCACTAGAACTTGAAGAGGCGACTTCAGAGTAGACTTTCCCGGTGGCGGGATTGTGATTCTCTAGGTACTTCCCGTCTGTAGGAGGAGTTATTTCACCTGCGATATAATTATCTATGCTTATCATTTTATTTTTTTCCTCGCGCTTCTCTTAGCAGTACTGCTCGTACAGGGCTTGCATCGGCATCTTTAATTTTAAGAGGAAGCGCATTTAAAATATAATTTCCCTCTTCCACATGAGTGAGGACAATTCCCTCTAAAATCGCCATATCCCGGCGGTAAATTTCAAGATGACTGGATAATTCTTTATCATCTGAGGGGTCAACACTTGGAGTATCGATTCCAACTAGTGTAACACCACGGTCGGCCAGGTAAGAGACAAGTTCTAAGGAAAGGGAATTAAAATCGGAATTCCAACTATCGGGATCGGGGAAAGAGTTCGTTTTAAAAAGGACTCTTTTGGCGTTGATCTCTTTTTTTCCTAGCGCCGCAGGAGTAATTCTCTCTCCAGGTGCCAGTGAAACTTCCATTACTTGGCAATTGCCAAAATAATACTTGAGGTCGCGGGTAGCGATTCCCTCACCATCGCGGTGGTAATGGTTTGGCGCGTCAGTATGCGCCCCTAAGTGCACTGTGGTTTCAATTGTCGAAAGACCTA
>JABGVH010000007.1:2500-37557 GCA_018646195.1 Halobacteriovoraceae bacterium
AAAAGAAACTTAGATGAAATTTGCCTGATTCTTGAATGGAATGATCATGCTCGAAAAATAATGCTTATACAGACCGCCGATCTTAATCATTTTGACGAAGAACTTTTTGCTAATACTTTTAATAAAGAAGTAAATTCACTGCTAAAGGAATTTCAAAAAACATACTTTAACTATAAGGGGGAGGCGTGATTTATCACAGAATTTTTCCCCGTTACTCTACAAAGAAAATCAATGCAAAAATAACATTTTTAAATTTTCAAACCGAATTTACAGTTGACGTTGAAAACATAAGTCTCGGGGGGCTCCAGCTGAGAGGACATCAAGAAATCCCATTCCCCGAGAAGGTCTCTATGACCCTCAATTTTTTAAATCGTGAGGCTTACCAGTTAGAGGCAAAGGTAGTATGGACAAATTTCAACAGAGAAGAGAAACAGAAAATGTACGGCCTTGAATTTATATTTAATGAAGCAGAAGATTTTCAAAAATGGTTAATCTTAATCCGAGCTTTTCACCTCTTAAAAAGAAAAAAACAAAATGCCAGCACTTGAAGTAAAAGGTATTAGCCGTTCATTTAGTAATGGTAAAAAAGTCCTTGATAAAATAAGCTTTTCCGCCAAATTAGGAGAGAAAATTCTAATTCATGGCGCGAATGGTTCAGGTAAGACTACATTAGCTAAGATACTAGCAGGTATACTAACGCCTCAAGAAGGCAGCGTTATATGGAGTAGTCATGATTTGCAATTTAGCAGGGAATTGGTAAAGAGTGATATTTCTTGGATAGGCCCTGGAGAGAAGGGATTATTTCCAAGACTGACAGGAAAGCAAAATCTCGAATTGCTTTCAGATTTTATCGGTACTCCCCAGAAATTACGAGAGGAATTATTCGAATATTGGCGCACAGTCACCCCTGCCGAAAATGCCCTAAGGACCCCTTTTTACCTTTGCTCGACCGGAATGAAGCAAATCCTAAAAATAATGGTACTAGGTTTATATTCACCCAAATTAATAATCTTAGATGAACCTTTAAAGGGGCTAGACGCTGAGATAAAAGAAAAATTATTCCACTACCTAAATTTATACTATATAGAGGCAACAATTATTGTCATGTCACATATGATAGACGAGGTAGAGTCTTCCCTAAAGGCCAAAAAGCTCCAATTAAGAGAAGGCAAGCTATGCTAGTACAGCTTCTCTTAAAATTATTTAAATTAAACTTTAAAGACAACTACTATCAGAAAATTGCTCTCTTTTCAGAGCTTGTCGCCTCCCTCTTAGGCCTGACAATTTATTGGTACACTTCGAAGGCCTTCGCACCGGCAATTGCTGAGACACTAACGAAGTACCATACAAATTATTTTACCTTTATGGTCATTGGAGAGGTTTTCCTCTATTTCCCGATATATTTCATGGAGGGGTTTTCCCGAAAGTTAAGAATGAGTATGGCCGATGGGACTTTTGAGACCCTACTCTCTCTTCCTGTATCCCCTATAAAAACAAATATCGTAATTGGCATACAAGGTATCGCAAGGGAGTTGGCCAGACTTACACTATTTATCACACTCGCTGCCCTCTGCTTCGGTCTGAGGTTCGACCCACTCTACTTCGCTCAGGGACTGCTATTACAAATTGCCTACTTACCAGTATTCCTGGGACTAGGACTGCTCATTAGCTCTGTTGTGATGATAACTGGCAGGGGCAATGGTCTAGTGGCATTTCTCAACACTGGGGCCTCACTTTTGGCAGGAGGTTATTTTCCAATAGAAGTGTTTCCTAACATAGTTCAAAAATTGGCCCTTAAACTCTCCCCTTTTACAGCTATACTTCAATCGACGAGAGAAATATTAATTGGAAAACTGGATTTAAATGACTTCTTAACCCCGGTCATCTGGTCAGTGATTCTACTTCCTTCCGGAATATATCTATTTAAATGGGCAATTATAAATTTTAAGAGAAAGGGAATACCGCTAATTTTTACGTCTTCTTAAGAAAGTCTGAGGCCTTTTTATGCCTGGCCTTGGCCCTCAGAAGTGTATCTTCGTCACAACCAGTGTAATTCTTTGTATTGGAATAGATCGCCCCTGAACTCCGACTACAAAAATTCTTGTGGTCACAGGATTCGCACTCCGTAAAATCTTTCTCCACTAGCCCTCTGATACCCTTTAAAACACTACTATTGTCCCAGATTTCCAAAAACTTCTTATCCCTTAAATTTCCGGACGGGACAGGAGCTCCAATGCAAGGGAAGACCTCGCCATTAGAAGAAATCCCACAGACCGACCTAGCGCAAGCGCATTGGTATACAGGCTCCTCTGAATAGTTAAAAAAGAGCTCTCCGTCTTCACTCTCTAACAGCTGACCAAAGTCCTGCTCTGTCAGAGCGCAATTTTTGGACCCCTCACTGCCATCATACCTTTCTGTAATTTCATCGGAAAATTGATAATTAACTTTTAAGTCATCGAGTAGTTTCATCATTTTTCTTATGTCTTTATAATTTCCTTTATGAACAATTATATTTACAAAAAACTCGAATCCTACCTTTAAAGAATTCTTAATCCCTTGCATCGTTAAATCGAAGCCATTAGAAACACCTGTGAACTGCTCATATGTCTGATTATCTAAACCATAAAAACTAATATCAAGTGTTACCAACCCGGCCTGGTAAAGTTCATGGCATTTTTCAATTGTTAGGTAAGAGCCATTAGTTTTAATCCTTGCGACACTTTTATTAAATTTTACTCGCTCTATAAACTTGGTTAAATCAGGATGGAGAAGAGGTTCTCCACCGGTAAAGGTGATATACAAAGCACCAGCAGAGGCGACCTGATCAATTACATCTAAAATTTCGTTTGAATTAAGGGCGGTTTCTTTTAAAGCTGGATCGGGTATTTTCGAGCGATCAAAATTGTAGCAATGAAGGCATTTAAAGTTGCATTGTAAACCAATCTCAATGGTCGTAAAAAGAGGCGTGCAACTATGATAGGCATCTCTCGCTGCTTGCGACAGTAAAGATTTTTCTTCACTGGCCATCAGAGAGCTTCTTTTAAGAGACCCATATCCCCTAATTTTTTAATATACTCATTGGTATCTGCACGAGCGACATCTAACTCTAGGGAGTATTCTTTACCTAGAGAAATGACAATGTCTTCGAATAGGTTCTCGCCATTGCAGAGCTCCCAAATACTAGAGCCTACTGCATTAAGCCGATGAACTTCTTTATTGGACCTTGAGTCAATTATTAAAATTTCCTCACCAATTTTTTTCCAGGCCAATTCAGCATTTTTCTGTGGTTTGTTCATACTAAAACTCTAACATCAGGGCCTTCTTTTCTCAAGAACGCTAGCAAAATAGAGGCGTTCTCATGGTATATTGATGCTATGTCATTTTATAGTGAGATCTTTTATAAAAAAATTAAAAATGAACCTAGAATTCTGAAGGAGCACTTGCTTGAAGGTTTTGCTTTTAATTATTTTAACTCAGAAGAAAAGAGCAGAAACCCGGATTGGAGGGTCGCCAACAACCGTCAATGGGCCAGGAATGCAAATTTTGTCTCTGAACTGCAAGAAATGGCCCCTCGTTTTCAATCTAAAGGAATTAAGCCGGTTCTATTAAAAGGAATTGTACTGATTAATGATATCTATCGTGAGCTTGGAGCAAGGCAATTATCAGACATCGATATCTTAATTAATTTAAATGAATATCAAAACGTAAAAGAAGTTTTAGAAAGCTTTGATTACAGTGAGCAAGAATTGAATAAATGGCAAGGAGATGACTTTAAAAGTATCTTCATTAAGGAAGGACCTCTCGGCCAAATAGTCATTGAACTTCACACTCGGCTTTTTTATCATATTAAAAAAGAACCAGACTATACGACCATTCCCTTTATGACTTCCCCTTACCTAAAACTAGCAATAGAGGAAAACTTAATACATCTGATGGGGCACCTGGTTTTTCAGCATAATTTTGGAAAGTTATTTTGGTTAATTGACATAGACCTATACATAAAGAAATACAGAGATGAAATAAACTGGGAAAAACTCATAGTATTAAGTAAGGAACTAAAATTACAAAAATCAATACTTATGACTTTTACGGTTCTATTTGAGCAATTCGAGACCCCCATCCCTCCTCAAATCGTTGAAAGTTTGGGCCTAAAGAAATTCTATATTTGGAAAAATTTCTTAAACTGGAACCTACTTACATCATCGACTCAAGTCAGCTTCGGTTATTATTTTATTAAACATTTGACTAAAGATCATATTTCAACGGCCTTACAATACGACTTACTATGGTTCAGGCATAAAATTAAAAAGACATTCTTTTTGAAATAGTAGTTAAAACAAAAATAATAGATAAGGCAAAGTAACGAATAACTTTCCCCCATGGTTTAAGAGCAAAACGCGAGAAAAAGGCCAGCATAATTTTGAATTTTTGTCCTGCCTCTCCCCATTTGTATAAATTACCGTTACTTCTAAAACCAGTGACTAGGCCAAATAAGTTGGCTCGATCGGGTAGTTCCTCATAAAGGGAGCGGTCTCCTTTAGTGACTAATGAGGGTTGCATTTTAATTACTCTATGTGCCACCCATTCCTCATTATCTCTAAAGACAATAAGGTCTCCTAAACAAGGTCTATAAAGACCCAGTTCTCTGACAAAAAGCACATCTCCTTCATTAAAAAGAGGAGACATACTGGGGCCAGAGTAAGGAATTTCAATCTCCTTTAGACCCATCAATTAGCTCCCAAAAAGAACTGTTTTTGGGGAATTCTAATTCCCACATCGAGATATTTTGCATTGCCAGCTCAGAGAGCTCTAGCGCTTTTAGTTCAATTTCTTTTTCACTATTATTCCAAAAAAGGTTAGTCATGGAGGCCAATAATTTGGCCATACCTTGGTTTTTTTCTAGTTTAGACTTACTAGAGTTAGCACCTTGGACAATCCAAAAAAAGCCTCCGACAGGCCATTGCCTATTATAGTCGATATTTTCAAAATGCTGACCACCGACACCTCCTGGAAGGGCAATGTTACTAGCACCAACTTGGAGAATATTCATATCGTCGCCAAGGATTGTTCTCTCCTCAGAAAGAGATGTAATAGTAGTTTTACCGGCACCGGACTGGCCCAAGAAGAAATAGGCCTTTCCGTTTCTACCTACTACACATGAGCTGTGTAAAATTAACTGATTTTGGTGGATCATATGTTTTGGAAGAAACCATCGCATGCAATTATAAAAACCATCGCCCAAACTAGGTCTGGCAATACATAAAGTATGTTGTTCATTTTGAGCGGCCAAAAAATCTCTTTGGATGGCACAGCTAAAACTACCTTGACTAAAAGTTATACAGTCCGACGAGTGTTCTTGCTCAAATTCATCGGCCGACAAATTAAAATGTTCAGGGGGATAGAAAATTATGTGAGAATCATAGTTCGACTTTAGGTCTAAAAACCAAGAAGACGGGAATTCGTTTCTTAAATCTCCCTCTAATTGAGGATTTGAGGTCGATAGTTTTAAAGTAATTCCATTGTAGCGAATGATAAAAGAATTGAGCTGTTTGTCATCTGGCCTCATGCCAATAAGAGAACAGATTAAGTCTTTTTTCTTTGTGTAAAGAGAAGTATTTTGGAGATCTTCCAAGGATTACCTTAGCTAAGAGTTTAGCTTATTGCCGTTACAAAACTGTGGCGCACCGGTAGAGGCCTTGCGTCCACCTTTAGCGTTACCATTGCATACCGCGCCAAACACCATCAAGCTCTCTGTTTCGATAGTAGGCTTTTGGTAGACCTTTTTCTTGGTGGTCTCATCCTTTTTACTTTTTTCTTTATCAGTCATAACCGCTCCTTCGTCTATTTTACCTATTCTTTAATAATCTTCCAAGACGTCTTGGGATAAAGATCAGAGAAATCAAAAATAACCACTCTAATACTCCATGCTGCCAAGGAATAGCTGTTCCGTCTGATGCCCCTACGGAACAGCCCCCGCCACCCTCAACTGCTTCAGGGATATTGCTTACAGTCGGTGCAAACAATTCGGCCGGGATTGGCATTGAGGGGTCTCCTAGCATACTAAAACTATTAATAATATCCTTTTCATAAGAGCCTGGTCCGGTTGCGACTTTAGCTTTAAAGAAAATATCACCGATTCTGACTCCATGATGGGGAAGATTAGTGACACGTGCAATTTCTTGATAGAAGGCCTCCGCTAATTTAATTTGGGCGGTAGGAGTTGTTTGGGCAGTAGAGCCTAAGAATACCACAGCGCCGCCATTAGGATTAAGTACTAACCTTTCCCCTAGACCAGGGTCTGCATTATAGGCATCATAAAAATAGCCGCTCTCACAATTCCACATGATCACGACAGGAAGCTTGGTATTGGTTAATGCATCTGCATCTGCAACCATCAGTGTTCCCTGGCCCCAACGATCGTAGGCACCATGTCCCATCATACTCATTATAAAAGGTGGGTCTGCAAATTGCCCTAGAATTTCAGTTTTTAAGGCGGCACCACTTCCTAAAACAGCATGGTCGAAAATTTCAGTAGTGAATCCACGGGCATGAATATTTGGCACACTCGCCAGGTTATCAGTTCTGCTTCTAAATTTTTCCCAGGCAGTATCGGCATCTACTACAAAGGAAATATTTTTAATTTTATCTGTTGGCCTCTTAAGGGCATTTTCGTAATCTAATACTTTTTGAACATAGCCCTCAATTTCGGCAGGGTTATTTGATGGAATCCTACCAACTGCTAATTGAGGTAAATGAGAGGCATCACTTATGGCAAAATAATTATCGGCCCCAAAGTCTGCAAACCTTCCTTCAACAATTGGCATTGGCATAGTTCCCAATTCTTTTACTGATTTTTCAAGATCTGTCCATCCATCAACATTTCGATCTCTAGGGTCAAAAGTGGCATCACCTACCAAAATTAAATAGGAAGGACGAGGTAAGGCCCAACTGGATTGGGTGTAGTTAATGAAGTCCTGGAGGGCCTTAGAAGAAACTCGTCCATCTGAAAACTCTGCATATATTTGATCTAGTGTGGCACTAAAAACAACTAATCCCTGAGCTTGTCTTTGTTCTATAAGAGAACTCATTGAGCCCAACAAGGTTGCATGGCCAATAATAATTAGGTCTGCCTGATTAAGAGTATTTTTTAATGAGGTTGGAAAACCTGGGGTTAGAGATAATCCTGACGGTGAAAGGGCCTTGCCATCCTCAACCAAGACATAGTTTCTATTAAAATCTTCATTTTCTTCACTGGTTACATACTCAACATCATAAGTTGCTCCGCCATCACTTGTTGTGATGCTAGCATTAATCATTTTGTAGACGTTTAAATAATCGGTAACATCATAAATCGAGACATTAGGACTAGAGAAACCACCCGAAGTCACTGTCGCTCCTCCACCATCTTCTAAGTTATAGGCCGCCGTTCCATTATTACTTATAAAGGTACCTTGGTATCTAACTTCGACTTTATCAATATACATCCGGTCGTAGTCTCCAGCAGGAGCATAAGTCCCCGCCGCCTTAAGGCTTAGGTTATTATTGCCTTGGATAAAATGAGATGCTGGTAATTCTAATATAAAAGACTCTCTTATATGATTGCTAAAAGACACGTCTGCCAAAACGGTTCCAGTATTATTTACATCGAGTGTTAAGTGATGTTGGACATCTCCTAGGATCCCGGGAATTCCCTTCAAAAAGACCTTTACCTCCACGTTTTCCGAGGACGCCGGGTCTAATTCAGGTAGAGCAATAGTGAAGTTAAGTGTATCGAAGCCAGGAAAAGAAAACATATCCTTCCAGAAGAAGTGATCTAAGCTGTCTAGTACTGATTCTCTTGTTATAAAAATCCAATCTTCTTCTGCTGCCTTTGTATACCAACTATGAGTTTCATCACTGGGGTCAACTCCAGTAGGAGTGGCATCAAAACTAGACATTCTTTGAGGAGACATTGCCGTTTCATTTATCTCAATAGTACTGAGAATGACTCTATTTCGAACATCTTCAATACTTTCTTCAAATGGTACAAAAAAGCGTAAGTAGTCACCGCTTGCAAAATTACCTGTTGCACTTGAAACATCTATCGGGATTTCATTATTACCGTGATATAAACGCAGTTCATAGACATCAGTGCCATCAAATGGACCTTCAACATTAGAGTCAACCAAGTCATCATAGCTAAGTTCGTAAACTCCCGCCTTGGTGTAGTCAACTCTCAAAGTATTTGCAACAAGGAAAGGATCAATTACGCTACCGGAAGCAGGCGGATCAACTTCCCAAGCGTTACCATCAAGACCTATATCCAAGGTTATTTTAGTGGCCTTCCTAACTGACTGAAGAACCGGGTTGAAGCGCAACGGATAAACTTTTACTCTCAAGTAAGTTTTTCCACCGGATTTAATTAAATTGGGTGATACTTCAAAGAACTGTGTTGGGCCATAAGAGTTTAGTGCATAGGACGTAGCATTTGGAACATAACTAGGTTGTAAATCTCCGTTACCATCTACAGTATAGAGAGGAGCAGGGGTGATTAAGTGGCCATTTAGAGTATTTTCAAGTTTCGCCGAGTTTGTCAGGCTGGCGACAGTAGCAAAATTATAAACTTCAATTAATAAGTCTCTTTCTAAAACTTCAGGATTACCAGGATCTGCAACAACTGTATAACCAGGTATCGCCACGTCTTCGTAGGCCCCGTTCCATCCTGAGACGCTAAAGGTGGTTGTAGCTGGAGTAATTTCTATTCTCAAAGATTTACTTGTTTGCGAAAGGATAACCACACCGTTGCCCAAGTCTTTAAAAGAAGGATTTGGAATAGTTCCTGGATCAGTTGCTCCCCCTCCTCCTTGATTTGGATTGCTTTCAGAGTTTTCATCTACGGCATCCACAGGAGGAGCACCTAGACTCGCAAGTGGCATAGCAAAGACTGGACCGTGGAGTGTTTTGGTGATCTGGTCGACTTCAATATCTTCTAGGTAATAGTAATATCGCTGCCCATTTATTACATCATTATCAACAAACCTATAATCTCCCTTAGCAGAACCTGCTGAATTCCAATTTCGTATCAACTGGTCGTTGATTTGTAAGAACTCTGTTCCCTCTTCATTACTTCTATAGATATTAAATCCTAAATGATTTTGTTCAAAGTTGGTACGCCAGCGTATATCAATCGCACCATTATAAGGTACTGCCTCATAGGACAGGAGTGAAACCGCTGAGGCAGCCAGACCAAGGGTTAGTGAACAAGCAGAGGAGTTCACTTTAGTTGTAATATCAAACGTCGGTTTATCTGCCATCCAGTCCCCGGTAAATCCACCAAAATCCATAGATTGGCCGGCACAGCCTGAACTAAAAAGTAAAGTATAGGCATCTGTAGTGGTTGGGGTATTGACACTTGGAACCAGATCGTGAGGTTCAAAGTCGTTCATGCCATTCCAGCTCCAGGCGACTTTATCAGAAGCTGCTGGAATAGCGCCGGTGGTATTAATTTGAATACTTCTGACTGATGCATAAGAGGTCGACAGATTAGTAAATTGGCCCCCGTCTAATTGAACCAAGGAAGTTGAACCTCCAATAATGACACCATTGGTATCCATTCGGTCAAATTGAAAGCCACGCATACGAACGGAACCACTTGAGGAGTTAAGGCCCCAAGAACCTGCCCCTCCTTGAACCGTTACTTTACCTTTATTACCTGCCGCTTGAGGGAAGCTATCGATAGTTCCAAGAACTATAAAACCACCACCGTTAACCGAAATTGCTTGAGTATTACCCACTTCAACAGTACCACCACCGTCGAGTGTAAAGTTCACACCACTATTGATGATGACACCATTTGGCAGGATGAGGGTATTACTCCCAGGAACTCTAAAAGAAAAACTAAAACCCCCGGGAAGAGATAAACTATTAACCGTCAATGTTCCGCCATTAACTTGGACTGTTCCAGAAGTTTTATCGAAATTCAAATTTGTAATAGTGGGCGTGCTCTTGATTGTTTGATCAGTCACACCACTCATTAGGATGGTACCATTTTGAAGCATAGTTCCAGTATTACTGTAGTTTCCAAAGGCCCTTAAGGTGGCGCCAGCTCCTATCGTGACATTTCCGGATGTAATATTGACATTCAGACAGGTTGCTGTAATTCCTGAAATATTGGGATCATTGGCAACATTTGGAATTTCACAAGAACGAGTGGCGCTAGGAACTCCAGCTGTCCAATTCCCGACATTAGTCCAAGTGGTATTATTAGAACCTGTCCAAATGGTAATTGTGGGAGCATTTATAGTCGATGGTGGGTCAAGGTTAATAGGAGGAGCAGTTGTTGAAGAAATCTCGTAGCCCTCACTATTAACAAAATCAGTGGTTGCTGTAATTTGAGCACCAACGGTATTTCCATTGGTAGCATCACTTGCGATATCGTATTCGACATAAAGACAAACTTGGGAAGGCGAAGAAACATCGGCGGGTATATCAAAGTCCCCGGCCGTGATATTAAAAGTTACACTCTCCGGAAGCCCTGCAAAACTTCCGGTACCTACTAATAGACCACCACTGCTATCACAATCGGCATCAAAATAAACTCGGACCTGATCAATATCTGCTGATGAACCTGTTCCGGTCATACTCAGTTTTAATTGGGTGACACTTGAGGTGCTAAAAGAAGCCCCTGGCAAGGCCTGTTGAAAACCGAAGCGCCCCATATTATAGGTATTTCCGACATCGACAGTCGAGGGGCTTGCGACTTCTTTTGTGATATCGATGGTATTAACTGCACCATTCCAGCTAACAAAATAAGTTGGCCCATCACTCTCTGATCCAGGGCCTGCCAAATCTCCAGTATAGCTATCAATATTTAAAGTTGCACTGGTCCCTACACCAGTAGTATCGACACTAGTAATGACACCTGTTGCACTTGAGCCATCTTGTGACCAGGTCATTGTCGCCATACTGTTACTGGGAACTGCAGTATTCAAGTCGAGCATTACCGGATTATTGCCAAGGGGGTGTTGGAAAGTACCGCCACTTAAATGGAAAGTCCCATCGATTGTTCCGTTTATTCTGACTCCCGCAACACCCAAGTGATCAAACTTATAATAACGGGCGGCAATAGTTCCATTAACTACCACTGACATGGCATCAGTCGCCCCGACTGTAGCAACAGTCGCTAGAGTTGAAGGTGTTCCAACCATGGTAAGGACTCCGCCAGCATCAACAGTTAGGACCGAATTATTACCTAACTTTAAAGTTCCTCCGGCTTGAATCTCTAACTCGCAGCCGGTTTCAATAGTTGCGTTACCTAAAACAGTTAGTGTTTTACCATTGGGTACTATAAAGACACCTTCTTTACATATAAAATTTGAGTTAACCTGTGCATTTGATAATAAGGTCACCATATTATTGCTGGCGCCACCGGTATTTTCTATTTCAAAATTCCCTGGAAAAGTCGTATTTAAGGTAACAGATTGGGGGATAGATCCAAACATGGAAAGAATTCCAGTAGTGGTGGCATTTGAAAATATGTAACTGCTTCCCACATCTAAATTACCAAAAATTCTAAAAGCATTAGTAGTACTATTCCAATCGATGGTGCCAGAAGACTGAAGTACGGCGTTAGCGCAATCGACAGTGGCGGTATTTATTCGTGCCGGATTAATTGCCGCCCCGATGGTACAGTTTAAGGTGCTATTGGGAAGGTTATTGGCGTTCCAGTTTCCTGCTAGCGTCCAAACGTCGCTTACAGAACCATTCCAGACACTTGTATTATTATTCCTAATGGTAGATAGCTTTGATTCAATCGGAGGACCAGTTGTTTCTGAATATGGCAAACCTAAGTCATTTGTAATATCGCCAACGACCATTACTCCGAATTTAACTGTTTTCTGATCGGTAGGATTGGCAGAAGCACGCGCCCTAATATAAAAACAGCCCTGATCACTAGGAGCATTAGTAGTTACGTCTCCTGCCCCGAAGGTAACGGTTGCCTTGGGAGGCGTTCCTGTAAAAACCAAATCGCCACCTACCTGGGCGTCTCCAGCTCCGCGGCTACAATCAGTGCCATTTTCTCTAAAAACTTGAACAAAGGCCAGGTCACTCATCGAAGCGGTTCCGGTCATTGTTATATCGACTGAAGTAATTTCTACCGTTGAAGTCGCCTCGGAAACAGTTACCGCAAATTCTCCAAAATTAAAGGTATCGTTGGGGTCCATAAACTGTTGAGGTTCGTTAGTACTCGCCTCATCGGTAATCGATAAAAATGCACTGACCGGTGTTCCCCAATCTATGCGAGTATTGCCACCTTCATCATCAAAGGCCTCACCACCGACGTCACCGGACCAATTATCAAATAAAATATCGGCCCCTGTGTAGACGGTTGCCCGAATATTTAAAGGATTTCCAACTCCATCATCATTGAAAAAACCAATTTTATCCGGGTTGGCCGGCATTGTTGAATTGGCCGATAAAGTTATCGCCCTACCGTTATTGCGAATTCCGTGGAATTCACCGTTATCTAATTGAGTAATGGCACCAGTATTGCTCATATTGATGCCAGCTGTTTGCGGCCTTGAGATATAAAAATAATTAGCCGCCATGGTGCCATTTAAGTTGAAATTAAAGTACTGATTACCGGCTTCAGAAATCAGCCTGGCTGAATTTCCAGAGGCACCTAGCACTTTTAAGAAGCCTGTCGTCCCTACCGTTAGGGTACGTCCTCCACGCATCATCAACTCACCACCAGCATCAATTTGCAGAACACCATTAAGGGTCAGGTTATTTCGCATCCAAATTCGGCCACCATTTTTAATAATCACTGTATGACCAGCGGCAATAGTTGTAGCGCGCTCAATCCGAACATCACCTTCAATATAAGTGGTACCTGTACCGAGGAAGTTAATATCCCGGCGCACCCTAAAGGTATTTTTAAGAGTGACACTTGTGGGATTATTTAGAGTTAAAATACGAATTTCATCGACACATTCAAAAGTCTGGGGGGCGGTACCTACCATCGCTATTTCTGCCCGATTATTTGTAAAATTGAGAGTATTTCCGTTTGGAGCGCTAAAGAAGTCACCGGTAACTGAAAGAACACGATTGGCATTTCCGTTTAGAACTCCCGATTGGACATCCATACAGGCGACAGTTTTGTTATCAATATTTACCCCTACCCCAGTATTAACAATAATGGCGTCTTCATTGGTGCCATTAGGCTGGTTGCCACCCCAGTTGGCATTATTCCAATTGCTATTGCCGGTACTAGACCAGGTTCTTTGAAAAGCGCCACAAGCGGCCAGTGTATCTGAAAAGGGAAGCATAATTGAAATGAGGGCGAATAGAATTAGACCCAACAACCGTTGGTCAAAAAGTTTTCGAAAATGGACGAAACCCCTTTGTTTTAAATTCACTCTATATCCCCTTAACTCCTTTTCGGTCGGCCACTAATCCAATGGACTATTGCGCCGCTCCAAACAGTATAAGGTAGTTTCTTCCACCATTTCCGCTCCAAATGTGAAGATTTCTTCATATTGCCCAACTAGAAGTGTCTAGTAATGTCGCTTACTTAAAGAATTTGTGTAGATTTCTTCACAAATGGGAAATTGAAATGTGAAGACGAGATTTTAAAGGCTTAAAAAGCGCCTAAATTAATTGCTATTAAAAATTTTGGCCAAAGTGGCCGGTATTTGTGGTTCTATTTCCAACAACTTAGAGCGACCAAATTCTATTCCATCACGCTTAACCTGAGGGTTCTCCAAGAGATTTTTGATTTTATTAAATAGGTCTTGCGAATCCCCTTGCTCAAAACGGGAGTCAGAATTAGGTGCCACAAGTTCGGAAGCACCTCCCAGGGCGGTTGAAATGACCGGTAGACCAGCGCTATAGGCCTCTGTAATAACCCTGCCAAATGGTTCTGCCCTTAAGGAAGGATGGATAAGTACGTCAATATTAGGATAAATTTCTTCAGGGGCCACATGGCCTTTAAATTGCCACAGTGTAGAAGCTAACCGCTCCTCAAGTTCCCTTAACTCCAAAAAATGGCCAGCATGTTCACCGGAAGTTTTATAGATATCACCTCCAAAATGATAGACACCCACTACTCCTAATTCGGTTAATTCCCTCTCAAAAAAATGCGCCCATTCTAATAAAAAACGGACTCCTTTCCAGGGCGCTACCATCGAAACCATTGCTAGCGTGATTCCTTCATTATTACTTTTAACACGGGGGGCATGAGGCATATTGCCTGCGGGATTATAGAGAGTAAAAATACTCGCTTTAAAAGGATTAAGTGCCCTTAAGGTATCTGCAACAGAATTTGAGTTCGCAACCAAAATTAAATTAAAAAATCGGGGCAGTTTGTAAAGTTTCCAAATTAATCCATATAGACCTTTTTTCTCAGGGTAATCTCTAAAATGCCAAACAAAATTACCACGAAAAAAAAAGATTAACGACCAGAGATAAAGCGGAAAACCGACTTTATTTCCATTGGCCCAAACAAAATCAAAGTTCTTAAGCTTACATTTACGTAACCCAAAAACTAGCTTTGCAAGGGAAAAAATTAAGAAGAAAATTCCTACAATTCTACTACTGCGAGATACCCCATAAAGGACCTCAGGGAAATTAAAGTAACGGACTTGGGCCCGACCATTAAGCTTCCTTATATATTGTGTTAAGTCTTTTGCCTGGTCAGGATCACTTTTTAGTATTGGTATAAAAAAAAGGACTTCACTCCCACTTGGAAATTGTGTGGTTTGTAAAACCATGCTTCTTTCGGCCCCTCCAAGATAAGGGGAATTTAAAAAGACAGCGGTGCTTTTTGTTGACATAGCTTTATTATACGAAAAATTGTGAGGATTTAGGAGGCATACTTGTCATTATTTTCATCTTCTTCCATATCATCTTCTTCATCTTCTTGAAGAATAGTTATATGAAAATCATCTATTTTGGAGGAATCAATAATCATAATATCTTTTTTGCGTAGGTAATTAAATAGCGCTTTAGGATGAAAATTGATAGTGTCATGCCCTATCCAATATTTTGCCCCTACAGCTACATAAATTGAAATTTCCAAAAAAACTGTCACCAAAAAAGTAGCAAGGGGAAATTCAAAAACCGCCAATCCAAAAGTAGAAAGGCATACAAGCGTGTAAGAGAAGGCCATGACCGAAGCTGTACCTGAGGCCGAAAAATTGTGAAAATTTCTCAAAATATGGTGGATATGTAACCTATCTCCAGAGAATGGACTGCGCCTATTAAATATTCTTCTTAAGAAACTGACCCCAAGTTCAACCATAGGTAGTGATAATAATGAAAGAGTTACAAAGGTTGCATGAAAAACGTGATGGGTGGTTTTAATTTTTAGGTAGAGAAATGAACAGAGTAAAAGATAGCTAAAGCCAATAAAACTACCTCCGATTTCTCCAAGGTGTATTTTAGCAGGCTCTTTATTAAAGAAATAAAATGAGATAAGAGCAGAGGCACAAATACCGGTTCCAATAATAGTCGCTCCACTGCCATAATAAATTCCCATCGCTCCAATAATTGCATAAGTAACCAGGCCTATTTTAACCGTCAGAGTATCTAAACCATCTAGAAGGTTGCTTCCATTCAGAACACCGAGTCCCCATATACTACAAATTATGAACGCAGCGCTCGAATAATAATTGTGAAAACTCCATGAAGTATAAAAGGCGAAGATAAAAACGCTAACCAACTGAGTGGTTAATTTAACGATGGGCCGAAGCTCAAATTTATCATCGAGGTAGCCATATAAGATTATAAATGAACCTGAAATTAACCAATACTTAACAAACCTAAGATCATGCACTCCAAATATATGGTTGGGATCTGGAACGTAGAGCAGTGAAAGAATCCCAAGAAATATTCCAATCGAAAGAGGAAGCCCTCCTAACTGAACTGCATTAGTTACCGACTTCCTTGCTGGTATGTGAAACATTCTTTTAAATATATTCGGCTTCATTCTAGGAAGGACCGTGAGCGCCCAAAAGCCTACAAAAGTACTTACGAATACACCCGCAAAAATAAACCAATAATTTGTGATAAATGCTTTGAAGTCCATTTTTTTATTCACCTAAGTCGTCCTTAACTTATCGACAAAAATGAATATTTCATAAAATTTAAGAGCTTAATGAGTGATTAGAGAAGTTCTCGGAAGTCAGTAAAATCAAAAACATACATGCCTGACTAATTCAGTTGGTTGCATTAGTCATTCTTTTTGACTTGGCGGTATATAAGGATAGAGCTCAATAGTGAAATCGCTACACCAATAAGGCTAGTATAATAGGCCCGATTTTCGGTAAAAGTATCTTTTTCAACAAATATTACATCTCCAGGCTGAAGCCTGCTAGAAGTGAATGGATCGCCTCCCGCTGTTAAATCGTACACTTTGTTTTCTGTTTCATTTCCAACTACCCTACTAAGACGAACATTATTAGTCTTGGCACTAGAAGTAGGCCCTCCAGCAAAAGAAAGTCCTTGAATCAGGCTTGAATCAACCGGCACAAAATGAAGACCGGGTCGGCTAACCGAACCCCAAAAGTTTACGGGAATTAAAACTTTTCCTTTAACCGAAGGTGAGTAAAAAATCGCTCCTGAGGCCTTTGGAACATTTTTAACTTCTGAGGGAAGCGCTAATTCCGAAAGCTTAAAAGCAGGCCTTGCAGCTTCTTTGGATTTACTTATTCCTTTTCCTTTAGTGGCCTGTGCCTGTACGGAAAATGGGTGAAAAAATAAGGAAAATTGAATTGTTAGAATAAGCAGTGTCTTTATTTTCATAAGCTTATTCTATCCAACTTCACCAAGTATTAACAAGTAACCTTTTAGACTACTTGCGGCATTGCCTTTGCGAGAAAAGCTATTAGAATCATTTTATGCATTCCATCAACCAAATCTTTGGCTACATTTCACGAACAAAAATAGCCGGGGTCGTTCCACTTGATATAGTCGCTCACTTTATTTTAGGAATTCTAATTTTATTATTTTGTCTAAAAATTTTAAAATTAGACTTTAAAAAATCATTTTTAATCTTGTTAGCATTGACTGTGGGTAAAGAAATTTATGACTCTTTCACGTTAACTGCCACCTGGGAAGAAGCGCTTAAAGACTTTTGTGTTACTTTTTCTTACCCTATATTAAGACTAGGGATTACTAAATTAATGAAAAAAATTGAAGATGCCTAAGTAAAGTCAGGTGTATTACCTATTATATCTAGGTCTTGAAAATTATTTCTTAATTCTGCTTCGTCATAAATTTTATCGTCGAGTATATAGCGCAGGACAAGAACAAAAAGCAATATTACAAAACTCATTAAAAAAGCCAAACTAAAAATTTTAAACTTAGTAATTTCTCTATAAATTGAGCGACCATTAAATGATTTATCAAAGACTAGGTCTGTTACGACTGTAGATTCTGCTAATTTTAATTGAACAAGCTTAGTTTCAATTAAGGCCATATATTCCATTTCAGGTTTATATTCTGCCATTTTTGACTCATATTCGTTCTGCTCTAATAGTAAACCGTCCCGCTTTTTGGCTATGTCACTGTATTGTTTTTTTGCCTTTACTGCATGTTTACGTAACACTGTTGCATTGAACTCTCCAGATCTCGAGGTTCCTGCCTTTTGATTTACAAAATCGCCATCCGCTTTAGATGCAACGTTACCAAGACTGGCCAACTCTCTGCTCTTACTTCTAAGATCATTTTTCAGTTGTTTGATAACTCCTTGATCTCTTGAAGAAAAATTCTTTTGGATTTGTAAAGAAGCTATATCTTCTCGCAACTGACCTATTCTTTCTCTTAGGTAACTTGCTTTAGCAAATTTTTGTTTATCACCTTTGCTCGAATTTTCTATTACTTTTTTTGACTGGTTAACCAATGTTTCCGACATTGTTAGCTTATTTTTACTCTTAGCAAAACTATCACGATAATAATGGAGTTCCCTATTTACATCAATTAGTTTGAATCTTACATTTTTAATGTTTTCGATTAGATTTGTAATTTTTCTTTCTTTCATTATCTCTTCTTGTTTTTCAACAAGGTCACTCGAAATTTTAATTTGCTCAGATAGAAAATATTTAATACTTCCAAGGCGCTCTTCCTCAATTAATTCGGCTATTTTTCTAGCAATAACTTCAGAAGTTAAAGGATCCAGAGTCCTAACAACCAAGTTAAATCTATTCACAACAGTATTATTTTCAAGAACTCCGTAGAATGTTCCCAGACGGTTTTTTAGTATATTTAAAATACACTCTTTTCTTTCTAAACATTTTCCAAATATTTCATCGTGGGATTTAATTTCTTTCACATTTAAAGGATTGTAATTAAACTTTTTAAAATCAGGATGACTGTAAATTCTATCCGCTAACTGTAACTTAAAGTCTACCGAATTCCCTATAGAAATAATTTCGGTAATATCAAGCGCTCCAGTTTTTTCACCTAAAACTGCAAAAATGGCACTTTGAGCTGAATTACTTGAATCAGCGGCATTTTTAAAGCCTATTGAAACAAAAGATATAGGGTGCTGAGAGAGGTATTTTAAAGAAGCCGCCGTAAAGATAATTAAGGGAATAGCAATTGCCATAAATTTATAGCGAAAAGCAAGCTTCCAAATAAAAGGAATATTTATTATAGTCGTTTCATTTAGAATAATATTTACTTTTTTCACCTAAAAGAACCTCCACCAGGGCTTTTTGCGGGCCTTGCTCCGACGTTCAGTCGCTTTAATTTTTTTCTCTTCTTCTTCAATTTCCGCCTGCTTATTATCTAATAAAAGTCCCTTTAAGTTTATCCCGTAACCCAGAAAGAATAGTCTAACTTCTTCTAGGTGCCGCGAGCTGGTTAAGCTTTGGGCCACAATTATTGATAAACTCTCAAATTTCATTATAACAGGAAAATATTTTTCAGAGTCTTTTTGAATTTTATGAAGTTCTGGGACATCCCAGAATACTATATCGTAGAGGTCGACGATTTGATCAAAAACTTCGTCGTATCCTTCAATTGAGCTGTCATTTGAAATTTCGAGAAGAACGCTTAAGTCGATAAAGTCAAAATGGCCATAGAAACTTGAAATTGTGGCATCGACCTCTTGATCTAAGAAGTCCATTTTTTCTTTAGAACAAATGGAAACGATATCTTTAAAGGCCCCTTCATAGAGATTGTCAGAGATTATAGCGATTTTTACATCTTCTTTATGATCAAAGAAGCTGGCCAGACCTAATATACTATTTTGCTGAGAAGATTGGTAACCAGTAGAAGTAATAGCGAAAGACTTAACTCCCGCCATATAGTCTTTGTGGAAGGATCGGCCTATTTTAAATAACTCGTGGTGATTAGATACCTTATAGAAGTACTTATTAACTCTTTTCTTCCTATCTCCAACGCTTGGACCATTCCCCTCTTCTTTATTAACTAATCTTAAGTTTAATTCACCTGAGTTTCCTTCGACTTTTGAAGTCACTTCAGTTTCTGGTTCAGATTTCTCAATTTTAGAAGTATCTGTAGCCTCGTCAGTTTCTTCAAAAGAACCAGTTTTTAAACGAAACATTGGGGTATCTTCATCACTAGTAGTCGCCGTAGATTCTTCCTCTATAGCACTCTCTACCACCTCAACTGGAATATCTTGCTGGACGTCCTTTAAAGCTTCATCTACCTCAGACTCAAGAGGGCCCTTCTTTTTTTCAACTTCTGAGGCATCATCCGGTGAATGTTTAAACTTTAATCTAGTCACTAGTGCCCCCCTTCTTCTTATCTGAAGCTCTATCGGGGGCAAAAAGTAGACCTTTTATAGTCACTTGGTAACGCTTGAAGTACTCAATCATCTGCGTGATATCGTCCATCATGTTCTTATTTTGACCAACAATTAATGAAACATTATCAAGAGTTCTAATCACTGGAAAATATAATTCTTTAAAAGAGTTCATCGAGTCAATTTCAGGAAGGTCCCATAGCACCAAGTCGTAAGAATCAACCAGGTGATCTAAAAAATCTTCAAAATCATAGTTTCTAATTTTTCTTTCTATTTTTCCAAGCTCTGTTAGCTCGATGACTTCGAATCCTTTAGCGACATGAACTTTGTAAAACAAGTCTTCTTCCGGAACATTTCTTTTTTCCGTTTCGAATTTACCCACAAACTCAGAGTAAAATGAAGAGTCAAAGTTTTCTGTAACAATCACCATATTCACGTCGGAGTGATAATTAAAGAAGGCCGAAACTCCAAAGACTGTTTTCTCTCGATCGGTAGGAAGCCCAACACAAGAAAATGCAAAACTCTTTATACCATCTTTAAAATCTCTCAAATAGGAACTTCCCATTTTAAATAACTCTACATGGTCTTTCGCACGATAGTAATAACCGTTATGAACTTTTCCTTTCTTGCGGGTTAAGGTTTGCTTCGAAAAGGAAACCTTTTTCAATTCCAATTCTTTATCTTCTTCACTTTCCTCAAGAGCTTTCCCTATTTTTGAAAGATCTTGATCATTTTTTTCCAGTGAAGTTGTATCAACTGTACTTTTAAACTTAAACTTATTTGCTGCCACCTCTTCTTGTACTACTTGAGAAAACTCTTCAATCTCTTGGGGAGTATACTCCTCTTCCTCAGGCAGTAGCTCTTGTTTAAATTTCAGTTCTACTTTTTCTTTAAGATTAATACTCTCTGGTTTTTCTTCTTCTGGTTTTCTATCTCTCACTAATCGCTGGTTACTTTCAATATTCTTCTTTTGCGTTTCGCTTTGATAATTCTCTTTCTCCAAGAATCCATTATTTAGTTTTGACTCAAGCTCAATTAATTTCTTAGAATTAATTTCGTCTGTAGGATTTTCTTCAATGGCAGGGGCCAGGGAAGCGATTTTCTCTTTCGGCCCTGCATCGCTTCCAGAGAGAAGTTTATTATAGCGCTCTCCTACTTTTTCTTTATCAGGCTCAAACAGCATAGAGACACGGGTCGCCTCTTTGATAGAGACCTGCTCTACTACAACTTGTTTAATATCTTTTGCGGTTTTAATTAGGTCGCGGAGCTCATCTAGCCCCACGTTTTGAACTTGCTTGCCACGATAAACTTTTATGCTTGTACTGACAGGTTTATTTAATTCTTCTTCGCTTGGTTTTTGTAAGGCCAGGTTTCGTTCAACGTACTCAGACTTCAAAATAAAATCTTTGAATTCATCGCTTTGCACGATGTCCATATCAAGTTCATCCGTAGAATAAAGTTTAAAGCGACCCTTAGATAAATCTTGCTCGCTAGTTTTTTCATTCTCACTATCAAGAACTTCAACTTCATCAATTTTTTTCTTTAAGGGCTTGCCCATAAAATTTTCTATAACCTTGTACTGGCCCATAAGGGAGGGTCTCTTCTTCTAAACTTGTCGGGTAAATAACGTAAGAAAATTAATGTTTTTAGGGATTTAATGAATTTATTTTACAAAGCAAAACAGTCTTGTAATAAAGCTGAGGTGTTTATTTAATTGCAGATTTCGGAGTTTTTTACTCAATCTTATTTTAATGGAAATCCGGACTTTTGCAGCTGATTAATAATGGTTTGCTCGGCCTCTTTTAAAAAATCACCGCTCAAAGTTTTCTCTGGATCGCCAAAAAGTGTCCTGATTGTAACCGAGCGTTTGTCTCCACTACCTTGAAATATGTCTAAGACCGAGTGTTTCAGTGCCTCTTTAAGCTTAATTTTTTGTAAAACTTCTAGGACATTCCCTACTTGCAGCTCTCGCTCCACCTCAACGGTATAGTCAAAATGTGAGCCAGGGAATTTTGAAATTGGCCTATATTTTGTCTTTTCTTTCAAGGGGCGTCCTTCAAAACTAGAAAGGTCTAAAAGCATAATTGATAAATGCCCTTTAATTTTAAAATTTCTAAGCATTAAAGGGTGGATTGAAAAAACTGACCCGAGCGGTTTACCCATAACTTTTATATTAAAAAATTCATAGGGATGTAGGCCAGACCATTCCTCATCTATCGCCATATTCTTAAATTTAGGGTGTTTTTTTTCTAAAGTTCCTGGGATATTTAAATTATTTAATAACCTTTCACTAGCATTTGAAAGTTCGAGAAAACTATTACCTTCCTTACTAAAAAAAGCTGCCGCCACGATATTACGGTCTTCTGAAAAGCCCTTTTTGGAGGGGTGATAAGTCCGTCCTAACTCGAAAATTTTGACTTCGTCTTCATGTTTAGAATTTAGCGCTATTGCCTGTAAAAACCCTGGGATCATAGAGCTCCTTAAACGGTCATTATCTTTTGATAAATCGTTTAAGATTTTAATTTCTAATCCTGTTAATAAATCGGCTTTCTTTAATAGCTTTTCCCCTACTAATGGATAAGTCATCACTTCAAAGCAACCACCGTTGTTTACTAGAAAATTCTTAATTTCCCTATGTAGCTTCTGTGCCGGGTCTAATTTGACAGGGGAAACTTCAAGTAAAGGTGAGCAGGGAGAGATATTATCATAACCTATGATACGTCCTATTTCCTCTACAAGGTCTGCTTCACAGTCAATATCTTTAGTGGCGCGGTAAGTAGGAACAGTGATCTTTAATTGGTCTGCTCTTGTCTCAACTAAAAAGTCGAGACTCTCAAAGATTGAAACTATTTCTTTTTGATCTATCTCTTTTCCTAACTGCTTACAGATTGAATTTGCAGTTGTTTGAATTTCTAAACTTTTTATTTTTGATAGGTCGTCTCCAGCATATTCGGGCCTTCCTATAACTTCTGCACCAGGACATAATTCAAGAATTAATTCTAAAGTCCTTAAAAGGGTTTTGTAACATAACTGGCTATCTAATGTTTTTTCGTAGCGTTGTGACGAATCGGTTCTAAGACCTAGACGTGTCGACGTTTTTCGCACTTCCGCAGCTTTCCAATTGGCCACTTCTATAAAAATATCGCTAGTGTTATTACTAACTCCGCTATTTAATCCACCCATTATTCCTGCTAAAACAAGTGGTTTTGAACTATCAGAAATGACTGTGTCACCAGTAATTAGCTTTCTTTCAATTTCATCTAATGTGACAAAAATTGTCTCATCTTGAACCTTTCCAATCACTATTTTCTCACCCTCAATCAAACTTCGATCGAAAATATGTAGCGGAATACCAAGTTCTAGCATTACGTAATTAGAAATATCGACTATATTATTAATAGGTCTTAGACCTACCGCCGTTAATCTATCCGTCATCCATTTTGGACTATCAGTAACTTTAATATTCTTTAGAGAAAGTCCAAAATAGGCCTTGCAGCAAGAGTCTTTTTCAACTTTTGGACATATTGGAGAAGCTTCTTTATTAAAATTCTTTTCAAGTTTTTTAGTCCAATTACCATCGTAAGGATTTACAAATTGACTCTTGAAAACCGCTGAAAACTCTCTGGCCAAACCAAAGTGTCCCCAAAGGTCTGGCCGATGGGTTAATGATTTATTATCAATATCAAGTAGGATATCTGTTTTTACTTTTAGATACTCAAGCATATTCTGCCCTAGCGTCGCAGAGTCGTTCAACTCCATTAGTCCGCTCGACTCTTTTGCCAAGTTTAATTCTTCTTCTGAGCAAAGCATTCCTTCAGATAAAACTCCGCGGATTTTTTTTGGCTCCAACACCAAACCATTAGGGAACTCGGTTCCAAGAGGTGCGTAAGGAACTTTCATTCCAACTTTAACATTGCCTGCTCCACAAACTACTTGTTTCTCTGTGGTGCCAGTATTAAAAGATACCAAATTTAACTTATCGGCATCTGGGTGTTGGTCGATTTTAGTGATTTCAGCAACACTAATATTCTCTAAGTAGACGTCCGAGAGAATTACATCTTCAACCTCGGCAGTTCCCATTGTGAACTTAATCGCTAGCTCCTGTGGATCAACTACTGGCAGTTTTGCAAAATCTTTTATCCAATCTATACTAATTAACATTTTTCTGCCTTTTTAATAACTTTTGAATTGTGAAACAAAACGGACATCTCCGCTTTGCAAATGCCTAATATCATCAATGCCATATCTCATCATCACTAGTCGATCGAGCCCAAGACCAAAAGCGAAACCATTCCACTCATTAGGGTCTATATTGCCGGCCTTGAGAACATTGGGATGAACCATTCCACAGGGAAGAAGTTCAACCCATCCAACTTGTTTACAAACGCTACAGCCCTTTCCATTACAGATCAGGCAGCGAATATCTAATTCAAAGCCTGGCTCTACAAAAGGGAAAAAGCCTGGTCTTAATCTAACTTCAACTTCTTTTTTAAAGATTTCAGAAAGAAGGGTTTTCATAAAATAAATAAGATTCCCTACTGATATATCTTTTCCAACGAGCATCCCTTCTAATTGATGAAAGACACTTTCATGTGAGGCATCAGTTCTTTCGCATCTGAAAACCTTTCCAGGCGCAATGAATTTAAAAGGAGGTTTATTGGCGAGCATACCATGAACTTGCACGCAACTAGTATGGGTACGCAATAAGTGTCGTTCACCTTCAGGAGTTTCTGAGCCCTGTAGCCAAAAGGTATCTTGCATATCTCTCGCGGGATGATCAGAGGGTACATTTAAGGCCTCGAAGTTATGAAACTCATCTTCGATATGTGGGCCATCTAGTATTCCAAAACCCATTGATAAGAAAATATCTTCTATTTCCTGCTGAATTTTTGTAATTGGGTGAAAGCCCCCGTGTTCTTGTCCATGGACCATGACACTATTAAGAAGTGAGGTATCAATTTTCTCGGAGGCGAGCTTTTGGTTAATAGCTTCTGTTTCTATAAAGGCCAGTTTTTTTACTGTTAATTCTTGTATTTCATTTTTAATTTGATTGGCCTTGGGACCTAAATCTTTTCTTTCTTCTACAGTGGCATTCTTTAGCCCCTTTAAAATATCGGAAATTGGTCCTTTCTTGCCAAGGTATTCGGACTTTAAGTTCAGGACATCCGCCTGAGTATTGATGGTATTAAGGGTGTTTTGGAACTCTTTAAAGAGTTCATCGAGTTTTTGCAGCATGACATTATCCAGTTAATGAAAGGCCGATGTTCTCAAAATTAAGGGAATTTGACTATGCAAAAAAAAAGGCCTGGTCCGGAGACCAAGGCCTTTGCGTTTATCTTAGATTTTCTAAGGCACCAATAAGTTGGATGTCGTCATTTCAATCTAAAGATTGATAGGATCTCATTAGATTCGCCTAGCTTGTGAACTCCCTTTTCATTGGGTCGACCACATTCATTTACCCAGTTTAGGAATCTCTCCTTTTAAAATAATGGGGTATGACAAAACCTTCCTTGAAATCGGACAGTATGAATGTCCTTTTGAATTTTTTAAGAGCACAGCTACGGGCCCAAAAATCCTCCTTTAAGAGCTGGCCATTCCCAAGGATCGAAAATGGTACTCTTTTATAGCGATAACACATTTCAAACTCCGGTCAGTTTAACGCCATGCCGCATTTCAGACAAGCTTATTTTTTACTAATTTATGTTGCAGGATTTTTCTGCCCCAGGTGAAAAAATCAATCACTTGCGAGTGCGAGTAATCGGGGTATGTCCAAGGAAGTGACACCATTTTGGGATCAGAGGCCAAAAGCGTCAAATCTCCATACACCCCCTGCCCCAGATATATGCGATGCACATAATTCTTGCCAGTCGCCAAGACCAAATTTTCTAAGCTCAAAAGGCCTATATCCAAATTGACCGCTCGTGCCCCTCCAGGGGAACTGGACTTCTCAAAGGAGTCTGCCCAAATTTTCTCGCTTATTAACTGCTCTCTTTCTGCCAGCTCTAAACCCAGTAAATAGAGCCGTGACAATTTGTCAGACGGGCCCATTTCTTTGGAATAATAGTCTTTCATTGGAAAATGCGGGTGCTTGAATTGGCATAATACCCGATGACGTTTTTCGAACTTTACCAATAATTTATCTAGCTCCACTAGGTCGTGGCGATAGAGGAAACTGGCGACAATTAGCCCTGCAGTAGGACTAACGAGCTCACTCATTAAGCAGACTTTTCATTCTTTTATAAAATCCATTCAGCTCAATTAGGTCTACAGTGGCTGTTCCACTTTTTGCCACTACCACTCCGGCGCCACAATTGGAGATCCAGGCGGCTTCTTCTAGAGTTGCTCCCGCCATAAGCGAGGCGGTCATTAAAGTAATTATTGTGTCACCTGCTCCCGAGACGTCAAAAACTTCGAGGGCAGCGGTTGGGATGGTGGTTAGCCCTTTCTTGGAATTCCTTTCTAATAAGGCCATTCCTTCGGGACCTAAAGTTATGACGATTTTTTCAAGGTCAAGCTTATCTAGCAATATCTCAGCGGTTTCACTTAAATTCTTGTCTTGGTAGGTGTAACCGAGATATTCCACCATCAATTTAGATTCAACTAAGTTGGGCTTTAAAAGTGTACAGCCCTTATAAAGTAAAGGGTCCGTTTTCCTTCCAGGGTCAACTGCAACTAAGTGACCGGCTTCTTTTCCTATCGCCATAATTTTGGGAAGATTGTCAGCAGTTAGGGTACCTTTTGAGTAATCCTCTATGATGATGGCCTTGCTATCATTTTTAAAGTCTGCAATTTTGGAAAGTAGTTTTTCACCTGTCTTGGGAGAAATATCCGAACTGTCTTCATAATCAACTCGACAAATTTGTTGACGAGAAGTCGTAATTCTCTCTTTAAAAGTAGTTGGACGCTCAGCTGCTCGAGTGAGCCCCCAGGTTTTGAGTCCACAGTCTTCTAGTAATGCCTCAAAATCTTTTGCTTTTTGATCTTCCCCGATAACGCCACAGAGAATGGACTCAACTCCGAGAGTCTGTAAATTATGAGAGATATTAGCGGCCAGCCCTAATTTCATCCATTCTTTTGAAACTTCTAAAACTGGTACTGGAGCTTCTGGAGATATTCTGGCGACGTCCCCATAGGTATATTTATCAATCCCTAAATCTCCGACAACAAGAAGTGGCCCGATAGTAGAGAAGTTTTTAGTAATCTCGTCAAACCGATTTTGATCAATTAATTTCAAAGGGCGCCCCCACTTGGCCGATTATCTACTAACTCTGTTAAGGCCTTAATAACATCTTCAACTTCTATTTTACTCATACACTCGTGATAAGGGCAAACCCGCCCTGCACACTGGAACTGCTCTCCACAGACCACATCGGGAACCATAATTTTTAATTTATTATTTTTCGATAACGGTCCCCAGCGCATCGATGATTGGACTTTTATAGGTGAATAAAGGGCCACTTGTTTGACACCTAAAAGGTTGGCCAAATGAGTCGTTCCAGTACTAGGTCCGACAAATAATTCAGCGCCTTTTAAGCAACCCATATAATGCCTAAGACCTTTTTTAGAGCCATCCAGGTAGAATACCTTTAAATCTTTAGAGGCTCCTTCTGTACTTTGAAGGTAATCTTCGACTCCTTTCAAGTAGACCTGATCACTAGGAGTGAAAGAAATAACATAGGTGTACTCTCCAGGGAATGCGTTTTCCATTTGGACCATCAATCTTGCATAACTTCGGGGAGACCAATTTAGAGTATGACCAGTCATTCCGGGGTGTATAAAGATTAACTTGCGATCGCCAGGTAATTTTTGATCAAGCAGCTGCTGCTTCAGATCGTTTTGATACTGTTCCGCTTCCCCTGCTATAAATTTAATATGTGACTCAGAAGAATTCTCATAATCAAAGCTGACGTCGTCAGAAAGGCCGGTTAGTAATTCCAAATTATATTCTGACTCATGCATCGCGACTACCGAGCGTTTTTGACGAATACCTTTATTTAAAAATAGAAATGATTGCCATTTAGAAACTAAACCTCCGCGGAAAGGCAGGCTTTTCCACCAAGCAAAGACTGTAGGTAAAAAGCTACCACCTACGTGAAAATAAGTATCCGGGTGGTATTCCTGAAATTTTTTCCTAAGGAAATTGATTTTTCCAAACGGAGATTTACTGTGAGGATAAACCCAACAGTCATTAATGTAGGGATGGTTGACGAACATGTCGGCAGATTTTGCTGAAACAAGAAAAGTTATTATTGCGTCGGGAAATTTCTTTTTTATCTGAATCGCCATTGGCATAGTCAGAATCGTATCCCCAATAGCATCTGTTCGATTAATTAATACTCTCAACTTAATCCTTTATGCCAGCTTAAGCTGATCCATCCGCGCCCGAGTACTTTTTATTAGCCAGGCCAAAACTTGCTCTTCATCCATCAGACTGGTGTCTAGTAGTACAGCATCCTCAGCTTGAAGAAGGGGGGCGGTTTCTCTTTCAGTATCCGCCTTATCCCTCTTTCTTTGGTCTTCAATTATTTGCTCAAGCCTAACATCATCTTGACCTTTTTCTTTCAGCTGCTTAAAGCGGCGTTCTGACCGCACTTCAAGAGAGGCGGTAATGAATATTTTTAAAAAGGCCTTAGGAAAAACTACTGTTCCAATATCACGACCTTCCATTACACAATAGTGAGATTGAACAAGTCTTCTCTGTTCTTCGACTAAAAAATCGCGAACCGCTGGGATTTGAGAAAAGCGTGACGCCAGGCCAGAGACATGATGCTGTCTAATTAATTCTGTTAAATTTTTACCATTTACTTCAACTTGGTGGTCTGGTTTCCCAACATAGTTAAAATTTATGTCCTGTAAAAATTTATCAACCGCCGGCCCCTCTTCAAAAGGAACTGCCGCCTCAGAGGCAGTAAGTCCTAGCGCACGGTACATCGCCCCTGTGTCGATATATAAAAAATCTAGTTGGGCGGCTAACTTTTTGGCCATGGTAGATTTACCACTGCCACTAGGCCCATCCATTGCAATAACTTTTTGATAAGAATCTGGCATAAAGCAACCTTTGATTACCTCTATAAAATAACACTTTGGGTAAAGCCGGACTAGACTAGCTGCTCCGATAGTTTAAAGAGTGGCGTTCTGCTTGGCAGAGGGACGGGAAGTATTTGTCGCCCACGAGAAAGGCATAGTTTGAAAGCTGCTAAATCCAGGCCTTCTGTAGCGCCCGTATGGCCTTTTAACTACAAGTGTCTTTTGATAGGCCTTAGGAAGGTACATTAGATAACCTTGAACCTGGCCGACTATACTTAAGTAGGCCCTTTTCACTTTAGTGAGATAAAGGTTACGGACACCAATTGGGCCACGGTTACGGAGGCGTCCCCGAACCCAGCCAGGTCCCATATTATAGGCGACTGTCGCTAAGCGAAAACTGGAATTAAAGCGTCCTAGCAACCGCTTGAGGTAGAAGACCCCCATTTCAATATTTAACTTGGGGTCTTTTATAAGTTTTAAGGCGACTTGTGCCGGAACTCCTCGCTTCATTTGCCGGCTTAAAAAGCCACCGGTTTTCGGCATAATTTGCATCAGCCCTTGCGCCTTAACCCGGCTCGAAGCATCGCTTACAAAATGGCTCTCAGTCCACATAATCGCCATTACCCAAAATGGATCAATCTTGTACTTCTGAGAAAATTCAAGGGTATCAGGTAGGTACTTTTGAAACCTGTCTCCAAGCTTTGTAGGAAGTACGGAGAGAATTAAGTGGTGCAGTTCTTCTTTAGAAAGCTCATCGACTCTCTCAAGTTGGACATTTCCAAATCGGTGATAAACGGAATCAAACTTATAATGATCTTTATACTCATTTATTATCGGAAAAGGTCCAAAAGTGGCCGCCTTTTTTCCTCTAAACTCGCTGGTGCCATCAATCAAAGAATAAGAAAGTAAAAGCAGTCCCAGTATAATGACGCTGAATATACCGGCGCCCTCAAGTGCTCCTTTGAGTTTCATATTCCAGTCCAACCCCTTGAGGCTTTGGTATGGTAAGTATCGTTTCATGGAGTCGGTTTCTACCCCCATACTGAGGGCGTGTAAAGCCCACCAGTAAATATGGGGGCTAATTTTTCTGCCACGCATCAACCCATTGCTTTCAACTGGCTGTTTTCCTTTTCAAAAGCACAAATATCATTATGATGGTTACTACCAGTGAGGACCTATGAGTGAACAAACTTCGTTTAACCGTTTAAAAGATGAGTCGTCTCTCTATCTAAAGCAACACGCCGAAAATCCAGTTAATTGGTGGCCTTATTCACCAGAGGCGCTCGAGCAAGCAAAGCTAGAGAACAAACCCATTTTTTTATCAATCGGCTATTCCACATGCCACTGGTGTCATGTCATGGCCGACGAATCTTTTAAAGATCAGGCCACGGCAGAGTATCTCAATAAGAATTTCATTAGTATTAAAGTCGACCGCGAGGAGTATCCGGACTTGGATGCCTACTACCAAAATGCTTGCCAAGTATTTATCCAATCAGGTGGTTGGCCATTGTCTGCTTTCTTATTACCAGATACTAAACCATTTTTTGTAGGGACCTATTTTCCTAAAGTCGCGGTGGAAGAAGGCAGTGCTAGCTTTAGACAACTCTTAGAGGAATTAAATCGCGCCTATCACGAAAGTAGTGAGGAAGTTGTAAAAAATGCTGAGGATGTCAGCCAAGTGATTATTAATGGCCCAGCAAATTTAGAAAAAATTGAATTTCCGGCGCATTTTCCTGACCCTGTATCAATACTCGATGCCATAAAAGAATACCGAGATGAAGAAAATGGAGGTTATGGTTCGGCCCCTAAGTTTCCTCACTTCGCATTTTATGAATGGGCCTTAGAGCAAATGCTAGAGGGAATGGTTCCAAAAGAACAAGGCGAGCATATCGTAAACTCCTTAGAAGCGATGTTAATGGGTGGAGTATTCGACCACGCCCGCGGTGGAATTCACCGCTATTCTACAGATGATAAATTCAAAGTCCCCCATTTTGAAAAAATGCTCTATGACCAGGCCGGGCTACTGCGGGTACTCTCTAAATTCAGTACCCTCTACCCCTCCCCTTTGGTTTACGATGCCTTGATAAATACAATCGATTATTTAGACAAAGAAATGCTGGCCGATTCAAAATATTTTTTCAGCGCGCAAGATGCGGACTCCGAAGGTATGGAAGGGCTGTACTTTACTTATTCAGAAGAGGAATTCGAAAAGCTGGTATTCTCCGTTGAAGAAGATGCAGACCTAGAAAAAATTAAAAGCTGGTTTGGAATTTCAAAAGAAGGAAATTTTTTACAAGGCTTTAATGTAATCTCCTTGAATAATGAACATAAAGCAGAGGTATTCACCAAAGATTCATGGGAGACCATAAGAAAAATTCGAAAGGCCATTCTAGAGGATAGAAAAGAGCGTATTCCTCCTGCAACTGACCCCAAAGGTGTCGCCTCTTGGAACTTTCTACTTATAAGCTCTTTAGTAGATGTCATGCAATATTGCCAAATTGACTCTATCAAACAGCAAGCAAGCCAACTCTTTAATCAGGTGGTCGAAGGTATTTTTAATGCCTTTTTAATTCGTGAAGATGAGCAAACGATGATGTTATGCCATACCACTACTTTGAAGCAATCACTGCCTTATTTTGAAGATTATGTATTTTTCGCCGAATCCCAACTAAGGGTTTACGAAATTACAGGAGACCCGATTTTTAAAAATAATTTAGAGGATACACTGAACTTTATTTTAAAAGAATTCGTTAAAGACAAGCAACTAATTACCCGTTCTGTCTCTACCGACGATCACCAACTCTACCCCAATATAAAACAAGGGGCCTACGACAATTCCTTTAAAAGCCCGGCTTCAACCCTTTTAGGAATCTGTAGAAGGGCCGACCTCTTGATACCCCAATCTGAGTTCAGTCACGCTTTAGCTGAGGTGCGAGAGGACCTAATTCAAGAGGCCTTGAGGAACCCACTAAGCGCAGGAGAGGCACTACGCAGCTTCACCTACCCAGAGAAGGCCTACCGGCTGGTAAAGGTTCCTAGGTCCTGGCTAGAGAAACCCCAATTCGTGTCCTTTCTCTCCTACTTCATGCCGCGCTTTGTCCTCGACTATCAAAATGAAAGTAGTGAAAATTGGCAAATTTGTAATTCAGAGGCCTGTGAGCTGCAAGGCGAAGGTCTTGAGAACTTTATCAGCACATTGGTGCCAAAAACACCTGAAGAGGCCAAATAAGCTCAGGGTCATACTGCCCCAGGTGCAAAAGGCCATGGCCTTGAACTCCTAATATCATCTACTTACCTCAACTACTAAACTCAGTAAATTGGCACACCTCTTGTAATATGAGTTGTAGGAAGAACTTAAAAGGAGTTTAAGTTTGAGATGTTCAGGATGGACAAACCCAAAGGGCCCCCAAGGAGAAATGACAGGGGCGTCTTAATCGAGGTGGACCATGAAAAGACTTTTAAAATTATTAATCTTGGCCCTAATACCTTTCGCCATGATGGCCAGTGAATCCATTGCCAGCGATAAGTATAAGAAATTGGCCAAACTTAAACAGGTTTCGACCACTCAAGTGACTGCCAGAACTGTTGCTAAAGGGATGGAGACTTTTTACGGCGAAAGAATCAGCCTACGCGAAGTAAAGAAACGCTGGTTCCGTAAAAAAACTATTAAAGAAGTTCTTTCTCGCGAGGAAATCGAACTCAGTAATGGCCAAATCCTTTACCCAAATGAAATTGAATTTGCCCTTGTGCCAAAATATGCCCGCCCTCCGAAAGGAGACGAGAAGGCACCTAAAGGCGATGAGAAAGCACCTAAAGAAGACGATTAAAAATTTAGAGCAAAAGATTGATGGTGAAAAGGCCGCTTGGGGATAAGCGGCCTTTTATTTTTTAATTGTTTTTTTAAAATTAAGAAATAATTCGACCTTGGGCTCGAGACCTAGCGCTTCCTCAATAGACTTTAAAGCAGCATTCTTATCTCCACCTTTATAGTACCTCCTGCTCTCCCAATATTTTGCCACAGCATCGCGATCTAATAGTTTGAAACCTAGCGGTTTTTTGGGCAGCGAGAGATTATTAATTATATATTTTGCCTTAGTACCATCATTACAGATAATCGAATAATGGTCCTCTACTTGGCCCAAATCACTTTTGATTGTATCTACACCGGAAAACCTGGCCAAACTACCGTCGGGACAGAGTAAGCGCCTAAAGAATGAAGTTCCTTTTTTAATAAGTGCTTTATCTACAAAGGGGCGTTTTAACTTTTTGGCAGGATCCTTCGCCGAAGCCGAGCAAACTAATCCCAGAAACATAAAAAGCAGGAAGAGGTTTTTCATTGGGAATTATTTTGGGTGCTATAGGTATGAACGTCACGTTGTGGGAAAGGAATAACGATATCCTCTTCTCTAAAGGCCTGATCAATCGAGAACCTCAGGTCACTTAGAATTTTTTCATGATTCCACATATCTGAAATCCAAATCAGCAGTTTAAAATCTAATGAGCTATCACCAAAGTTTTTAAAATGGACATCAGCAGCAGGAAAACTCAAAACTGACGAATGCCCAGAGGCCACCTTAATTAGTATTTCTTTAACTTTCCCGACATCAGAGCCGTAGGCAACACCGATCGAGATAGCCAACCTAATTTTATCGCCAGAAAAACTCTCGTTAGTAACTTGCTCTGTAATAAATTGTGAATTGGGAACAATTATAGCGACATCATCCCTGGTATGGATAACTGTATAGCGGGCCCTTATATCAACCACTCTGCCAGAGACGCCTTTAACTTCAACCAGGTCGCCATTTTTGATAGGCCTTTCCATTAAGATAATTAAACCAGAGATAAAGTTTTGAGTAATATTTTGTAGCCCAAAACCGACTCCCACCATAAGTACAGCGCCTATCGCTGCCAATGAATTGAGGCCAATACCTACAGTGTCTAGGGTTATCAAAATTCCCGCGAAGAAAACTAAATAGCGTGCCATACGACTAAGGCTGCCCTTAACTCCCCTGTCTATTTCCTTATCTTTCAAAAAAGTGTTGACGAAGTTTTCGGTGACCTTAGAGACTTTTATCGAGACCACTAGGATTAGTATCGCAAGTCCTATCGAAAAAAGAGAAATTGGGCCACCGCTTACTTTAAATATTGGGTAAGACAGGTAATGCCAAAATGATTGTAAGAGTTCAAAGAAAGAATTCATTAACCGCCCTTCTTTGCAATAATTCGAAATAGATCTGGATCGCTTGCCAAGGCCTGCTGGCGCTGGTCATTTGGAATAATCTTCATGCCCTCAGAGGCACAGAAGTACTCTATTTCAAAACCAGCGGCGATTATTTCGTATTCAAGCTCAATGGCCGAGGGAATATAACGAGTCGCTTGTTCACCTTTATAGAGGATATTTTTTTCAAGCTGATACCCGGGGTCTAATAGCATTCCTTTATGCGACACCATCGCCTCAAGTAGTAATTTCCCTCCAGGAATTAATGCCTGGTATAGGTTTTCAAGCAATAACTCTCTGTCAGTGGTCACTGTATGGATACAATGAGCATCAACGATTAGCTGAAATTTTTCTACATCGTATAAGTCTAGCGCATCGTAGACACTGTAGTGAATATTGCCAGCACCCGGGTACTGAGTTCTGGCATAATTGATCGCCACTTGAGACAAATCGATTGCAAGAATATTGGAATTATTAAAAGAACTCAGCTTGTGGGTAGAGAAAATTGAGCGAGCGCCGCAACCTAACTCTAAAACTGATTGATTTTCACCACAAGTAATCAAACTTTGACCTTTTGGTGAGTTTAAAAACTCGCAAAGTTCGGGAAGTGGTTCGAAAGAATCGCTTAATTGTTCGACCCAAAGATTATAGGTTTGATTCAATTGCCTGGTCTGTTCTGTGGTCATCCATGACCTCCTTGAATTATTTCGGGGACTTATTGCTATCTCTACCCCAATTGAGAGCTCTTTCAATTATAACCAATTTCCTGAAAATGTTACAGCATTGGAAGTCAGTAATTGTGCGGTGCGGAATAAATGACATAGAATGTCAGAGTTCAGATTTTACTAACAAAGTTAACAACATCCCCGTTGTTTCAGGAGAAAACCATCAATGAAAAAAGCAATCAAGAACGCTGTTGTAGTTGCTGCAATTATGTCCATGTCCCCCATGGTACTAGCAGGTGGCGGCTATCGTTCATCCATCGCAGAAGTGTCCGCACTTCAATCAGAACTCGGTAATGCCCTACAGATCCCGCCGAATATCGGCCCTACAGTCTGTGGA